>JAVHVY010000110.1:0-19869 GCA_032160305.1 Actinoplanes sp.
TCGCCGTGCCGCCGGAGGGTGCTCACGTCCTCGCAGACCTCCGAGTGCACCAGCACGGCGGGCGGATACTCACGCGGCATCCCGGCCACCCTCTCCGACCGTCCGGCCGCAGGCCCGCAGGATCGCCTTCACGCCGTCTTCCAGCCGGTACTTGCCGAGCCAGTCATCCATTTCGTTGACCTTGCGCCGGTAGACGTTGAACTGGTCTCCCACGCTGGCATGCAGGTAGCCCACGTAATCGCCTCGATGAGTGACGCTGTACCCGCCCTTTGTCGAGAGGGTCAGCACAGCCCCGGCGATCTCACGCTGTCCTCCGGGAACGCGGCGCTCCATCTCTCACCTCCTGGCAGGCCACGCAGTCGCGCTCTCGACCGCAGCTCGGGCACCATTTCCCCTTTCCGCTGGCTAGCATCAGTCCGGCTAGGAGTCCGATCACCAGCCCGGCGACGGCAGCTATGGCGAGCATCATCACCCCTCGTCACTCTTCGTAGCCGCTTAAATTCGCTGAAACTTCACTTGACGCATCGGCGCTCGACCTCACGGCAGTTCCCATGCGGGGGGCCGCCCCGGCGGTTCCGGCCTGGAATCACCGAGAGGCCCGGAGCCTTGTCTCGAGCCGCCCCCAGATCCCGGCGCTACATACCGTGCCCGAACCACTACCAACCTCGGTAGTGCGCCTGGCGGACCTCCCCGGTCTTCCCTGCGGCATCTTGGTGGCTTTTCTCGGGTCGTCGTCTCGTGGTGGCCTGCACGGCTTTGTGCTGCCCTCAACGCCGCTTACCCTGGGTCTGGTCTAGTCGATTCGACACGGAGGCGACGATGGGCGATCCCGCAACCTTGATCAAGTTGCTGTTAGCGGAGCGCCACCTGCAGTCGCATGCGGCCTTCTGCCGTGAGTACGTAACGGTCGCTCAACGCATTGATAATGCACTTTCGAGCACAGCACCGGGCCGCGAGCAATACCAGCGTTGGTTGTCAGGGAGGGTGAAGACGAAGCCTCACCCGGATCATTGCCGTGTGCTGGAGCGCATGTTCCCCGGCCGTACCGTAATAGAACTGTTCTTGCCTCCACCTGAACCGCAGGCCCACATAGATGAGGAGATGACGACGAATAGGCGAGATCTATTCCAGCTTGGTGGTGCCGCCGTAGCAACTGCCCTGATCGATCGACTCTGGTCCGAGCCGGAACGCATGCATTCCGCGCTGGATCGAGGCTCGGTCGGCGCCGGCCGCCTCGCCGAATTTCGTTTAGAAGCCGAACACCTTGGTGTTCGGGTAGTGCAGGTTCCACCCGCAACGCTAATGGGCGAAGCTTTCGAGCACTTCCGGAACATCCGAAGGCTAACGGATAAGAAGCAGCCCCTAACTGCTCAGCGGGAGCTCGCGATTTGCGGAGCCATGTTCGCAACCGTCTTAGGGGAAATCCTTTTCAACGAAGGTCAATTCCCCTTAGCCCGGCAGTGGTATGGAATAGCTCAGCGGTCCGCGCGGGAAGCGAAAGACCAATACATGGCAGACATTGCCCTTGCCGGAAGTACCTACCTCCCTACATACACTCCGGATCCTCGGAGTGCGCTCGACGCCGTCAGCCCACGCTTAGAAACCAGGCATGCACCTTCACCCGCAATCGCTTGGTTATGGGGCTTCCGTGCGAAAGCGCATGCGATGCTCGGAGACGCTAACGCATTTCAACGGTCGATCGACAATGCGCGGACAGCTCTCGACCGCTCAGCATCAGAACTCGTTCGGCCAGGGATCTTTTCATTCGTCCCCGAAAAGCTGGCATTTTATGAAGCCCGCGGATGGGTCGAGCTGGATAACGCCGAGGCCGCTTCCGCAGCGGCTGAACGCGCAATAGGCATGTATGACTTTGCCGAGACGACCGAACCGGCCCTGGTGCGATTTGAGCAAGCCAGTGCCTTTGCGCAGGCGGGAGAGTTGCAGGAGGCTTGCCGCATCGCCACCGCCGCGGTGCTCGATCGGCGTACGTACCACGGCATAACAGTATTCGCACGTGCACGCGAGTTCGACCGCCTGATCGGCCCCTCCAATGCCGAGGCTGTGCGTGATTGGCGAGAAGTCCTTGCATCACTACGGCGACCGTCGGCCGCTCTGACGAGTGGAACCGCTGAGGAACTGTGATGATGGAGAAATCGCGCGACCTTCTGGAGGACTACGTCAGAAGCGGGAAGCTCATGCAACTGGCAACGTTGCGCACGGACGGTGCGCCCGAGCTATGCAATGTATGGTACGACCCACACTTTCGTCCTGACCTACTTCGTTTCATTTCCCGTCGGGACCGGAATCACAGCCACAACCTTCGGGTAAACGCATGCGTCGCTGGAGCCATCGTTGCGATTCACCTTGAAGCACTGGGCCAAACCGTCTGCGGTGTTACGTTCACCGGCCATGCCCGCGAATTGGCCGTAGTCGGCATCGAGAAGGCGATCGACTCGTTCGTAACACGCTGGCCCGCTTCTTCGGTCGCGCTGGATCTCGATGTCATGGCGAGCGGTGAAGGACTCACCCGAGTGTACGAAGTTGCTATTGACGAATGGGTTCTCTTTGATGAAGTAAACTTCCCGGAGCAACCGCGCCAAGTGATCAAGGCACAGCGGAATAGCGGATCATCAAACTAGGTAGCGAGGTATGGGCTTCCGTCTACATCATGTAGCAATCAGCGTTCGAGACATGGGTGAGTCGATCAACTTTTATCAAGGCTTTGGATTCGATGTCGTAGTTCGCTATGTCGACCCTGCGGGAGCCTTCGAGCTGGCGCACTTGAAGTTGGAAGGCGCTTTTATTGAACTGTGGTGTTACAAGGAACAGATTCCGGCTCCCGAGTCGGCTGGCGATTTGAGTACCGACCTGCCACGGATAGGTGTAAAGCATCTGGCGCTAGAAGTTCCGTCAGTCGATGAGGCTCAGCGCCTGCTGGAGAACCGTGGAATCCCCATAACGATTCGACGGAGACAAGGCAACACCGGGGTAACCTACTTCTTTGTCAAGGATCCAAGCGGAAACCTCCTCGAAGTATTGGAGGACAAGCGCGGCTTCTAAAGCGCCGCGCAATGCCCGTATCCGCCACTGCTGTTTAGCTGGAATCTCAGGGAAACCGGAAGGGTGCTTGCGTTCCTCGCCCATTTCTGGTGTGGGTCCGCACCGCACCGGCTCGGTCGGCTGGGAGCTGGGTGTCACGTCCGCCGATTGACCGGCCGCTCTACTATCCGCGCCGTGAAGCCCGCGGACGTGCCGGTCCTGTTGCCCCGCGACGCATCGTCGTTTGCGGGGCGAGCCGACGCGCTCAGCGCCCTGTGGACCCTGCTCGAGCAGGGCGGCGGCGCGGTGCCGGTGATCAGCGGCCCGGCCGGCGCGGGCAAGACCGCGCTGGCCGTGCACTGGGCCAATCAGATCACCCACCGTTTCCCGGACGGGCAGCTCTACGCGGGCCTGCGCGACGCGGCGCCGGACGACGTGCTGGCCGACTTCCTGGTCGTCCTCGGCGTGGCCCGGCATGCCGTGCCCGGCGCGACGGCCAGCCGGCAGGCCCTCTACCGCAGCCTGACCGACGGCCGCCGGCTGCTGGTCCTGCTCGACGACGCCCGCGACGCGGCCCAGGTCCGGCCGCTGCTGCCCGCCGGCGGGAGCGGCCTGACCATCGTGACCAGCCGCGACGAGTTGGAGCTCGACCAGGCCCGGCCGGTGCCGCTGACCGGGCTGTCGCCGGCCGACGCGGCCGCCATGCTGGCCCGCCGGCTCGGCCCGCGCACGCTGCCGGCCGGGCCGCTCGCCGAGCACTGCGAACGGCTGCCGCTGCGGCTGGCCGTACTCGCCGCCCGGGCCGCCGCCGATCCGGCGACCACGCCGGCCGAACTGACCGCCGAGCCGGTGCTCGAAGGCGCGTACCGGGCGTTGCCGCCGGAGGCCCGGACGGTGTTTCTGGCCTTCGGGTTGCACCCCGGCCCGGGGCTGGACCTGCACGCCGCGGCGAACCTGGCCGGCCTGCGGCTGGAGGCGACCCGGCGGGCGATGCTCACGCTGGCCCGGCGCCACCTGATCAGCCAGCGGCCGGACCGGCGGTACGGGATGCACGAGCTGGTCCGGGCGTACGCGGCGCGGGCGGCCCGGGCGGACCTGGACGTGGACCAGGCCCGCGAGTCCGTGCATCGACTACACGAGTACTACCGGCATGCCGTCCTGGTCGCCTACGGCGAGTTCTTCGTCGGCCGGGTGCAGCCGGAGACGGCCGGTCCGCTGGTTCCGGTCCCCGGCACGACCGCGGCCGAGGCGTGGGCCGAGGCGGAACGCGCCGACCTGGTGGCCACGGTCCGGCACGCGGCCGCCGACGGGCACTTCGCCTATGCCCACGTGATGGCCGGCGCGCTGATGTCGTATCTGAACCGCAGCGGCCACAGCGCCGAATGCCTGGCCGTGACCCGGGTGGCGGTCGACGCGGCCCGAGCGGGCGGTGACCTGCTGGCCGAGGCGCTGGCGATCGGCGACCTGGCCGGCACCCTGATCCGCTTCGGCCGGTACGCCGAGTCGATCGAGAGTGCCGAGGAATCCCTGCGGCTGTTGCGCACGGTCGGCGCCCAGAGGCACGAGGCCCGGATGCTGGCCAAGGTGGCCGGGATCTACACCACGGTCGGCGACGTCGCGGCCGCCCGGCGTTGCGCGGACGCCGCCGTCGCGCTGGGCCGGCGCTCCGGCGAGGAGCCGCTGGAAGCGCTCGGCCGGCTGCGGCTCGCCGTGCTCTGCCGGGACACCGGCGAGCTGGACGTGGCGGTGGCCCACGCGACCGCCGCGGCGGCGCTGCTGGACCTGCACGCCGGGCCCCGGCTGCGGGCGGAGTCGCTGACCGTGCTGGGCACCGTGCACCTGCGGCGCGGCGACTTGGAAGTGGCCCGGCGGCACCTGGTGGCGGCGCAGGATCTGCTGCGCGCCTCCGGCCGGCTGGACGGCACGCTGGGCTGGACGTTGAACCACCTCGCCCGGCTGGCCCGGCGGATCGGCAGCCTGAGCGCGGCGCAGCGCTACCTGACCGAGAGCCTGGAACTGGCCCGCAGCGTGGACGACCCGGAGCTGCACGCGGACACCCTGACCCAGCTCAGCCTGGTACGCCAGGACCAGGGCGAGCCGCAGCAGGGCATCCGCGAGGCGGAACAGGCGCTGATGCTGTCGACCGGGGTCGGGCACCCGTACGAGCAGGCGCTGGCCAGCAACGCGCTGGGTGAGCTGTGGGCGGCGCTGGGACACGCGCGGGCCGCCCGGCAGCACTTCGCCGCGGCACTGGAGCTGGCCGGGACGTTGCGGAACCCGTACGAGCAGGAGCGGGCCCGGGCGGGCCTGGCCGGCCTGACCGGCTAACGGAAACAGGCAGAACGGGTGGCCGGCGGGGGGCTCAGCCCTGCCGCTTCCGGGCTATGCCAGGGTGGCGACCACGTCGCCGATCACCACGACCGCGGGCGGACGGATGCCGGCCTCCCGGGTCGCGTCCGCGATCGTGCCCAGGGTGGCGCGCAAGGAGCGCTGCGCCTCGGTCGAGCCTTCCTGCACGACGGCCGCCGGGGTGCCGGCGGGCCTGCCCTCGGCGATCAGCCGAGCGGCGATCGCGGGCAGGTTCTTCAAGCCCATCATAATCACCAGGGTGCCGCGGAGTCGGGCCAGCGCGGACCAGTCGACCAGGGACAACTCGCTCTGCGGCGGCACGTGGCCGGAGACCACGGTGAACTCGTGGGCGACCCCGCGGTGGGTCACCGGGATGCCGGCCAGCGCGGGCGCGGCGATCGCGCTGGTCACCCCGGGCACGACGGTGACCGGCACGCCGGCCTCGACGCAGGCCAGCACCTCCTCGCCGCCCCGGCCGAAGACGAACGGGTCACCGCCCTTGAGCCGCACCACGAAGTGGCCGGCGAGCGCCCGGTCGACCAGGATCCGGTTGATCTCCTCCTGCGCCGCCGACGGCCCGTACGGGATCTTCGCCGCGTCGACGAACTCGACCTCGGGCCGCAGCTCGCCGAGCAGCATGCCGGGGACCAGCCGGTCGGCGACCACCACGTCGGCGCGGGCCAGCAGCCGGCGGCCCTTGACGGTGATCAGCTCGGGGTCGCCGGGACCGGAGCCGACCAGGGCCACCTGCCCGGTCGTGGTAGCGGGCTCGGCGATCGGGGTGGACTCCAGGGCCACGGCGACGAAGTCCCGGACGGCCAGCGCGCGCCGCCGGTCGCCGTCGTCGGTGACGGCCACGGTGACCGCACCGTGCCGGGTCACCGCGGGCGTCCACGCGGTGGCTGCCGCGCGGTCGTCGGCACGTACGCAGAAGACCCGGCGCTCGTCGGCGGCCCGGCTGACCTGCTCGGCCGCCCCGGCGTCGGCCACCGCGACCTGCACCAGCCACGCGCCGTCCACGTCGGCGGGCTCAAACCGGCGGGCCCGCCAGGTGAGCCGGCCGGCGTCGGCGTGCGCGCGCAGCGCCGGGGTCAGCTCGGGCGAAACCAGCTCGACCCGCGCGCCGGCCGCGAGCAGGGCCGGGAAGCGGCGGGTGGCGACCGCGCCGCCACCGACCATCAGAACCCGGCGGCCGTCGAGGCGCAACGCCAGCGGATAGAGGTTCACTTCTCCGAGACTCCGGCCGCGTCGAAGGTCGCCACCTCGTGCAGCACCCGCGCGGCGGCGGCGACCAGCGGCAGGGCGAGCACCGCGCCGCTGCCCTCGCCGAGCCGCATGCCCAGGTCGAGCAGGGGGGTCAGGCCCAGGTGGGCCAGGGCGACGGTAGCGCCCGGCTCGGCGGAACGGTGCCCGGCGATCATCGCGGCGACGGCGTCGGGGGCCAGCGCGGCGGCGACCAGGGCCGCGGAGACGGCGATCACCCCGTCCACGACGACCGGCACGCGGCGTTCGGCGGCGCCGAGCATCAGGCCGGCCAGCGCGGCATGCTCCAGGCCGCCGACCGCGGCCAGCACCGCGATCGGGTCGCCCGGGTCGGGCCGGTGCCGGGCGAGCGCGCCGGTGACGACGTCGATCTTCCTCGCGTACGTGATGTCGTCGATGCCCGTGCCCCGGCCGGTGACCTCGGCCGGGACGGCGCCCGTGAAAGCCGCGATCAGGGCCGCCGCCGGGGTGGTGTTGGCGATGCCCATGTCCCCGCCGGCCAGGCACCGGGCGCCGCCGTCGATCAGGGCGTGGGCCACGGTGATGCCGACCTCGATCGCGGCCCGGGCCTCGGCCACGGTCATCGCCGGGCCGGTGGCCAGGTCGGCGGTGCCGCGGCGCACGTTCGCGGCCAGCAGCAGGTCGTCGGTGACCGGCACGGGGGTGGCGACCCCGACGTCGACCACGAGCAGGGAGGCGCCGGCCTGCCGGGCGAAGGCGTTGACGACCGCGCCGCCGGCGAGGAAGTTCGCGACCATCTGCACGGTGACCTCCTGCGGCCAGGGTGTGACCCGCTGGGCGTGCACACCGTGGTCGCCGGCGAAAACGGCGACTGCCGCGGGGTGTGGCATCGGGGGCGGGCAGCTTGCGGCGAGCCCGGACAGGCGTACCGAAATGTCCTCTAGCGTGCCCAGAGAACCAGCCGGCTTGGTCAGCCGGGCCTGCAGTTCGCGGGCCGCGGCCATCGCCGCGGCATCCGCCGGGCGGATGGCCGCCAGCGTCGTTTCGAGGGTCACAGCCGCTCCTTCATCACGTCGGTCAGCGTTGCCAGGAACGCGTCGGTGGTGGCAGTGTCGCGCACCGCGATCCGCAACCAGTCAGCGCCCAGCCCGGGAAAGGTGTCGCCGCGGCGTACGGCATATCCACGTTCGCGCAGCTCAAGTCGTATCTTGCCGGCTCCGGTCAGGCGGACGGCGACGAAGGCGCTGGCCGGTTCGCCGGCGACAGTGACGCCTGGCACTGCCCGCAGGCCGTCGACGAGGTGCCGGCGCCGCCCGGCCAGCTCGGCCGCGATGACGCGCTCCGCCGCGATCGCCGCCGGGGAGGCGCAGGCCTTCGCGGCGGCGAGCGCGGGAGTGGAGACGGCCCAGAGCGGCAGGCAGCGCCCGAGCGTCTGCCGGGTCCGCGGGTCGGTCAGCAGGTAGCCGATCCGCAGGCCGGCCAGCCCCCAGGTCTTGGTCAGGCTGCGCAGCACCACCAGGCCGGGCAGGTCACGACGGCCGGCCAGGGTTTCCGGCTCCGCCACCCCGGACCGGTAGGTGGTGTCGCTGAACGCTTCGTCGACGACCAGGGTGCGGCCTTCGCGGGCGAGGGCGCTGATCGCCGCGGCCGGATGCAGCACCGAGGTCGGGTTGGTCGGGTTGCCGACAAAGACCAGGTCGGCGTCGGCCGGCACCAGCGCGGGGTCGAGCCGGAAGCCGTCCTGCTCGCGCAGCAGCACCCGGTCGACCTGGTGGCCGGCGTTGCGCAGCGCGGCCTCCGGCTCGGTGAACTGCGGATGCACCACGACCGGCCGGCGCGCCCCCCGCAACGCCTGGGCCAGGAGCACGAACGCCTGCGCGGCCCCGGCCGTCAGCAGCACCTCCCCGGGGGCCCGGCCGTGTCGGGCGGCGACCGCCGCGGTGGCCGCGGTCACATCCGGGTAGGCGGCCAGGTCGCTCAGGGTGGCGGCGATCGGTCCGGCCAGCCAGTCGGGCATCGGCTGGCGCCGGACGTTGACCGCGAGGTCGACCAGTCCGGGCGCCACCTCGGCGTCGCCGTGGTGTCCGAGGCCGTCGTCGATCGGGTTGAACACGACCTCAGCATGCATGACGCGCAAGCGCCTCTCACTTCAGCCTTTCCGTACGGACATGAGGGTTTTGTCATACCTTCAGAGGGTGATCAAGAGCCCCCTTGCTGCCGCCGGAAAACTCGCCCCCCTCATCCGCGCCGGGCTCATCACCGGCCTCGTCCTGGCCGGTCTCGCCTTCCCGCTGGCGGCGCTGGGCGGAGTCGGCGTCAAGGCGGCTAGCGACGCGCTGCAGAGCATGCCGGAGGAGCTGACGGTCGTGCCCTCCGCACAGACCAGCTACGTCTACGCCAACGACGGCAGGACCCTGCTGACCATGTTCTACGAGGAGTACCGCCGGCCGGTCGCCCTCGCCGACATGTCCCCGTTCATCACCCAGGCCATCGTCGCCTCCGAGGACGCCCGCTTCTACGAGCACAACGGCGTCGACGCCAAAGGCGTGGCCCGCGCCTTCGTCGCCAACCAGCAGGCCGGCGGCGTCTCCCAGGGCGCCTCGACGCTGACCATGCAGTACGTCCGGATGGCCCTGCGCGACGGCGCCGCCACCCCGCACGAGGCGATCGAGGCCACGGAGCAGACCACCGCCCGCAAACTGCGCGAGATGCGGCTGGCCATCGAGTTGGAGAAGCGCATCTCCAAGCAGGAGATCCTGCGGCGCTACCTCAACGGCGCGTACTTCGGGCACCGCGCCTACGGCATCTTCGCCGCCGCACAGATCTTCTTCTCCAAGTCGCCCGAAGACCTCACCCTGACCGAAGCCGCCCTGCTGGCCGGACTCGTCAAGGCGCCCTCCGCCTTCGACCCGGCGACGCAGAACCGGACCGCGGCCGTCGAACGCCGCAACTACGTCATCGACCAGATGCTGAAGATGGGCACGATCACCGCCCCGCAGGCCGTCGCCGCGATGAAGGCGAGGATCCTGCTGAAACTGACCACGCCGCCGAACGACTGCATCTCGATCGCCAAGCCGCACAACGACTGGGGCTTCTTCTGCGACTACTTCCGCAGCTGGTGGCTGGAGCAGCGGGCCTTCGGCGCGACCCCGCAGCTGCGGGAGGAGAGTCTGCGCCGCGGCGGCTACAAGGTGATCACCACCATCGACCCGGCCATCCAGGCGTACGCGCTGAAGCACGTCCTGGCCAAGGAGAAGAAGCGCAGCCGCTACGCCCACGGCGTGGTGGTGGTCCAGCCCGGCACGGGGCGGATCCTGGCGATGGCGGTGAACCGCACCTTCTCGCTCGACCAGAAACACAACAGCAAGCACAGCGACCCGGTCAAACGCCGCGCCGGCCTGATCGGCAACTACCCGAACACCGTCAACCCGCTGCTCGGCGGCGGCGACATGGCCGGTTACCAGGCCGGCTCGACGTTCAAGATCTTCACCATGCTGGCCGCCCTGAACGCCGGGATGCCGCTATCCACCGCCTTCTACGCGCCGCTGCGCTACGTGTCGCGGTATATCACCGCGCCCGGCCCGGCGACCTGCGGGAGGCACTGGTGCCCGAGGAACTCCAGCGCCTCGGACACCGGCCGGCAGACCATGTGGAGCGGCTTCAGCAAGTCGGTGAACACCTACTTCGTGCAGCTCGAGCAGAAGGTCGGCGCGGCCAAGGTGGTCGCGATGGCCGAACGGCTCGGCCTGAAGTGGCGTACCGGCATCGACCGGGAGTTGGCGACTCCGGCGCATGCGGCCGGGTGGGGCGCCTTCACCCTCGGAGTCAGCGACGCCACCCCGATCGAGATGGCAAACGTCTTCGCCACCCTGGCGGCCCGCGGCCGGTACTGCGAGACGCTGCCGGTCCGGTCGATCACCACCAGTGACGGCAGACCGGCGAGCTACCAGGGTGTACGGGTCGCCGACTCGCGCTGCCGGCGGGCGTTCAGCGTCGCCGTCGCCGAGGCGGCGACGGACGCGGCGCGCTGCGTGACCGGCTACGGCGCCGCCATCGGCGAGTGCGGCGGCTGGCAGACCTCACCCATGGTGTACGCGACCCTGCAGCGGCCGGTCGCCGGCAAGAGCGGCACGACCGACAACAACCGGACGGCGTGGTTCTGCGGCTTCACCCCGCAACTGGCGGCAGCCGCCTTCGTGGCCGACCCGGACAACCCGGAGGACTCCGTCGGCGGCGGCCGGAGCAGGATCTCGAAATACACCGTCGCCGAGACCCTGCGCGACGCGCTGAAGGGTCAGCCTAAGCTGAAATTCACTCCACCACCGCGGTCGATCGCCTACTGAAGCCCTGCTCCCGGCGGGCCGAGCGCCACTGCGGATCGCGCCCGGCCAGGGCCACCGCCTGATCCAGCAACGCCGACTCCGGCTCGATCTCGACCACCTCGCCGAACAGCGGCGCACCCTGGGCGAGCAGCTCGATCAGGGCCTCGAGGATCCGCGGGTCGGCGGCGTAGTCCTGACCGGTCGCCTGGGCCAGATCCCAGCTGTGCATCACCAGCTCGTTCATCCCGAAGGCGCCGATCATCGCCGCCGGCATCGTGCCGCCGCCGACCTGGGCGGTGCCGGTCCAGGCCGCCGGGTCACGCCAGGCCGTCGCCAGCTCCTCGATCAGCACGGGCATCCGGCTGCGCCAGTACGCCGGCAGGTCGGCCGCCAGCGGCGGCGGCGGCGGCCCGGCGGTGCCCGGCGAGCCGGTGAGCTTGCGGGCCGCCTGGGTGAAGGCGGCGCAGACCCCTAGCAGGTGCACGAGCAGCGCGGCGACGGACCAGTCGGCGCACGGGGTCGGGGCGATCAGCTCAGTCTCGTCGATACCGAGCAGCAGCGATCGCAACTGACGAGCGGGTGGGTCGAAATCCAGCGGCACGCGATCGGCCACGGTCGTCCTCCTTCGTCAGCGGGCTCCCTCCAGGTTAAGGGTGGGTTACGACATCGGCCGGATCGGCATTGTCGCCGGTCATTGCCGGCTGCGGCCCGGCGACGGCCGCGGCGACCAGCCGGCGGGCGATCTCCGGCGCCCCGGCCCAGTGCAGGCCGAGCTGGGACGCGTGCACCTGACGCCGGACGAAGCCCTCCGGGTTGCCGCCCGACCAGGTCCACGCCGGGACCGGACCGGACCGCGGGCTGACGATCGCCCGGTGCTGCTTGTATCCGGTGACCCGGGCGCCGGCCGGAACCAGGGCGGAACCGGCCGACGCGACGGCCTCCCGATAGCCGGCCACGGTCTGGTCACCGGTGACCGCGGAGGCGTCCAGCACCGCGCACATCGGCCGCCCGTCGAAGTCCCGGGTCAGCCAGGGCAGGCCGACACCCTCGACGATCACCGGCCAGCCCTCGTGCGCGAACTGGGCCACCGTGTTGCACAGCCGCCGGTTGGCCGACAGCTCCTCCGCGTACGTCTCCGGGAGGGCCGCGCCGACCAGCAGCGCGCGTACGCCCGGCGGCAGTTGCTCGTCGCGTAACGGGTCGAGGATCGCCACCTCGGCGCCGGCCGCGGCGAGCAGCTCGGCGGTCTCGACATAGGTGTACGGCGCGCCCGGGCCGCCGGCCAGCGCGATCACCGGCCGCTGGGCGGGCGCGGGCTCCGCCCCGACGGCTTCCACCGGGGACCAGATCGGGCCGGGCAGGGCGGGCGCGGCGGCGGCGAGGCTGACCAGGCGGTCCAGGTCGAGCGCATTGCCGACGGCTTCACCCAGGCGGCGTACGGCCCGGGTGGCCTCGACCGTGCGGTGCGCCACCGGAACCGGCCCCTGACCCCGGGCCGGCAGTACCGACGGCAGGTCACCGCGGCGCAGCGCACCCAGGACCGGCATGCCGATGTCGTCCAGCGCGGTACGCAGCATCTGCTCGTGCCGGGGCGAGGCCACCCGGTTCAGGACCACCCCGCCGAGGTGCACCATCTCGTCGAACATCCGGAAGCCGTGCACGAGCGCGGCGATCGAATGCCCCATCGCGGCCACGTCGACGACCAGTACGACCGGCGCGCGCAGGGCGGCGGCGACCGCGGCGGTGCCGTCGATCTCCGGCTGCCCGGTGAGGCTGTCGAAGAGCCCCATCGCTCCCTCGATGACCGCGAACTGGGACCCGGCAGCCCCGTGCGCGAACAACGGCGCGACCCGCTGGGCGCCGACCAGCCGCGGATCGAGATTGCGCCCCGGCCGGCCGGTGGCCAGCCCGAGGTACGCGGCGTCGGTGTGATCGGGCCCGACCTTGAACCCGGCCGACGGCACGCCGCGGGCCGCGGCAGCCGCGAGCAGACCGACAGCAATCGCAGTCTTGCCGTGCCCGGACGAGGGCGCGCTGACGACCAGACGCGGTTGGGCGTTCATGTATGACTCTCCTGGCGATGTGAACTCCGGCGCTCACGTGATATATCGCCGGAAGTCGCACCCTACCCGGCCCCCGCACGCCCCACCCGGCACCGGTCCGGCCGCACCCCGGCTGCGTTCTGCGGCCTCTCGTCCCGCATCCCCCGCTACCCCCGACCGTCGCGTACGAGGCTGGTCGCGCTGGCAGCGTGTCGCCTTCGCGGCCCGGGAAGGAGAAGTGCGCGTTGCCGGGCAGCCGTCCCCGTGGGTCGCCGTTGCTCCGGCGGCGGGCCCGCCCCGGGTTACTGCCCCGGGCGGACCGGTAGCCTCGGGGTGTGTACCGGTTTCTGTTGACGCCCCGCTGGCTGGCCGGCGCGGCACTGGCCGTGGCCGCGGCGGTGGTCATGGTCTTCCTCGGGAACTGGCAACTGCACCGCTATCACGAACGCAGCGCGATCAACGACCGCATCGACGCCGCGGACACGGTCACACCCGTCGCACTGACCTCGATCCTGACCAGGCCGACCCGGCCGTCGGCCGCGGGCGCCGCGCCCGGGAGCGGCCTCGCCTGGACCCGGATCACCGTGACCGGCAGCTACGACCCGGCGCACGAGATCCAGGCCCGCGGCCGCACCGTCAACGGCGACGTGGGCTACGAGATCGTCACCCCGCTGGGGCTCGCCGACGGGAGTGCGGTCCTGGTCGACCGCGGTTGGGTACCGCCCGGGACCGGCGGCTCCGCCGTCGCTCCGCCGCAGGTGCCGCCCGCGCCGACCGGCCCGGTCACCGTGATCGGCCGGATCCACCTCTCGGAGAGCCGCCCGACCCCGATCGAGCACCGCGACGGTCGCCTGGACACCCGCCGCATCACCGTGACCAGGCTGGCCGGGGAGTTGCCGTATCCGGTCTACGGCGCCTACGTCCTGCTGACGTCGCAGACCCCGGCGAACGACGCGGCGTTCCAGCAGATCCCCATCGACCACGAGGACGCCTGGCAGAACGCCGGCTACGTCGTCCAGTGGTGGATGTTCGCGTTGATGACCTTGTTGGCCTTCGGGTGGCAGGCCCGCAAGGAGGCCCAGGGGGAAGCCACCCCGAACGACTCCGCCGCGCGCCGGGAAACCCCGAAGAACGGCAGACCGTCCGGTCGCCCGCCCGACCGTGTCGAGGAGTTCGACCGCGTAGCCGAATTCGACCGCGTAGCCGCCCTCGACCGGGCAGCCGAACAACCCGGCGGATCGCCCGGGGGCGGGCCGCGTTTCCCTCGCGGCCGCCGATCCGGCTAGGGTGCGGACGTGAGCTCCACACCGGACCCGGACCCCCAGGATCCCTGGGGTATGCCGCCCAGGTCCGTGCCGCTGCCGGCGCCGGTCGGGCCGGTCGGACCGGTCATCGTGCAGATCGCCGAGATCGCCGTGACCTCGTCCGTCGTGCACACCCCGGCGGGTGACATGCCGCTCGCCGGTTCGACCTGGCAGGTCAACGACTACTGGCACTACGAGCAGAAGATCCCGACGTGGGCGATCGTCTGCGCCGTCGTCGGCTTCTGCGTGCTCACCGTGTTCAGCCTGCTCTTCCTGCTGATCAAGGAGACGGTCCCGCACGGCACAGTGCAGGTCACCGTCACGAACGGTACCCGGCAATATGTCGCGCGCATTCCCGTGGCCGACCAGGCCCAGGTCGGTTACATCCATCAGCAGGTCAATTACGTCCGGTCGCTGGCCGCGCTGTAACCTCCGATCTCCCTGACCATGTCGATGGTGTCGGCGTCCTCGGCCCGCTTGTCGTCGCGATAGCGCAGCACCCGGGCGAAGCGCAACGCCACCCCACCCGGATAGCGCGGCGAGGACTGCACCCCGTCGAAGGCGATCTCCACGACCTGCTCGGGCCGCACGGTCACCACCCAGCCCGAGTCGTTGACGGCCAGCTCCCTGAACCGCTCGGTCTGCCACCGCAGCAGCTCATCGGTCAACCCCTTGAAGGTCTTTCCCAACATCACAAATCCTCCCGTACGCGGATCCCGCGCACCCAGATGCAGGTTGGAAAGCCACCCCTGCCGCCGCCCGTGCCCCCACTCGACAGCCAGAACCACCAGGTCGAGCGTGTGTCGTGGCTTGACCTTGACCCACGCCGCCCCCCGCCGCCCGACGTCGTACGCAGCGTCGGGCGCCTTGATGACGACACCCTCCTGCCCCGCCGCCAGCGCGGCGGCGAACGCCTCGGCCCCCTGCTCCTCGGTCTCGACGGTGCGCCGTGCGACGATCAGCTCGCCGGGCAGCGTCTCGGCCAGCGCCGCCCACCGCACCCGCCCCGGCTCATCGAGCAGGTCCACCCCGTCGCAGTGCAGCAGATCGAAGAAATACGGTGCGAGCGCCACCGCGTCGCCGCCGGACCGGCTGGCCGCCCGGCTCGACGTCTCCTGGAAGGGCCGGGGCCGGCCCCGCGCGTCCAGCGCCATGGCTTCGCCGTCGAGCACGATCTCGCGCACCGGCAACGCCCGCACCGCGGCGACGATCCCGGGCAGCCGGGGCGTGATGTCGTCCAGGCTGCGGGTGAAGACGGCGACCTCGGCCCCGGAGCGGTGCACCTGGATGCGGATGCCGTCGAGCTTGACGTCGACCGTGGCCGGCACGCCGGTGGCCAGCAGCGCCGCGGAGACGTCCGGCGCGCTGGCGGCCAGCATCGGCGTCAGCGGTGTGCCCACCCGCAGGTGGATCGCGGCCAGCTCGGCCGCTCCCCCGGTCAAGGCGGCGACGGCGACCCGCTTGAGGTCCCCCGACAGCAGCAGCGCCCGCCGGACGGCCGGCACCGGCACCTCGGCGGCCTTGGCGATGGCGTCGGCGAGCAGCCCCGCCTGCGCGCCCTGACGCAGCTCGCCACTGAACAGCCCGACGAGCAGTCGCTGCTCATCAGCGGTGGCCGCCCCGAACAGCGCCCCGACCAACTCCCGCCGTCGCGCCTGGGACCCGGCGCCGGTGACGACGGCGATCGCCGCGATCGCCGCGTCCACCTGGGCCACCGTCAGCGTCGCCTCGTCGGCGGGCGGCACCCGGTCCCGCAGGCTGGCATATCCCACCCCGGTCTGGCGCTGTGGCAACTCCCCGGCGAGGTAGGCGGAGCCGGCGGCCAACTCGCGTGGGTCGAGCAGCCGCAACGCGGCGGCCAACAGCTCGATCTTGGCCTTCCGGCCCGAGCTGGCTGCGACGGCCGCCGACGTGGCCGCAAGGTCAAGGAACCGCACGTCACTCATCCTGGCATCTGCCACAGCGGGCATGGGGTGGCGCCGCCCAGGCGATGGGGGCGCCACCTCGGCCGGCGCCGCCCGGGGACAAGGGCGGGCGCCGGCGGCACGGCCCCGGTTGACGAGGCCGGGCCGCAACCTCAGGTGAGCGGGACGACGATCAGCCGGGCACGGGCTCGGCGATGCGGAAGCCGCGTGCGCGCACGGCGTCGGCCACCCGGCTCAGCTGGGTGTCGACCTCGCAGAGGGCGATGGAGATCTCAGTAAGGTGACCGGTGAGGACGGTTTCATCCCACCCGGAGACGTCGACATCTCCCAGAGCGCTGACCGCGGCTCGCAGCCGAAGAAGAGCATCATTAGAACTCATGTTCGAATCCTAACAGGATTGATCTCCCCGGCACACCCCCATGCGCGACCCCGATCAGGTAATCCGGTGCCGGATAATCCTGCACTCCAGAACGCCCGTACCGGGTCCGTGGAGGCCGCCCGCCGACCCTTAAGGGGCAGCGGGCAGAGCTGCCGCGAAAGCTGCGGGGGCCTCGGCCGGCGTCGCCTGCGCGGCCACGAAACCATCCGGGCGTACGAGATAGAGCTGCCCTGGCCGCAGTGCGGTCTCCGGTGCTGCCGGGAAGACGTGCGCGGGCAGTCCCAGGTCCGGGACGTCCGACTCGGCCACCCCGCCGTACGCATGGATCTGCCATTGCAGCGACTTGAGGGACTCGAAGTTGGAACCGGTCCAGGGCAGCCGTCGACCGACCACGGGGTCGCGACGTCCGTGTGCGGTCTGCTTCGCGGAATCCGACATCCAGTAGTGAATCCGGATCTGGGACACATACTCGAAGAACCGCGATCCGCCCTTGGTGCGCGGCATTACCCGGACCCCGATCGGCGCCAGCAGTGACACCGCGACGCGGCGCAGGACGCGACGGCTCAGCTTGGGGGACGTGATGAAGCCGAAGAGCCTGTCGGTCGTGCCGACCAACCGCTTGGCGACCGGCCGGCGCTCGGCTTCATAGCGGTCGAGCCACTGCGCGCCGGCCCGGCCGTGGATGACGTCGGCGAGCTTGAACGCCAGGTTGTGCGCGTCCTGCAGGCCCGTGTTCATGCCTTGGCCGCCGACCGGGGAATGCACGTGGCCCGCGTCGCCGGCCAGGAAGAACGGCCCGTCCCGGAACGCGGCGGCGACCCGGTGATGCACCTTGTAAGTCGCATACCACCGGGAATCGCCGTACGTCACCGCGAAGGCCTCGCGCAGTCGGTCGCGGGCATCCTGCTCGCTCACCTCGCGGTCGTTGTCGCGGGCCACTCCGATCAGCCGCCAGTTCCCCCGGCCGCGCATCGGGAAGGCGACCAGGAAGTCCTCGCCGCCGACCCGGACGTTGGCCGCGGACTCGACCACCCCGGCGGCCGCGGCGGCGTCGATCACGAAGAACGTGTGCGGGTTGGTGATGCCCTCGAAGGCGATCTCGCGGGATCGGCGGACCACCGAGTTGGCCCCGTCGGCTCCGACGCAGAAGCGGGCCCGCACGGTGCTGTCGCCGACCGTGGCCTCGATCCCCGCCGCGGTCTCGGCCAGCCCGGAGACTGGTGCGCCCCAGCGCACGTCGCCACCGAGTTTCCTGAGATTCGCGTACAGAATCTCCTCGTTGTGGCTCTGCTCGAGCACCTCGATGAAGGGGAAGGGGGTGAGGCTCGCACCGATCGCGCCGATCGGGATCGCGCCGAAGACCCGGGCGCCGAAGCCGGGGGCCATCGCGACCGCCCGCGCCGCCGCGGAGATCACCTGGTCGCCGAGACCAAGCTGGTCGTAGATCTCGAGGCTGCGGGCCTGCACGACCAGGGCCCGCGACTCCCGGGTCGGGCCGGCCTTGCCGTCCGCCACCACCACCCGGACGCCGAGTCTGAGCAGCCAGTTGGCCAACATCAGGCCGGTCGGGCCGGCCCCGGCCACCAGCACGTCGGTCTGCTCGACGGCCATGTCAGAACCTCAGCGCGGCCACGTTGCGCAGCAGGAACGCCTCGGCGGCACAGACCCGTGCGAACTCGCCCAGGTGCAGGCTCTCGTTCGGGCCGTGGGCGCCCGCATACGGATCTTCGACGCCGGTGACCAGGATCGCGGCGCCGGGGAAGAGCTCCTGGAAGGTGGCGATGAACGGGATCGAGCCGCCGACTCCCATGTCGACCGGGGCGACCCCGTCCCAGGCCGCCCGGAACGCCTCGCGGGCCGCGTCGAACGCGGGCCCGGTAGCGTCGATCACGCAGGGCGCACCGTCCGCCTCCAGCGTGACCTCCAGCTGCGCCCCCCAGGCCACGTGTTTCTCCAGGTGCGCGCGGATCGCCTCGTACGCCGATGTCGGATCGTCGCCGGGCGCCAGCCGGACGCTGAGCTTCGCCTTCGCACTCGGCTGCAGCGCGTTGGCCGCCTCGAACGTGCGCGGCGCGTCGATGCCGAGCACCGCGATCGCCGGTTTCGTCCAGATCCGGTCGGTGATGGTGCCGTGGCCGATCAACTCCACCCCGTGGATCAGGCCGGCCTCGTGCCGGAACCGCTCCTGCGGGTAGTCGACCGACGCGCCCTCGCGGCCCACCAGCCCGTCGACGGCGACCTCGCCCTGCTCGTCGTGCAGGGTCGCGATGAGCCGGGCGAGGACGGTCAGCGCATCCGGGACCGGGCCGCCGAACATGCCGCTGTGTACCGCGCTCTTCAGCACGCGGACCTCGGCGAAGAGGTTGACCAGGCCCCGCAGCGACGTGGTGAGCGCTGGCTGGCCGATGTCCCAGTTGCCCGAGTCGGCGATCACGATGACGTCGGCGCGCAGCGTCTCCTGATGGGTCTGCAGCAGCTCGTCGAGCGAGAAGGAGCCGAACTCCTCCTCGCCCTCGACGAAGACGACCACCCCGACGGGCAGCGCGTCACCCCAGGCCCGCAGCGCGGCGACGTGGGCCATCACGCCGGCCTTGTCATCAGCGGCGCCGCGCCCGTAGAGCCGGCCGCCACGCTCCTGCGGCTCGAACGGGTCGCTCTCCCAGCGGGCCAGGTCGCCGACGGGCTGCACGTCGTGGTGCGCATAGAGCAGGACGTTGGGTGCACCGGCCGGGGGCGCCTTGCGGCCGATCACCGCGGGATGGCCGCCACCCTCGGCCCGCACGATCTGCACCTCGAGCCCACAGCCGCGCAGCAACTCGGCGACAGCCTCGGCGGACCGCTCGACCTGCGAGTGGTCGAACCCGTCGAACGCGATGCCCGGGATCCGGACCAGGCGCTCGAGGTCAGCACGGACACCGGGCATCTCCCGCGCTACCGCGGCGCGCAGTTCGTCTTCATTCACCGCCCGATCGTAGGCCCGCTGTCAGCTTTCCGGCGGCCCAGGGGGATCTTCGTCTGCTTTCCGGCTGGGCCGAGGCTCGTCGTCAGCTTTCCGGCGGTGCCGGGGGCTCGTCGTCGCGGCGGTTGCGGCCGGCGTTGGTGGCCCAGGTGCGGGCCTTGCCGGCGGCCGACCCGGCGAGGTCGGCGGCGCCGTCGCCGAGCTTGCGCAGCAGCCCGACCAGCGGGTCCTGAGAGGTGTTGAAGGTCTCCCGGTAGGAGTTGGCGGCCGCTTTGACGTCGTCGGTGACCGAGGCGTTGCCGTCGCCGTCACGCCGCGGGTAGTCG
>JAVHVY010000158.1:0-20210 GCA_032160305.1 Actinoplanes sp.
CCTGGTCCGCCCGGTGCCGATCCTGGTGCCGCTGCCGGCCGGGTCACCGGCCGCCCGGGTCTGGCAGCGCGCCTACTACGGGCTCGGCGTGGCGGCGTACGACGTCTTCGCGGGCCTCTTCGGTACCGGCCGGGGGATGCCGCTGCATCGGCACCTGACCCGCGCTGGTGCCCGGCGCATCTTCCCCAGCCTGCGCGCCGACACGATCTCCGGAGCGATCCGATACTTCGACGGCCAGGTCGACGACGCCCGCCTGGTGGTCAACCTGGCCCGCACGGCGGCCAGCCTCGGCGCGGCCGTCGTCACCAGCGCGCGGGTCACCGGCTTCCTGCGGGAGGCGCGCGAGGTCGTCGGGGTCAAGGTACGCGACCTGGAGGCGCCCGACGCGCCCGAGTTCGAGGTGCGGGCCCGCACGGTGGTCGCCGCTACCGGCGTGTGGAGCGACGACCTCTCCCAGATGCTCAGCGACGTCGGCGTACGGCCTGGGCTGCGGGTGCGGGCCTCCAAAGGGGTGCACCTCGTCGTGCCCCGGTCGGCGATCACCGGTGAGGCGGGCCTGATCCTGCGTACGCCGACCTCGGTCCTGTTCGTCATCCCGTGGGGCGGGCACTGGATCATCGGCACCACCGACACCGACTGGCACCTCGACCGGTCCCACCCGGCTGCCTCGGCGCGCGACATCAGTTACCTGCTCGACCAGGTCAACACGGTCCTGGACCGGCCGCTGACCACCGACGACATCGAGGGCGTCTACGCCGGGCTGCGCCCCCTGCTCTCCGGCGAGGCTGACGCGAGCTCGAAGCTGTCCCGCGAGCACGCCGTCGTCGAGCCGATGCTCGGGCTGCTGCTGGTCGCGGGCGGCAAATACACCACCTACCGCGTGATGGCCGCCGATGTGGTCGACCGGGCCGTACGCCGCCTCGGTGGCCCCGCCCGCCCATCGCGCACCGACCAGCTGCCGCTGCTCGGCGCCGACGGCTACGCCGCCGCCTGGCGCGACCGGCTGGACACGGCCCGCCGACACGGGGTCCCTGCCGGCGTGCTGGAGCACCTGCTCGAACGCTACGGCACCCTGACCGTGCACCTGCTGGCGATGATCGCGGCCGACCCCGAGCTGGCCACCCCGCTGGCCGGTGCGCCCGAGTATCTCGCCGCCGAGGTCGCCTATGCGGTCCTCGCCGAGGGCGCGCTGCACCTCGACGACGTGCTCGCGCGCCGCACCCGGATCTCGATCGAGACCGCCCACCGGGGCACCGCGACGGCCGCCCACGCCGCCCAGGTGATGGGCGACGCGCTCGGCTGGGACAC
Organism: Actinoplanes sp.; assembly: GCA_032160305.1. Taxonomy (GTDB): domain Bacteria; phylum Actinomycetota; class Actinomycetes; order Mycobacteriales; family Micromonosporaceae; genus Actinoplanes. Next base: position 1,309 of record JAVHVY010000158.1, read on the forward strand.
GATCGTCCGCGACCGTGAGATCGGTCACTACCTGGCCGGGGTCGAGGCGGAACGCCAGTCGCAGAAGATGCCCGACGACCTGACCGCCGACGCCGCCCGGGTCGGCGTGCCGGACGTCCGCGGCTTCAGCGCCGACCGCAACGCCGACGACCTGCTCGACATCGACCTTTGATCCTGGTCGACGAGCCACTCTGGCCGGCCCACGGCCGCCTCTGGTCGCACCTGGTCAGCGACACGTCGTACGAGGAACTGCATGTCTTCGCGGAGCGACTCGGTGTATCCCGCACAGCGTTCGACCGGGACCACTACGACATCCCGGCGGCCAGTTTCGAGCTGGCGTTGCGGCTCGGCGCCACCCTGCTGGCGTCCCGGGAGCTGGTCGCGCGGCTGCGGTCGGCCGGGCTGCGCCGGCCGAAACACCTCAGTTCGTGAGCCGCGCCAGTTCCCGAGCGAGGTTGGCCCGGGCGGTCGCCTCCCAGGCCTCCCGCAGCGGCGCCAGCCGATAGATCGACGGCAGCTCCAGCAGGGCCTTCAGCACCTGCTCGCGGCCGCCCCGGAAGGCGTCGTCGGGCACGTGCGCGTACTCCCGACGGATCGCCGCCACGTACTCCGCGTAGTGGTCCTCGGCACTGGCCAGGATGGCCAGATCCGCGTCGCAGAGCAGTGCGCCGTCGTCGTCGCCGTCCTCGGTCGCGTGCCCCGCGGTCAGCCCGACCAGCCGCGCCACCTCGGCGGCGACCGTGGGCGGTGTCCCCAGCGCGGTCAGCAGCCCCTCGGCGAAGTCGGCGCTGTCCCGTTCGTTGGCATCGCCGAGCGCCCGCGGGTCATAGACCGCGTCGTGCATCCACGCCGCGAGCCGCACCCGATCCGGATGCGGGGCAAGACCGGCAAGCCGATCAACCACATCGAGTACGGCGCAGAGATGGCTCACGTCGTGATACTGCCGCTGCGGCTCGGACCAGCGCCCGAGCAGATAGCCGCCGGCCGCCTCCAGATCCGCGTCCGCGGCGGTCGCACCGGCACCCCGGGCAGCGGCGACCCAGCGCCCCACAAGACTCGTCACGGCCGCCATCCTGGCACGCGACCACCTAGGGTCGAGGAATGACCGGCCCTCCGTCGTCCCCGACCGAGGACCCCGCGCCGGGCGGGGTGCCTTCGTCCGCTGGTGCGGAGCTTGCCGGCTCCGGTTCCGCGCGGGTGCCGTTGCCGTCCGCGGCCGGCGGTGCGGCCCCGGCTTCCGCGCCGGACGGGGCGGCCGAGCCGCGTGGGGATGCCGTCGACGGGTCTGAGCTGGCTCGGCTGGCGGCCCTGACGGCGGTGCTGGCCGAGCTGCCGGGGCGGTCCCGGACCGGGGTGGCGGCCGGGCTGGCCCGGGTACGCGGTGGGCTGGCACTCGCTCTGCAGGCCGGCGTCGCGGCCGGGCTGGCCTGGTTCATCGCGCACGACCTGATCGGCCGGCCGACCCCGTTCTTCGCGCCGATCGCGGCCGTGATCACCCTGGCCTCGTCGGTCGGGCAGCGCGTGCAGCGCACCGGCGAGCTGGTCATCGGCGTCGCGATCGGCATCGGCATCGGCGACGCGCTGATCCTGCTGATCGGCTCCGGGCCGTGGCAGATCGGGCTGGTCGTGACGCTGGCGATCCTGGTCGCGATCGCGGTCGGCGGCGGCACCCCGCTGGTGGTCCAGTCGGCCTCGTCGGCCGTGCTGGTCGCCACCCTGACCCCGGCCACCGGGCTGCCCTGGACCCGGTTCTTCGACGCGCTGGTCGGCGGTGCGGTCGGCCTCATCGTGATGACCGTCCTGCTGCCGCTGAATCCGCTGACCGTCGTCCGCCGGGCCGCCGACCCGGCACTGAAAGCCCTGGCCGACGGCCTGCACCAAGTGGCGGCCGGGCTGGCCGGCCGGGACTCCGAGCAGGTCCAGGCGGCCCTGGAGGAGCTGCGCGCCGCCGAGGCGAACTTCACCGCCATGTCCGCCGCCGTCAAGGCCGCCGGGGAGAACGTGGCCTTCGCCCCGGCTCGCTGGCGCACCCGGGGCGCCCTGTCCCAGTACGTCGACGGGGCGACCCAGATCACCTACGCGCTGCGCAACGTCCGGGTGCTCACCCGGCGGGTGCTGACCGCGCTGGGCGACGAGGAGTCCTTTCCGGCGGTGCTGCCGGCCGCGGTCGGTCTGCTGGGCGACGCGGTCGATCTGCTGCGCGAGGAGTGGGCCAAGGGCGTCGAGCCGATCGCGGCCCGCGAACGAGCGCTCCGGGCAGCGGCAGAATCGGGTCAAGCGTACGAAGAAGGTGTGGGTTTCTCGGGCGGTGTGGTCGTGGCGCAGGTGCGCACGTCGGCGACCGACCTGCTGCGGGCCTCGGGGATCGACCACGCGGAGGCGCCCCGCCTGGTCCGCCGCGCAGTCGGCTGGCGCGGCCGTCCCCGCACCCAGCGCAAGACGATCGGCCGTACCCGCCCCAGCCAGTCCGCGCCCTGAAGCCCCGCGCTTCCGGTCGGGTGGGTTGTCCCGTGGCCCGGCCGACGTGCTCTTGATCCTTCCTGGTCCCGCTTCGGGCCTGGTCCCGCTTCGGGCGAGCCGGGCCGCGGGTGGCTACGCTGGCGGTATGGCCGACGTTGCACCGGACGGGTCGCCCGAACAGGCTGCCCCGCCCCAGCCTGCCCAGGGTCCGGCGGCAGCGAGCCAGGGTCTGGCGGCCACGAGCCCGGCACCGGCGGCCACGAGCCCAGCACCGGCGGCCGGGCAGCCGGCGCCGGCCGGGACCCCGCACGACCCGCCGACCATGGCGTTTCCGGCTTCGGCGCCGTTCGGCGAGGGGTATGGGCAACGGCCCGCGCCCACCGGGGCCGGTGAATCGACGGCTCCGCTGGGTGGCTATCCGGCCAGCGGTTTCCCGGCCGCTGAGCCCGGCCTGGACGCTGGGCCTGACCTGGACGCTGGGCCTGACCTGGACGCTGGGCCTGACCTGGACGCTGGGCCTGGCCTGGACGCTGGGCCTGGCCTGGACGCTGGGCCTGGCCTGGACGCTGGGCCCGGCTCGGCCGCTGGGCCCGGCCCGGCCGCAGCAACGACGCCGAGCTTTGCCGCCGGGACTTCCGGTGCGGGCGAGGATGGCCGTGCGGTTCCGGCGGGGACGGTCGACGGGTGGAGGACGGTCGACGGGTGGGCGACGGTCGCAGTGGGCGGGGATCCTGCCTTTGCCGATGCGTCGCCGCCGCCGGTGCCGGGGCGGCGAGCCGGCTGGCGGCGCTGGCTGCCGCTCACCGGGCTGATCGCCTTCATCGCGCTGTGCGCCGTCGCGATGCTGGGCTTCCTGGGCTTCAGCTACGGCATCTCCGCGCTGATCATCGGCCTGGTCGCGGCCATCTTGCCGGTGCCCGTCCTGGTCGGCTGCTTCCTGTGGCTCGACCGCTACGAACCGGAACCCACCCGGTATCTGCTCTTCTGTTTCGCCTGGGGCTCCTCGGTCGCGACGCTGGCGGCACTGGGGGTGAACTCCGGCGTGGCGCTGCTCTTCGACAAGATCGGGCTGCCCGAAGCGCTGGTCGCGGTGCTGGTCGCGCCGTTCATCGAGGAGTCGATGAAGGCCGCCGGGCCGATCCTGCTGCTCTGGCGGCGGCGCCGGGAATGGTCCGGAATCACCGACGGCATCGTCTACTGTGGCCTCTCGGCGATCGGCTTCGCGATGGTCGAGAACGTGCTGTACCTGGGCGGACACGGCTACGCGGCGGGTGCCGATCAGTACGGCCCGGCGACCGGCATCCAGAACGTCTTCCTGATCTTCATCGTGCGGATCCTCTTCACCGGCTTCGCGCACCCACTCTTCACCTCGATGAGCGGCATCGGCCTGGGCATCTCGTCGCGCACCGCCGACCGTCGGCTGAAGTGGCTGGCCCCGATCGGCGGCCTGGTGCTGGCGATGATGCTGCACGGCACGTTCAACCTGCTGCCGACGCTGTCGGCTGCCATCGGCCAACCGTTGATCATGCTGTACGGCTATCTGGGCTTCATGGTTCCGCTGTTCTTCACCATGGTCGGCCTGGCGATTTCGTTGCGCGGCTGGGAAGGCCGGCTCACCGAGCGGATCCTGCCGAGGTATGTGCGGACCGGCTGGTTCTCCCCGCCTGAGGTGGCCGCCCTGGGCAGCCTGGGCCGTCGGCACTCCGCCCGGCGCTGGGCGCGCCGGGTGGCCGGCGACAACGGAGTCAAGGCGATGCGCAGCTTCCAGTTCGCGGCGACCAGGCTGGCGTTGATCCGCGACGGCATGCAGCGCGGCCTGGACCGCAGGCCGGAGGATCTGAGTCAGACCGTCGCGGAGGAGTACCGCCTGCTCGACGCGATCGTCAGCTATCGCGCGGTCTTCCAGGGCCGCGACCCGCAGACGCCGCAGGCCTTCTGGGACGGCGAGAGCTACCAGATCACGTTCCCGGACGGCGTCGTCCGCACCGTCACGGCGCCCGACGAGCCGGTGGTCCCGGTGCCGGTCCGTCTCCCGCCCCAGCCGGTCGCGATGGCCCCGGCCGCCCCGCCCGGCTATGCCCCACCTGGCTATGCCCCACCTGGCTATGCCCCACCTGGCTACGCCCCACCTGGCTAAGCCCCACCTGGCTACGCCCCACCTGGCTACGCCCCACCTGGCTACGCCCCACCCGGCTACGCCCCACCCGGCTACGCCCCACCCGGCTACGGTGCGGCCCAGCCCTACGGCGCGATGCCCGGCTACGGCCAGCCGCCCGGTTACGTCGCTCAGCCGATTTCCGGCTATGCCGCTGAGCCTGCGCCTGGTGACGCCGCGCAGCCCAGGTACGGCTACAGCGCTCAGCCGGTGCCGGGGTTTGGGCCCGGCTACGGCCCGGCATCTCAGAACCAGCCCGCAGCGGGTCAACAGCCATACGGTGCGCAGCCCGGCTACGCGAGCCCGCAGCCTGGCGGTGCGCAGCCCGGCTACGGCTCGCCGTCCGGCTATCAGGGCCAGCAGCCATCCGGTGGACAGCCGAGTGGTTCCGGGCAACCCGGTTACGCCGGCCAGCAGTCCTACGGTGGACAGCCCGGATATCCCGTCCAGCAGCCCAGGGACGAACAGGCTGGTTACCCGAGCCGGCAGCTGAACGGCGAGCACGCTGCCTATCCCGGCCAGCAGCCCTACGGTGGACCGGTTACTCATCCCGCCTATCAGCCGTACGGCACGCCGCCTGGTTACCCCGGTCAGTCGCCGTCGGGTGGGCAGCCTGGTTACCAGTGGCAGCAACCCGAGTTCCAGGCACCCGACGCAACCCGCCCCGGCTCCATTGCCCAATCCGATCCCACAGCCGCGCCGGCCGCCGGCCCTCAACCCGCCCCTGCGCCCGGCCCTTGGGCCGCCCCGGCTGCCGGCCCGCAGCCTGACTCTGCGCCCGCCCCTGCGCCCGGCTCTTGGGCCGCGCCAGCTGCCGGCCCTCAGCCCGCCCCCGCGCCCGGCTCTTGGCCCGCCCCGGCTGCCGCCCCGCCGCCCGGACCGGGGGCGGGCGACGCGGCCACTCCGGACGGTGGGCAAATCCCGATCAGTCCGCCGCGCGACGAGGACCCGGGTCGCCGGTGACCGGCCTGCTCCGTACCGAAAGACGGTTGTCGGTGGTGTAGTAGGGCTTTCAGGAGCGTCGATCTTGGACTGTCACGTCACCACACTATTCGCGAGGGCAATCAGCGGATCGTCAACCCGTTCACCGCTGACAAGCTCGCCACTCTGGGCCGGGCCGTTCGCCCGCGCCCACGCGACTCGCGCCGAACTGAGCGCCGAGCCGCTCCGCCACGTACGCCGACGGCAGTTTCTGGGCTGGGGTGTTTCGCCCTGTTGAGACGGGACTGGAGATACTAGAGATAGAGGCCGGTGCCGTCGGGCTCGACCCGTTCGGCGGCGACCGCGTGGAGGTCGCGCTCCCGCAGGAGCATGAAGCTCTTGCCGTGCAGTTCGACCTCCGCGCGCTCGTCCGGGTCGAACAGGACGCGGTCGCCGATGACGATCGAGCGGACGTTCGGGCCGACGCCGACCGCGGTGGCCCAGGAGAGCCGCTTGCCCATCGACGCGGTCGCCGGAATGACGATGCCCGAGGTGGAGCGACGCTCGCCCTCGGGACCGTCGAGGCGCACGAGGACGCGGTCGTGCAGCATCCGAATCGGCAGGCCGGCGTCAGTCGTGGTGTCGCTCACGAACGCAGACGGTACGCCCCGCCCCTGGTCGGCGCGTCGCCCGGTTTGCGCTTATGAATCAACGGCTACGGTGGACGCCGGCGAGGGGGTGTGCGGTGGATCGATTGCAGCGGATCAGGCAGAACGTGCGGCGGGCGTACGAGTCCGGCCGTGAGTCGGTGCAGATCGCCCGCTCCCGGCGGAACGGCGACCGGGAGGATCACGAGGTCGATTTCGAGCCGCCGTCGCCGGAGTCGCCGGACGTCTATCAGTCGACGTCGAGCCGTGACGACGCCGAAGTGCCGCACTCGTTGCGGATCTCCGCGGCGTGGGCGTGGCGGCTGCTGGTGGTCGGGCTGCTCGGCTGGGTGCTGCTGCAGTTCATCTCGATCATCAGCATCGTGGTGATCCCGCTGGCCATCGCGTTGCTGCTGTCGGCGTTCCTGTCCCCGGCGGTCGGCTGGATGCGGCGGAGGCTGCCGCCGTCGCTGGCCACCTTCGTGGTGCTGATCTGCGGTCTGGCCGCGGTCGCGGGCACTCTGACGCTGGTGATCAGCCAGTTCATCGACGGGCTGTCGAACCTGATCACCAACGCCGGCGATGGCATCCGGCAGATCCAGGACTGGGTGAAGACCGGCCCGCTGCACTTGTCGGACGACCAGGTCAACGCGGCGATCGACTCCGGTCAGAACTGGATCAACGCGAACACGTCGCAGTTGACGGCCACGGGTTTCGCCACCGCGGCGACGCTGGCCGAGCTGGTCACCGGCGCCCTGCTGGTCCTCTTCGCGACGTTCTTCTTCCTGCGCGACGGTCGCAAGATCTGGCGCTTCCTGGTCCGCCTCTTGCCGGTGAACGTCCGCTGGCGCCTGGCCGACGCAGGCGACGCCTCCTGGGCGACGCTGGGCGCCTACGTCCGGGCGACGGTGCTGGTGGCCTTCATCGACGCGGTCGGCATCGGACTCTTCCTGGGGATCTTCCGCGTCCCGTTCCCGTTCCCGCTGGCCGCGCTGGTCTTCCTCGGCGCTTTCATCCCGATCGTCGGAGCGAGCGTGTCCGGTGCGGTCGCCGTCCTGGTCGCCCTGGTCGACAAGGGCTGGGTGATCGCCCTGATCATCCTGGGCGCGGTCATCCTGGTCCAGCAGCTCGAAGGCCACGTTCTGCAACCCGTGATCATGGGCCGGGCCGTCGCGATCCACCCGCTGGTCGTGATCATCGGCATCGCGTCGGGCGTGGTCCTGGCCGGGATCATCGGCGCTCTGGTCGCCGTCCCGCTGATAGCGGTCCTGAACACCGGGGTCCGTCGCCTGGCCCGCCGCCGCCCCGACATCCCGCCCGACGCGGCAGTCTTCGCACCAAGCCCGTGACTCCTTTCCCCGGCAGACGGGGGCGGCAGAATATAAGCTATTCTTATATGGTGTTGGCATGTGGGAGATCGCGCTGCACCCGGATGTCAAGGCTTGGTTTTTGGATTTTTGTGTCTCGGATCCGGTGACCGCCGACTTGGTGGCTGAGGCTGTGGATCTACTCTCCGAGCGAGGGCCGGCGCTCGGCCGGCCTTTGGTTGATCGATTGAAGGGCAGCATCTACCACAACATGAAGGAACTCCGGCCGGGGTCGTCCGGCGCAACGGAGGTTCGGCTGATCTTCGCGTTTGATCCCGCTCGTGAGGCGATCTTTTTGGTCGCAGGAGACAAGTCAGGGCAGTGGAAATCCTGGTATTCCTCAGCCATCGCACTTGCCGATGATCGGTTCGCTGAGCACCTGGCCGCGTTGAAGGAAGCAGAGGAGCAGTCATGACCGACGCAGTGAACTGGCAGGATGCGAAGGCGAAGGCTCGTGTTGTCGACTCGTCCTGGGATGATGAGGATCGGGTGACCCGTCGTCGGCAGATGCGTGAGCAGATGCTCGCCTCGGTCGGCGGGGCGCAGCTTGCCGAGATCCGCAAACAGCTCGGAGTGACGCAGACCCAGCTGGCGGAGGCCACCGGCCTGTCCCAGGCCCGGATAAGCCAGATCGAGAACGGCGACGCCGTAAGTCTCGAAATCCTCCGCTCCTATGTGATGGGCCTCGGCGGCCAGGTGGACATTGTGGCGCGAATTGGCAACATCCACCTCAACGTGGCCTGATTCAGGTTTTGGCGAGGCGGTGGAGGGCGCCGATGGCCACCTCGGGACGGGTCGTGTACCAGAACGGGGGGAGGGACTGACGGAGGAAAGCTCCGTACCCCCGGGCTGTCTCCAGACGCGAATCCAGCACCGCCACGATGCCCTTGTCGCCCGTGGAGCGGATCAACCGCCCAACGCCCTGGGCCAGCCGGACCGCCGCGATCGGTACGCTGACCGAGGCGAAGCCGGAGCCGCCCGCCGCGTCCACCGCGGCGGCCCGGGCGGCGGCCAGCGGCTCGTCGGGACGGGGGAAGGGCAGCCGGTCGATCACGACGAGCTGACAGGCGTCGCCGGGAACGTCCACGCCCTGCCACAGCGACATCACCCCGAAGAGGCAGCTCTCCTTCAGCTCCCGGAATCTGCGGACCAGGATCGGTAGCGACTCCTCGCCCTGCAGCAGGACCGGCAGGTCCGTCCGGGCGCGCAGCAGCTCGGCCGCCTGAGTCGCCGCCTTGCGCGACGAGAACAGGCCCAACGTGCGGCCGCCCAGCGCGCCGACCAGTCTGATCAGCTCTTCGCCGGCCGCGTCGGGCAGCCCGGAGGCCGCCGGCCGGGGCAGGTGGGCGGCCACATAGAGAATCCCCTGCTTCGGATAGTCGAAGGGGGACCCGACGTCGAGCGAACTCCAGCCCTCCCCGGCGATCGCCGCCGCGGCGCCCGTACGCGGCTCGGGCACCGTCGGCGCCGGCAGCCCCAGCGCGCGGGCGACCGTGTCGAAGCGCCCGCCCAGCGTCAGCGTCGCTGAGGTCGCCACCACGGTCCGGTCCTCGTACAGGTTGTTCTTCAGCGTTCCGGCTACGGACAGCGGGGCCACCACCAGGGCGCGGCGGCCGCTGCCGAGGTCGGATTTCTCGATCCAGGCGACGTCGTGGTCGGACTCCTCGAGGAGGCGCTGGGCAGTCGTGGACAGGTCGTCCAGCGTGGCCTTGGCCTGCTGCTTGCGCACCGGGTCAGGGTCGTCGGCCTTGATGTCGCCGATCGCCTCCAGGGCGGAACGGGTGGCCGCGTCGAGCAGCAGCACCCCCTGTGCCAGCAGTGGCGGGAGCCCGCCGGTGAGCCGTCCCGCGGGCGCCTCGCCGAGGCCGACGGTGAGGGAATCGGCCGCCGTGGCGAGCGCCTCGGCGGCGGCGGGAGGGATCAGTGGCCGGGCGCGTTTGGCGGCCCGTTCGACCGACTCCCGGGTCAGCTCAGCCTGGGCGGCGGAGGAGACCCGCTCGGCCAGTTCGTGCGCCTCGTCGACGACCAGCAGCTTGTGCGGGGGGACGATGTTGCGCTCGGCGAGCATGTCGACGGCGAGCAGGCTGTGGTTGGTGACCACGATGTCCGCCTCGCGGGCGCGGGCGCGCGAGGCCTCCGCGAAGCATTCGTTCCCGTACGGGCAGCGGGCCGCGCCGACGCAGTCGCGGGCGGGCATGGAGACCTGCCGCCAGGCGGTGTCGTCGACGCCCGGGTCGAGTTCGTCGCGGTCGCCGGTTGTCGTCTTTTCCGCCCAGGCTTGCAGGCGCTGGATCTGTTTGCCGAGCTTGCCCGCCTCGCCGAGCCATTGCGGCGGCGCGTCGTCGAAGAGCGAGTCGGTCGGCGCCTCCTCGTCGGCGTGTTCCATCTTGGCCACGCACAGGTAGTGGTGGCGGCCTTTGAGCACCGCGAAGGTCGGCCGCCGCCCGAGCACCGGCCGGACCGCCTCGGCGAGCCGGGGCAGGTCGTGCTCGACCAGCTGATTCTGCAGGGCGAGAGTGGCTGTGGAGATGACCACCGGGCCGTCGACGAGCAGGGCGGGCGTCAGGTATGCCAGCGACTTGCCGGTGCCCGTGCCGGCCTGCACTAGCAGGTGCTCCTTGGTGGTCACGGCGTGCTCGATCGCGGCGACCATGGCCTCCTGGCCGGGCCGCGACGTGCCCCCCGGCACGGCACCGACCGCGGCGGCGAGGAGCTGGGCGGCGGTGGCCTTCTTACGGGTTGCGGCGGTCACGTCGGAGACCGTACCCGCACCCACCGACGAAACGGTCGCACCATTAGGGTTCTTGTCATGCCGAGCGAGATGGTCCGGGTGGTCTACACCAAGTGGGACGGTTCGGCACATCGGGATTATCCGGCCCGCCGCTTCGCGGAGGACGAGCTCGGCGTCTGGGTCGGCGTGGCCCGGGGCACCACGTCGGTCTATCATGGCCGGCCATCGGTGGAGCAGATCCCGTTCGTCCTGCTCATCCCACACAACGCCTGGTGGACGGGGATGTTCAACCCGCCGCCGCGGACCAGCGAGGTGTATTGCGACATCACCACCCCGGCCCGCTGGGACGGTGACACCGTGCACATCGTCGACCTCGACCTCGATGTGGTGCGCCGCCGGGCGACCGGTGCGGTGGAGTTGCGCGACGAGGACGAGTTCGAGGCGCACCGGGTGAGTTTCGGTTATCCGGACGACGTCGTCGGTGAGGCGCAGGCGGCTGCCGGCAAGCTGCTGATCGCGCTCGGTGACGGCAGCGAGCCGTTCGCCGCCGCCTACCGGCAGTGGCTGGCGATCGTCAGCGAGTGAGCCCGGCCTGGCCGGGTTGAGCTGGCGGCCCGCCTCGACTGAGCCCGGCCTGGCCGGGTTGAGCTGACGGCCCGCCTCGACTGAGCCCGGCCTGGCAGAGTTGAGCTGACGGGGCCGCCGCGGCTCTCGAACGTGTCGGTGATCGCGGATATGGCGGACGGCATGGCGGAATTCTCCGCGACGTTGCCTGATCGCGGCAGTCGTCTGTGCCACAGTGATCACGACGTTAAGCGCACTAAGCCGCATTCGAGGTTTCAGGGGGCCTGCACCGTGGCGAGCGATCTGCCGGTACTGGCGGGAGGTGCCGCCGCCGCCGGAGGCGCCGCCGCACTGATCGGCGTCGCCGTCCGCCGCCGGTCGGCCGGGCCCTTTCTCGCATCCGGGCACGCGCTGGTCCGGTCCCCGGACACCGACCCGCTGCCCGGCGTGCTCCGCCGTGGACTGGGCGGGATGACCGTCGCGGTCCGGCCGGGCCCGCACGGAGAGCTGTTCATCGGGCCCGGCCTGCCCCAGCCGGGCCGGACGCTGCGCCGGCTGGTGCTGACGCCGCTCTTCAGCCGGGCGTGGGCGCGGGGCGGCCGACTGTCGCACGACCAGCGCTCGCCGTTTCGCCTGGTGGTGGAGTTCGCCGGGCCGTATCAGGAGCCGGCCACGTTGCTGCGGGCGTTCCGGATGTTCGACCGGCAGTTGCGCGATCACCTCGAGCTGCTCAGCGGCTGTGTCGACGGCCGGATGCAGGCGGGCGCGGTGACGGTCACGGTGACCGGCATCGTCGACGTCCGCGAACTGCTGGCCGAGCAGCGCCGCCGGTACGCCTTCGTCGAGGCGACCTTCGACGACCTGGGCTCGGCGTCGACACCGGTCACGCTGGCTCCGCTGGTCAGCGAGGCGTGGGGGCGCCGCTTCGGCTGGGACGGCCGGGAGGCGATCCCGGCCGAGGAGCGGCATCTGCTGCACGGGCTGGTCCGCGAGGCGCACGCGGAGGGTCGTACGGTGCGGATGTCGGGTCTGCCGGCCGGCCCGGCCCGGGTTCGCCGGGCGGTGTGGTCCGAGCTGGCCGCGGCCGGGGTGGACGTCATCGCCGACACCGACCACGCCGGGCTGGTCAAGTTTCTGCGGCAGTTGCCCGCGCCGCGTCCGGCCGCCGTGGTACGAGCCGAACCACGGACCCGCCGGCCGCCGTCCCCACGGCCCAGCAAGATCGCCACAAATCAGGCAGTCGAGATGAACGGAAGATGAACGCACCCTGAACTGCCGCTGAGCAGGGGTATGCGACCTCCAGGGCCGGGGATGCGTTCCTTAGCATTTGCCCCGCAGATCCCTCACCCCGCCCATCCTGTCAAGCGAGGTCGCGCAGTGAAGTTCTCCTTCCGTCCCACCGAAGGTGCGTTCTACGACCTCTTCTCCCGGGCCGCGGACAACCTGGTGAAGGGCACCGAGCTGCTCAACGAGCTCGCGCTGCCGGGAGTGGACGTGATGTCGGTCAGTGAACGCCTCACCGACGTGGAGCACGACAGCGACCAGATCACCCACGACCTTTACAAGAAGATCAACTCGACCTTCATCACGCCGTTCGACCGGGCGGACATCTACCAGCTGGGCTCGCAGCTGGACGACGTGATGGACCACCTCGAGGCGGTCGGCAACCTGCTCTACCTGTACGGCCTGACCGAGCTGCCGTCGTTGCCCCGGGAGATGCACGAGCTGGTCAACGTGCTCGACCAGCAGGCCAAGATCACCGCTGAGGCGATGCCCCGGCTGCGCGGCATGAAGGGCCTCGAGGAGTACTGGATCGAGATCAACCGGCTGGAGAACGACGGCGACCGCGCCTACCGGATGCTGCTGGTCCGGCTTTTCAGCGGCGAGTACGACGCGCTGACCGTGCTGAAGATGAAGGAGGTCGCCGACGAGCTGGAGGCGGCCTGCGACGCCTTCGAGCACGTCGCGAATACCGTCGAGACCATCACGGTCAAGGAGTCCTAGGCCTTGAGCCCGGAACTCGTCGCCACCCTCGTGGTGATCGTCGCCGCGATGGCGTTCGATTACACGAACGGTTTCCACGACGCGGCGAACGCCATCGCCACCAGCGTCAGCACCCGCGCGCTCACCCCGCGGGCCGCGCTGGGCCTGGCCGCCGTGGGCAACTTCGCGGGCGCGCACCTGGGCAGCGGCGTCGCCAAGACGGTGGGCGACGGCATGGTCATTCTGCCGGCCTCCATCCCGAGCCTCGGCGTCGTCTTCGCCGGGGTCCTCGGCGCGATCGCCTGGAATCTGATCACCTGGTATTTCGGTCTGCCCTCGTCGTCGACGCACGCGCTGCTCGGCGGCCTGGTCGGCGCGACCCTGTTCGCCACCCACGGCGTCGTGCAGTGGCACACGATCATCGTCAAGGTGCTCATCCCGATGATCGTCTCGCCGGTCGTCGGCCTGACGCTGGGCTTCCTGGTGATGGTCGGCATCATGTGGGCCTTCCGCAACGGCCATCCGAACCGGCTGAACCGCGGCTTCCGGATCGCCCAGACCGTCTCCGCCGCGGGGATGGCCGTCGGGCACGGCATCCAGGACGCCGCGAAGACGATGGGCATCGTCGTGCTCGCGCTCTACACCGGCGGCTTCCAGCCGAACAAGACCGACATTCCGTGGTGGGTCTTCTGGACCTCGGCGACCTTCCTGGCGCTCGGCACCTACTCCGGCGGCTGGCGGATCATCCGCACCCTCGGCCGCAAGATCATCGACCTCGGTCCGGCGGAGGGCTTCGCCGCCGAGATGGTGGCCAGCTCGGTGCTCTTCTTCAATGCGTACGTGCTCAAGGCCCCGATCTCGACCACGCACACGATCACGTCGGCGATCATGGGCGTGGGCGCGACCAAGCGGCTCAGCGCGGTCCGGTGGAACGTGGCCGGCAACATCGTGATCGCCTGGGTCACCACCTTCCCGGCCGCCGCCCTGCTCGCCTGCGGCGCCTACTTCCTGGTCCGCCCCCTGTTCAGCTGACGCCCCGAAAGGATGAGGCTTCAGCCGGCGGTCGAGGACGCGCCGCCTCAGCCGACAGGCCGACAGGCGGGTAGGCGCGGCTCAGCCGACAGGGGATAGGCGCGGCTCAGCCGACAGGGGATAGGCGAGGGCTCAGCCGACAGGCGGTGGGCGAGAGCTCAGCCGACAGGCGGGTAGGCGACGCCGATCTGGTCGCGGACGGTGTCTAGCAGGTTCATGATCTCCAGGGTCGTGTCGTGCGGCATCAGCGGGCTCTCCAGCTCCCCGGCCCGCAGGCAGCGTTGCACCTCCGCCGCCTCGAACTGATACCCCCGCCCCTCGAACGGCGACTCGAAGACCTCGGCGACGTCCCCGGAGTGCAGGGTGAACCCCTGCGGCGCGTAGAAGCCTTCCGGCAGGTCGATCCGGCCCCGGGTGCCGGTGATCGTCGCCGCGTTGCGGCTCGCGCCGACCAGGCCGCAGGTCAGCGCCGCCACTGCCCCGGACCCGTAGCCGAGGACCACCGCGGTGTTGTCGTCCACCCCTTCGGGGGTCAGGTGGGCCCACGAGGTCACCGTCGCCGGCGGGCCTAGCACCAGATGGGCCAGGTTGACCGGGTAGACGCCCAGGTCGAGCAGCGCGCCGCCGCCCAGAGCGGGGTCGCGTAGCCGGTGCTCCGGCCCGAACGGCCCGCGCAGCCCGAGATCGGCGTGCACGCTGGTGACCTCGCCGATCGCGCCGTCCGCGAGCAGCTCCACCAGCTTGCGGATCGCCGGGTTGCAGCGCATCCACATGGCTTCCATCAGGAAGAGCCCCCGGGCCCGGGCCTCCTGCACGAGGTGGGCGGCCCCGGCCAGGTCCAGGGTGATCGGCTTCTCGCAGAGCACCGCCTTGCCGCCGACCAGGCAGGCCAGCGCCGCGCCCAGGTGGAAGGCGTGCGGGGTGGCCACGTAGACCACGTCGACCTCCGGGTCGGCGGCGAGCCCGGCCCACGACCCGTGCGCCCGGGCGAAGCCGTGCTCCCGCGCGAATCGCTCCGCCGACGCCACGCTGCGCGAGCCGACAGCGGCCAGCTGCGCCCCGTCGACCCGGGGCAGATCTCCTGCGAACGTGGCCGCGATCCCACCGGTGCCCAGAACTCCCCAACGGACGGTGTCAGTCACGATCGCAACGGTATCGTCCGCGCCCGGATCGGTGGCAGGATCGGATGGTGCGCACCTCGATACCGCTGCCGGAAGCCATGCTCAAGCGGGCCCGCGATTTCACCGGGCCACCGGCTCCCGTGCGCGCCGCGGCCACCGTCGTGCTCCTGCGCCCACAAGGACACACCTTCCAGGCGTACGTGTTGCGGCGCGCGAGCACGATGGCCTTCGGCGGGGTCTACGCCTTCCCGGGTGGCGGGGTGGACGACACCGACCGCCCCGAGCTGGTGAACCAGGACTGGCCGGCGCGGCTGGGCGTGGCCGGGACCACAACCGTGGTCGAGGCCACAGCGGTGGTCGGGGCGAGTGCGGTGGTCGGGGCGAATGCGGTGGTCGGGGCCAGTGCCGTGGTCGGGGCGGCAGCCCGGGAGTTGTTCGAGGAGGCCGGTGTGCTGCTCGCCGGGCGCCGGGACGAGCCGGACCACACCGTCGGCGACGTGAGCGGCCCCGAGTGGGAGGCCGACCGGGCCGCGGTCGCCGCGCGCAAGCTCACGATGACCGAGCTGCTGGCCAGGCACGGCCTGCGGCTGCGCGACGATCTGCTGTTTCCCTGGGCCCGCTGGATCACGCCGGAGTTCGAGCCGAAGCGCTTTGACACCTGGTTCTTCGTCGCTCTCCTGCCACCGGCGCAGACGGCGCGCGACGTCTCCGGTGAGGCCGACCGGACCGCGTGGGTCAACCCGGCGGCGGCTGAGGAGCTGGTGATGCTCCCACCGACCCGGTCGATGCTCGACGATTTGTCCGCGTACGAGAAGATCGAAGACGTTGTCGCGGCCTCGGGGAGCAGAAACGCCGCGGCGCCGGTCATGCCCCGGGTGGAGCAGACCGACGCCGGCGTGCTGCTGGTGATCGACTGAGGCTCAGTACCTACCCAAGCCTGGACTGTCAGTCGGCGGAGCTGAATCTCTACCCAAGCCTGGACTGTCAGTCGGCGGAGTTAGCCGAAACGGCCGGTGATGTAATCCTCGGTCTTTCGCTCGGTCGGGTTGCTGAAGATCTTCTGCGTGTCGTCGTATTCGATCAGGCGGCCGGGGTCGCCGGTCTTGTCGATCGAGAAGAAGCCGGTCTTGTCGCTGACCCGGGCGGCCTGCTGCATGTTGTGCGTGACGATGATGATCGTGAAGCGGTCCTTCAGCTTGAACATCAGATCCTCGATCGCCAGCGTCGAGATCGGGTCGAGCGCCGAGCAGGGCTCGTCCATCAGCACGACCTGCGGCTCGACGGCGACCGTCCGGGCGATGCACAGGCGCTGCTGCTGGCCGCCGGAGAGGCCGGCGCCGGGCCGGGCGAGGCGGTCCTTGACCTCGTCCCACAGGTTCGCCGACTTCAGCGACCGCTCGGCGGCCTCGTCCAGCACCGACTTCTTCTTGACGCCGTTCAGCTTGAGGCCCGCCACCACGTTCTCGTAGATGGACATCGTCGGGAACGGGTTCGGCCGCTGGAAGACCATGCCGATCATCCGGCGTACCGCCGTGACGTCGACGTCCGCGTCGTAGATGTTCTGGTCGTCGATGGTCAGCCGGCCCTCGATACGGGTGTTCGGCAGCACCTCGTGCATCCGGTTGATCGACCGCAGGAAGGTCGACTTGCCGCAGCCCGACGGGCCGATCAGGGCGGTGATCGTCTTCGGCTCGACGGTCATCGACACGTTGTCGATCGCCTTGAAACTGCCGTAGTACGACGAGACGTTGCTCGCTTCGATGCGCTTGGCCATGGGGACACCTCTTTTTCAGGACAGCCGGTTGCGGCGGGCGAGCAGCTTCGCTGCGATGGTCAGGACGAGTACCAGGACGACCAGCGTCAGTGCTGCCGTCCAGGCCCGGGCCGGGGCATAGCGGGAGGCGTCGCCGGCCTGCTGATAGACGAAGAGCGCCAGCGAGGACTGATTGCCGGTGAACGGGTCGAAGTTGATCGCCGCGGCGCCGCCGGCGACCAGCAGAACCGGGGCGGTCTCGCCGGCCGCCCGGGCGACGGCGAGCATGACGCCGGTGACGATGCCGGGCAGCGCGGTGGGCAGGACGACCTTGAGGATCGTCTTCCACTGCGGGACACCCAGTGCGTACGCGCCCTCGCGCAGTGGGCCGGGCACCAGGCGCAGCATCTCCTCCGTGGAGCGCACGATGGTCGGCAGCATCAGCACGGTCAGCGCCAGCGAGGCCGCGAAACCGGAGAACCGCGGCTGACCGTCGTTGAACCAGGGGCTGACGACCAGCACCCAGAACGCCAGGATGAAGAGGCCGGCCACGATGGACGGGATGCCGGTCATCACGTCGACGAAGAAGCGGACCGTGGTCGCGAACCGGCCACGGCCGTACTCGACCAGATAGATCGCGCCGAGCACACCCAGCGGCACCGCGAAGAGCGCGGCGATGGCGACCTGCTCCAGCGTGCCGATGATCGCGTGGTACGCGCCACCACCGGCGTCGCGGGCGCCGATGTTGTTCATCGACGAGCCGAAGAAGTCGCCGTCGAGGCGGCCGATGCCCTTGGTGGCCAGCGTCCACACCACCGAGACCAGCGGGATGAGCGCCAGCACGCAGGCCGAATAGATCAGCGACTTCCAGATCCGGTTGCGGGCGGCCCGGCGGCCCTCCACCCGGGTCGCGGCCACGAAGAGCCCGATCAGGTAGAACGCGCCGGCCAGGACGACGACCAGCACCCCGTTGCCGATGCTCGCGCCGTACACCAGGGCCGCCGCGAGGACGATCGCCCCGGCGGCGACGCCGAGGTTGACGGCCAGCGGCAGTCTGCGGGTGCGGAGGTGATCCGGCGTCATACCGACGCCCGGAGTCTCCCGATCAAGAAGGCTCATGCTGGTCCCCCTTCAGGCATGCCCGCCTGGCCCTCACTTCGTTCGGTGCAGTTGGTCATGCCGTGCTGTCCCGGAACTCGCGGCGGCGGTAGATGATCGCGCGGGCGGCCATGTTGACGACCAGGGTGATGGCGAACAGGACCAGGCCGGAGGCGATCAGGGCGCCGCGGCCGGTGGCGTTGGCCTCGCCGAAGGTGTTGGCGATGTTGGCGGCGATCGAGTTGCCACCGCTCTCGATCAGGTTGAACGAGATGTTGAAGACCGTGCCCAGGGTCAGCGCCAAGGCGATGGTCTCGCCGAGCGCGCGGCCCAGGCCCAGCATCACCGCGGCGATCACCCCGGGCTTGCCGTACGGCAGCACCGCGGTCCGGATCATCTCCCACCTGGTGGCGCCCAGGGCGAGCGCGGCTTCCTCGTTCATCAGCGGGGTCTGCTGGAAGACCTCCCGCGACAGCGACGTGACGATCGGCAGGACCATGATCGCCAGCACCAGGCTGCCGAGCAGGATCGACTTGCCGAACGGTCCGTTGCCGCCGAAGAGCGGGATCCAGCCGAAGTAGTGGTTGAGCCAGATCGAGAAGTCCTGGACCGGCTTGCCGAAGACGTCGCGTCCCCACAGGCCGAAGACCACACTCGGCACGGCCGCCAACAGGTCGATGGCGAAGCCGAGCGGCGTGGCCAGGCGTTTGGGCGCATAGTGCGACAGGAACAGGGCGATACCGAGCGCGACCGGCACCGCGACGATGAGCGCGATGACCGACGACAGCACGGTCCCGAAGGCGAGCGCCGCGATGCCGAAGTTGGGGCTGGCGTCGTTCGGGAACCAGGCCTGATAGGTCAGGAAGTTGGCGGTGTCGGCGTTCAGCGCCGGGATCGCCTTCGAGATCAGGAAGACCGCGATGGCGACGATGATGACCAGCACCATCGCTGCAGCCGCCGTGCTGAGCGTACGGAAGCCGGTCTCCATCGAGAACCGGGACTTCGTCGGCAGCGCACCGCCGCCGCCGAGTGGCTGATCGTCGGGCGGTGTCGGCGACACGCCGCCGCCG
>JAVHVY010000178.1:0-25624 GCA_032160305.1 Actinoplanes sp.
GTCGACGCGGGGCAGCCGCGTGGTGCGGGCGGCCTCGTCGGCCTCCCGCTGCGCGGCGACCGGGAAGGCCGCGGGCAGCTCCGGTTCCCGCCGCAACGCCGAGCAGTCGACGCGGGCGTCTGCGACCGTCGGATCAGCACGCCCCTTTCCCACCAATCGGGGCCGATGGTGCACGTCAACTACCATCCGCTGGATGAGCAGCATGTACACCGATGACCAGGACACCATCCACATCTCCGGAACGCTCACGGCACGGGACGCTCGCGAGCTGCGCCGTATGGTGCACGACGCGTTCCTGATGCACGACGAACCGATCGCCACCCTGACGCTGGCGTTCGACGAAGCCGTGGCGGTCACCGACGACGCGGTCATCGCCGTGCGGGAGGCACTGGGCGACGCGCTCGCCCTGTGCGCCGAGCGGAACGCGGCCCTGCGGCTCGTCCCGTCCCCGGCGCTGCGCCGCCTCTCCACCGCGGGGTAGGGCGCACCCGACAGCCACTCCGAATGCCAGGCGGCAGACTCCGCACCAACCTCTAAGTCGACGCGCTCGTCCGTCTCTTTGCGCGACGATGGCCTTGCCTTTGGTCGCAAGCCGATGCGCCAAGATCCGAACAGTATTCCGACCTGCCCGGTCAGAGCCGTGATCCCGGGTTCAGGGTTCAAGTCCGTGGCCCAGCAGGCTGGTAGCAACGTAAAGCGGCCAGTGCTGTCCGTGGAGCGGCGCTCCGCCCGTCTCACTTGCAGTCTCACTTACGGATCTGTCCTGGCCCGTTCGGTGGTGTCCGCTGGGGTGCGTTGATATGCGTTGCCACGACGCCGAACCTGGTGGGAAGCCTCACGCGGACGGCACCGGACGACCCTGGACAAACGTTGACAGATCTGGTTAGAGGGATGTCGTCGGTTCGATTCCGGGGGGCTCCATCGAGCCGCCGGATGGGCGCGATGTCGGCTTGTGGGCGTTTTCAGGAATGCGCAGGAGTGCATGCTTTGGCGACTGTCGCCCCGCACGAAAGGTATTTCGGTCGAGTGATCATCGGGCAGAAAATCATTCACCGAATCGGGCTAAAGGCCATCGATCGGGATAGACGATGTAACGGCATCGTATCAACGTCCTCGTACCGATGGACATCGAGGCATGTGAACCAAGAAAATCCCCGGTCAGACGCGCCGCCCGGCGCCGCGATCCGGAGGACCTGCATTGAGACAACATTCCACCCGGGGCCGGCGGTCGTTCGCTGCGCTGCTCGCCTCGGGCGTCGCGATGGGTGCGGCGTCGGTGACCGGTATGAACCCGGCCCACGCGGACCCGCTGCCCACACCCGCGCTCGCGCCGGTCGCCCAGGCCGGCAGTGACACGGTGAAGGCGGACTCCGCCGACACCCTCGGCGCCAGGGACGTCTCGCTGCTGAACGCGGCCGAGGCCAAGGGCGAAGCCAAGGTCACCGTCATCATCGCCACCGACAAGGGCGACGCCGCCTCGGTGGCCGCCTCGGTACACAAGCTCGGCGGCACCGTCTCCCGTCGGTACGACAAGGTCGGCTACGTGCTTGCCGAGATCCCGACCTCGAAGGTACGCAAGGCCGCGAAGCTGCCCGGCGTCGCCGCAATCGACCTCGACGACGTCGTGAAGCTGCCGGACCCGAAGGTCGACCTGGCCGCGACCTCGGCGCGCAAGCAGTCCCTGGCGCTCGCCACCGGTCCCGGCCCGACCACCCCCGCGGCGAACCCGTACCTGCCGACCAGCGAGATCGGCGCGGTCGACTTCAAGAAGGCCCACCCGACCTGGGACGGCCGCGGGATCACGATCGGCATCATGGACTCCGGCGTCGACCTGGACCACCCGGCGCTGCAGAAGACCACCACCGGCGCCCGCAAGATCACCGATTGGGTCACCGCCACCGACCCGACGATCGACAGCGACGGCACCTGGCGGCCGATGGTCACCTCGGTCACCGGGCCGACCTTCACCTACAAGAGCGCGACCTGGACGGCGCCCGCGGGCACCTGGCAGATCAACACGTTCGCCGAGGCCGTCACCGCGGGCAGCGAAGAGGTCGCCGGTGACGTCAACCGCGACGGCGACACGACCGACGTGTGGGGGGTCCTCTACGACCCGGCCACGCACGACATCCGGGTCGACACCAACCAGAACCACGACTTCACCGACGACGCCGTGATGCGGCCGTACCGGGAGAAGTTCGACATCGGGCACTTCGGGACGGACAATCCGGCCACCGAGGTGCACGAGTCGATGCCGTTCACGGTGGAGTACCGCAGCTTCGAGACCAGCCCCGGCGTGCATACCGGCTTCGTCGGCATCGGCATCGCCGAGGCGGCGCACGCCACCCACGTCGCCGGCATCACCGCGGGCAACGACATGTTCGGCGACGCCGACTTCGACGGCGTGGCCCCGGGCGCGACGATCGTCTCGGAGCGGGCCTGCAACTGGAGCGGCGGCTGCACCAACGCGGCGCTGACCACCGGCATGGTCGACCTGGTCGAGATCCGGCACGCCAACGTGGTCAACCTGTCGATCGGCGGCCTGAGCGCCCTGAACGACGGCAGCGACGCGCAGTCGATGCTCTACAACCGCCTGATCACCGACTACGGGGTGCAGATCTTCATCTCGGCCGGCAACGCCGGTCCGGGCCTGAACACGGTCGGCAGCCCGTCGACGTCGACCGCCGCGGTCAGCGTGGCGGCCAGCGTCAGCGACGCCACGTACCTGGCGGACTACGGTGCGGTCACCCAGAAGCCGCTGCAGATCTTCAACTTCTCCTCGCGCGGACCGCGGGAGGACGGCGGCTTCAAGCCGGGCATCAGCGCACCGGGTGCGGCGATCTCGTCCGTGCCGATGTGGCAGCCGGGCCAGCCCGTCCCCGACGCCGGGTACGCCCTGCCCGCCGGTTACGCGATGTACAACGGCACCTCGATGGCGGCCCCGCAGGCCACCGGCGGCGCGGCGCTGCTGCTCTCGGCCGCGAAGGCCCAGGACCAGGCGGTCACCCCGGCCGCGCTGCGGCAGTCGATCTACTCCTCGGCCAAGCCGATCCCGGGCTACTCCACCACCGCGCAGGGCAACGGTCAGTTCAACGTGCCGGGGGCCTGGTCGCTGCTGTCCAAGAAGATCAGCACCCGCGGCTTCACCTCGACCGCTCCGGTCTGCACCCCGATCTCGGCCTACCTGACCACTCCGGGCCAGGGCGAGGGCATCTACAACCGGTGCGGCCAGACGGCCGGCAGCCTGAAGAACTACACGATCAAGCTGACCCGGACCAGCGGGCCGGACAAGACGATCACCCACAACCTCAGCTGGGCCGGCTCGACGGCGTTCCGCTCGGCGAAGACGGTCAAGCTGCCGCTGAACAAGACCGTCAGCGTGGTCGTCACCGTCCGCGCGGCGGCCGGTCTGAACTCCGCGATCCTGCGGGTGGACGACCCGGCCACGGTCGGTTTCGACTACGAGACGCTCAACACGGTCCTCGCCCCGGCCAAGCCGAGCAAGCCGGACTACGGCTTCGCGACCGGTGACCAGGCGGTCGACCGCAACAGCGCGAACTCGTACTTCGTCACCGTCCCGGTCGGCGCCGCGGCGCTGCAGGTCAACTTCTCCGGCCTGGCCTCGGGCGAGCGCATCCAGTTCCTCGCCACCGACCCGTACGGCATGCCGGTCGAGGACTCGTCGTTGAACTGCGTGACCAACTCGGCCGACCCGGCCGTGTGCAGGGCGATCGAGCGGGACTACCCGAACCCGATGCCGGGCGTATGGGAGATCGAGGTTCTCGGCGCCCGGACGACCCCGGCGCTGAGCAACCCGTACTCGCTGACTGCGAAGGTCCAGGGCGTCACCGTCAGCCCGTCGATCGTCACGCTGCCCAGCGTCGTCGCCGGCGAGGCCAGCCCGGTCACCTGGAGCGTCGCCAACGACTTCGGCCCGGTCACCGTGACCGGCCAGGGTCAGCCCCTCGGCAGCGCCCTGATCAGCCGGCCGACGGTCGGCCAGGACGAGACCAAGGAGATCCCGATCGAGGTGCCGGCCGGCGTGACCACCCTGCACGTGGCGATCAAGAACCCGGTCGACCAGAGTGCGGACCTCGATCTCGAGGTCTACCTGAACGGCAAGGTCGTCGCCTCCGACGCGGACGGCGACTCGGACGAGAAGGTCACCATCGCGAATCCCGCGGCGGGCACCTACACGGCCGTGATCACCGGCTACTCCGTTCCGGCGGGCACCACGGCGTTCGACTACGTCGACGTCTACTACACGCCGGGCATGGGCTCGGTCGTGGCGTCGGCCACGCCGAGGAGCCTGGCCGGCGGCGCCAAGAACACGATCAGCGGCGCGGTCCAGGCGGGCACTGTCGGACCGGCGGCGGGCCGGGTGCTCTACGGCGAGATGACCGTGGTCACCGACCAGGGCGCGATCGTCGGCCGCGGCGCGGTGGCGGTCAACGAGGTCAAGTAACACCTGCGTAGGTACCGCGGAAGCCCGTCCCCGTACCGGGGGCGGGCTTTCGCGTACATCATGGACCGCGCCACCTGAACGGCGGCATCGTGCCGGCCCAGGACCCCGCGGCCCGGACAAGCCACGCCCAGGCCGAGCCGCACCTGGCGATTCTCCGGGCCGGCCCGCGCACCTCCGCACGGACATGATCGTGGCCTAGAGTTTCGTGATGCGCGTTGAGCGGATCGTGGACGCCGCGGCCGTACACCGGGCGGCTGAGCTGTTCGACGCGCCGCCGCTACCGGCGGCGACGGAGCGGTTTCTCGCCGAGGCCGGCCACCATCTACTGTTCGCCTACGACGACAGCGGGCAGGCCATCGGGATGATCTCCGGGGTGGAGATGACCCATCCGGACAAGGGCACCGAGATGTTCGTCTACGAGCTCGGGGTCGCCCCGGCCGCCCGGCTGCAAGGGGCGGCGACGGCGCTGGTCCGGGCGCTGGGCGGGATCGCCCGCGAGCGCGGCTGCTACGGCATGTGGGTCGGCACCGAGCCCGGCAACGACGCCGCGCTGGCCACCTACCGCCGGGCCGGAGCCACTGAGGAGGCGCCGTTCGTGCTGCTCTCCTGGGACCTCCTGGCCGGGGAGCAGACCTGAGCACACCGCACCCCGGACCGCCTCGACGTCGACCGATCGGTCCGGGATGCGGCCGTCGGCGAGGGCGGTGCGCCGCGGTGTCTACGATCCAGGGGTGACTGAGGATCCGGGCCGGCGGTCCGTTCTGGCTCGGCTTCGGGCCGGCCGGCCGAACGGCGGCGACGGGCGTCCGCACTTCGTCGTCTGCGGCGGTGACGCGCTGGTCTACACCCTGGCCGAGGAACTGGCGACCACCGCGCAGCGGATCCGGCTGACCGTGATCGCGCCGCGCAACCAGCGGGCCGACGTGCCCGAGCTGACCGATCTGCGCGGCGTCCGGGTGGTCCGGGCGGACCGGCTCGACGAGCGCACGTTCCGGGAGGCCGAGCTGGCCGGGGCGGACGCGCTGGCCCTGGTCATGCCCGACGACGTGGTCAACCTGCACGCGGCGCTGTGCGCCCAGGCCGTCGAGCCCGACCTGCGCCTGGTGATCCGGATGTTCAACTCCGGTCTCGGGTACGGGGTGCGCCGGCTCTTCGCCGACTGTGCGGTGCTCTCCGACGCGGGTATGGCGGCCCCGGCCTTCGTCGCGGCGGCGCTCGGCGAGGTAGCACCGACCCACTTCCGGTACGCGGGGCGCACGTTGTACGTGGCACGCCGGGCTGACGTACACGAACGGGATGTGGTCTGTGCGCTGACCGGTCTCGCGGAGACCGGTCAGGTCTCCGTGCTGCCGGCCGAACCGGTGCCGGCGGCGGCGCGGGAGACGGATCTGGTGCTGGCCGAGGCGACCGGGCGGCCGGTCGGGCAGGCCGTGGCCGCCCAGCGGCTGGTGCAGGCCCGCCGCCGGCGGCGGCCGTGGCAGGTGGTCGGCCGGGCGGTACGCGCCGCGCTGAACCGCAAGCTCGGCATCGCCGTCCTGGTCACGCTGGTTGTCACGGCGCTCTCCGGTGGCGTGCTGGCGCACTTCGACAACGTCGGCGGCTTCTGGCAGTCGATCTACGTCACCCTGCTGACCGCGGTCGGGTCGTCTGATGTGGAGGTCCACCGGCGGCCGATCGCGCAGGTCGCCCAGCTGGTGCTGACCGTCGCCGGGTTGGCCCTGCTGCCGCTGGTCACGGCCGCGGTGGTCGAGGGCATGGTGAACGCACGGCTGGCCCTCTCCAACGGCAAGGCCCAGCGGCAGCACACGGACCACATCGTGCTGGTCGGGCTGGGCAGTGTCGGCACCGGCGTGCTGCGCCAACTGCACGACCTGGGCCTCGAGATGGTGGCGATCGACCGCAACCCGGAGGCGCGGGGCGTCAAGGTCGCCCAGCGGATCGGGGTGCCGTACATCATCGGCGATGCCGCGCTGGAGGAGACGCTGCGGTCGGCCTCGGTCGCCACCTGCAAGGCGCTGGTCGTGGTCTCGACAGACGACATCACCAACCTGCAGGCTGCGCTGAACGCCCGCGCCGTACGCCCGGATCTGCGGGTCGTGCTGCGCCTCTTCGACGACGACTTCGCCCGCCGGGTGCAGATCGCCTTCAACATCAACGTCTCGCGCAGCGTGTCCCGGCTGGCCGCGCCGGCCTTCGCGGCGGCGATGCTGGAGCGCGACGTGATCGTCACCATCCCGGTCGACCGGCACGTACTGCTGGTCGCCGAGGTGCGGGTGCAGGTCGGTTCGCCGCTGGTCGGGGAGCCGTTGCGGCGGGCCGACCGGGTGCTGAGCACCCGGGTGATCGGCCTGACCCCGCCCGGCTCGACATGGCTGAGCTGGACGCCGGATCTAGATCACCGGCTGGTGCCGAACGACAAGATCCTCGTCGTCGCCCGGCGTGCCGGTCTGCGGGCGCTGGCCGACCTGGCCGCGCCGCCGCTGCTAGAGAGCCGAGACCTCGACGCCTAGCACGGCCTGCTCGTCGGGCTTGTTGGCCAGTACGTCGGTCAGATAGGACAGCACCGCCGTGGCCATCCCCACGTCGCGTCCGGCCCGCTCGGAGAGCAGCCACTTGTGCTGGATGATCTGCGAGAAGATCTCCTGCGGTTCGAGTTTGCGGCGCAGGTTGGCCGGGACGGCCCGCACGACCGGCTCGAAGACCTCGGTCAGCCAGCGGTGCGCGGCCTGCTGCTCGTCGGTCAGGTCGCTTTCCGCGCGGTAGGCGTCCAGGTCGTTGAGCAGTTGCCGAGCCTGGTTCTCCTCCGCGTCCAGGCCGGTCAGGCGCAGCAGCCGGCGGGTGTGGTAACCGGCGTCGACCACCTTGGGGCGGACCCGGTAGCCGCCGTCCACCGTGGACATGTCCACCTCGGCGACGTCGAAGCCCAGGTCGTTGAGCCGGCGGATCCGGCCCTCGATGTCGTGCCGGGCGTCGCGCGGCACCTGCTGCTCGTAGGTGACCTCGTACCACAGGCGTTCGTAACGGGCCACGATGTCGTCGATCACGGACTCCGGGTCGATCGCCTCGTGCAGTAGCTCGGCGGCCTGTAGGTCGAGGCATTCGCCGAAGATGTTCAGCCGCAGGATCTCGACGTCCTCGAGACGCTGACCCTCGGAGAGCTTCGGGTAGAGGTTGCCCGTCTCCGCGTCGACCAGGTAGGCCGCGAAGGCGCCGGCGTCGCGCCGGAAAAGCGTGTTGGACAGCGAGCAGTCGCCCCAACTGAAGCCGGTCAGGTGCATCCGGACGACCAGTACGGCGAGCGCGTCGAGCAGCCGGTTCATCGTCTCGGGCCGCAGCACGTGCGAGAAGAGCGCCCGGTACGGCAGCGAGAACTGCAGGTGGCGGGTGATCAGCACGGCTTCCAGAGCCTCGCCGTCGGCGGTCACCCGGTCGGTGACGATCGCCACCGCCTCGACGGCCGGGAAGTCGAGCCGTTCCAGGGCGCGGAGCAGGTCGTATTCCTTTTCGGCGATCCGTTCCCGGGTCTCCTTGAGGGCGTAGACGGTCTCGTTGAGCTTGACGAAGCGGACGATGTGCCGCGAGATGCCCTGCGGCAGCGCGACCAGGTGATCGGCGGGCCACTCCTCGAGCGGAACAGCCCAGGGCAGATCCAGCAGGGCCGGATCGACGAGGGCGGAGGTGATGCGCACCGACCCAGTGTGCACGCTGCGCGGGGCGCGTCGCTGCCGCACGTGGCTCGTTACACAGACAGTCAGCGACGCCGGAATGACCAGTATGCCCTACATGTGACGTGAGTGGCGGGAGTGACATGCAACGCAAGGCAGGCATCGTCATCGGAGCGTGCGCGGCGGTCCTGATCCTGGCCGGCTCGACGGGCGTGGCGACCTGGACCTTCTCGACCGGTACGGCGCGGCCGGTCGGGAGCTGGCACGAGGCTCCGGGCCCGGCGCCGCGACCGAAGCTGGAGACGCGGACCCGGCCCAGCCCGAAGAGCCCCGAATCCGCCGACCTGGCGCCGGCGAAAGGCCGGCAGCGGGTGGGCCGCGTGCAGTCCCTCGACCAGCCGATCCTGACCACGAGGACGTTCCACTATCCGGGTGCGACCTATGTGAAGGTGCACTTCGGCCGGATGGCGCTGGGCTCCGGTGACTACCTGACCGTCGCCAGCCAGGACGGTACCGAGGCGTACCGGTACGAGGACACCACATCGGACACCTGGGCGATGTCCATCACCGGGGACACCGCGCTGGTGGCGTTGCACCGGGTCGCCGGTGGGGCCGGTTCCGGCGTCGACGTCGACCGGGTTGCCGAGGGGTACACACCGGCCGAGCAGGCCGCCTCGCCGCAGTCGGCACTGCTCGGCCCGGCGCGTACGGGTCGGGAGGAGTCGGTCTGCTGGGGCGACGAGAGCGCCGACGCGGCCTGCTACAAGTCAGCGGACCCGGTGGCCTTCACCCGCTCCCGGGCCGTCGCCCGGCTGCTGATCAACGGCACCGAGCTGTGCACCGCCTGGCGGGTCGGCCCGAAGGACCGGCTGATCACCAACAGTCACTGCTTCGCCGACTCGGCCGACGCCCGCAACACCGAGGTCTGGTTCAACTACCAGTGCACGACCTGCGGCGGCGCGCGGAACGTCCAGCCGACCAAGGTGTGGGGAGCCCACGTGCTGGCCACCGACCACGTCTACGACTACACCCTGTTCACTGTCGACCGGTTCCGTAGCATCCAGAGGTTCGGCTACCTCAATTTCGACCCGGTACGCCCGGTCAAGGGCGACGAGCTCTACATCCCGCAGCACCCGTCCGGCGAGCCGACCAAGATCGCCGGGGCGCTGGGCGAGAAGGCCGGAACCTGCGCGGTCGCCGACCCGAGCTACGCCGGCTACGCGAAGAACTCGGACGTGGCGTACTACTGCGACACCGAGGGCGGCTCGTCGGGCAGCCCGGTGCTGTCCCGCCGGACCGACAAGGTGGTGGCGCTGCACCATTTCGGCGGCTGCCCCAACTCCGGGGTCCGCGGCGACCTGCTCTACGCGAGGCTGAAGTCCCTGCTCTGAGGGGTGCGGTCGGTCGGTAGCGTGGTCGCCATGACCGCGACCGCCACGACGACCCCGACCGCCGTCCGGCCACGGGGCTGGTGGTTCGACACGGTCCAGGTCGCGCTCTTCGTGGCGCTGACCGTGGCCCTGGCGAGCGGGCATCTGCTCCGGCTCGACCAGGGCGTCGCCGACTGGGTGGACGCGCATCAGCCCGCCGCGGTGCACTGGACCGCCCGGGTGCTCAATGATCTGGGCCAGGGCGGCCAGGTGCTGCTGCCGGTCTCGACCATGCTGACGGCCTGGCTGGTCTGGCGGGTGCGTTCGGTGCGGCCGCTGATCGTCGTCGCGTACGCGTACCTGTTGACCTATCTGACCATCGGCCCGCTCAAGCTCTGGATATCCCGGGCCGCCCCGCACTCGGCCCAGCCGACCAAGGTCGAATTGTTCAACCACCAGCTGCCGGCGGGCGAATACCGGATCGGCTACCCCTCGGGGCACGTGGTGAATGCGCTGGTCTGGTACACAGTGATCGCGGTGCTGATCAACGGGCTGCTGCGCGCGTACGCGAAAGCGCCGTTGGGGCCGAAGGCCCTGGCCCTGCTCCGCGGGCTGCCGCCGGCGATCCTCTTCGGCACGACCACCTACCTGGCCTTCCACTGGATCACCGACTCGGTGGCCGGACTGTTGCTCGGGCTGGTGCTGACCCGGCTGCTGGCGCGGGTGCGATGGGACGACCTGCGGCTGCCGCAGATGCGCGGCTGGGAGCGACCGGCCGGTCTCCAAGGCAGCCACCCACGGGACGTTTAGAGCCAGGCGCCCGCCCGCATCACCCGCTTGACCCGCAGATCGGGGGAGAGCACGAGCAGGTCGGCGCGTAGGCCGGCTTCGAGGGCGCCGACCTCGTCGTCGCGGCCGAGGGCGCGGGCCGGGGTCGTCGACGCCATCGCGACCGCGTCCGGCAGGGCGATCCCGGCCGCGACGGCGTTGCGTAGGGCGAGGTCCATTGTCAGCGTGCTGCCCGCGATCGAGCCGTCCCGGACCAGCCGGGCCACCCGGTCCCGCACCTCGACGCCCTGGCCGCCCAGCTGGTAGGAGCCGTCCGGCATCCCGGCCGCGTCCATCGCGTCGGTGATCAGCGCGGTCCGCTGCGGCCCGGCCACCCGCGCCGCGAACGCCAGCGTCCCCGGATGCAGGTGGAACCCGTCGGCGATCAGCTCGCAGACCACCGGTCCCGCGCCGAGCAGCGCGAACACCGGACCCGGCGCGCGGTGGTGCGGCGGCGCCATCGCGTTGAAGACGTGGGTGCCCACGGTCGCGCCCGCGGCCACACCCAGAAGCGTTTGTTCGTACGTGGCGTCCGTGTGCCCGACCGCGGCGATCACCCCCGCCGCGACCAGGGATTCGATCGCCCCGAGAGCACCGGGCAGCTCGGGGGCGATGCTGACCATCCGGATCGCGCCGGCACCGAGCTCGATCAGCGCGCTCAGCTCCGCGATCGACGGGTCGCGCAGGAAGGCCGGGTTCTGCGCCCCGCAGCGCAGCCCGGACAGATACGGCCCCTCGAAGTGGATCCCGCCGATCGTCGCGTCCGCGACCAGCGGCCGATAGGCGGCCGTCGCCTCCCGCATCAGCTCGAACGGCGAACTGACCAGGCTGGCCAGCATGGTCGTCGTCCCGTGGGCGAGGTGGAAGGCGGCGGCACCGCGCGCGTCGGCCGGGTCCCCTTGCGTGAAGGTGTGCCCGCCGCCGCCGTGGCAGTGGATGTCCACGAACCCCGGCACGATGACGTCGTCCCCCGCCCGGTTAGCCGCCACCACGTCGATGATCGTCGGGCCGTCGACCTCGACGTACCCGGGAACGACGGCACCGGGCCGGACGATCTGGCCGCTGATCTTCACGTTGCGCTACTCCCAGGTAGGGAGTCGAGGGCGAGCAGGGCGGCGCCGAGGCAGCCGGCGGTGTCGCCGAGGGCCGCCCGGGTGAGCCGCGGCAACCGGTGAAAGGTGATCCGGGCGTCCAGGGCGGTCCGCAGCGGGCCGAGCAGCGCCTCGCCGGCCTCGGCCAGCCCGCCGCCGAGCACGACCGTCCCGGCGTCGTAGAGCGCCTGAGCGGTCAGCAGCCCGTCGGCCAGCGCTTCCAGGGCCTCCGTCCAGACCGCGGTGGCCAGCGGCTCCCCGGCCACGGCGCGGGCGGCCACGTCGCAGGCGGCCGCGCCGGCGATGCCGGACGACTCGGCGTAGCGGCGGCCGATCGCCGAGGCCGACGCCACCGACTCGAGGCAGCCGCGGGCTCCGCAGCCGCAGACCGGGCCACCCGGCCGCACGATGATGTGGCCCACCTCGCCGGCGGCGCCGTGCGCTCCGGCGAAGGCCCTGCCGTCGACGACGTGGGCGGCGGCGATGCCGGTGCCGATGGCGATGAAGAGCACGTGCCGCTGGTCGCGGCCGGCGCCGAGCCGGGCCTCGGCGACGCCGCCGACCCGCACGTCGTGGCCGAGCACCGCGGGCACGCCGAGGCGTTCCGCGACCAGGTCCCGCAGGGGCACGTCGCGGAAGCCGATGTTCGACGACCAGACGGCGACGCCCCGCTCCTCGTCGACCACGCCGGGCACCGCCACCCCGGCCGCGACGGGGGTGAGGCCCTCGGCGCGGGCCCGGCCGGCCAGCCCGGTGGCGATCTGCAGGATGTTCGCCGTCACCGCGGCCGGGCCCCGGGTGGCCAGGGTGGGATGGCGTTCCGCGTGCTGGACCAGGCCGTCCGGGCGGACCAGTGCGCACTTCATGGCGGTCCCGCCGACGTCCAGGGCGATCACCACGTCATCGCTCACGGGACTCATCGGGTTCCCTTACGGCCGGATCGCTGCGCAGATGCGTTCGGTACGACGGACTTTCGAGCGTCATTCTGCGCAGAAGGCTGCCCCTGAAGCAACCAACGGACCGTGTTCGCGCAGGCACCCTCTTTGCTTCGCGACTTTTCGCGCACTAACGTGCACACTCTTATCACGGAACGTGCAGCAGGGAGGCTGGGTGGACCGGTACGCGCGGTGGAACGCCCTGCTCGAAGTGCTCGCCGACAACGGCCGGGTGAGCGTCGAGGACGCGGCGGCCCGGCTCGACGTCTCGCAGGCCACCATCCGCCGTGACTTCGACCAGCTCGCCCAGCAGCAGATGATCACCCGGACCCGGGGCGGCGCCGTCGCCAACGGCGTCTCGTACGACCTGCCGTTGCGCTACAAGAGCGCCAAGCACTCGGCGGAGAAGCAGCGGATCGGCGAGGCGGCCGCCAACCTGGTCGTACCGGGGACCGTCGTGGGGCTCAACGGCGGCACGACGATGACCGAGGTGGCCCGGGCGCTGGCGGTCCGGCCCGACCTGAACACCAGCAGCGAGGGCGCCCAGCTGACCGTGGTCACCAACGCCCTGAACATCGCCAACGAACTGCTCGTCCGCTCCCGGATGAAGATCGTGGTGGCCGGCGGGGTGGTCCGGCCGCAGTCCTTTGAGCTGGTCGGCCCGCTCGGCGGGGCGCTGCTCAGGGAGGTCACCCTGGACATCGTGCTGCTCGGCGTGGACGCGCTGGACGTGGAGCTGGGCGCGGCCGCGCATCACGAGGGCGAAGCGGCGATGAACAGCCTGATGGTGGCCCGGGCCAAGCGGGTCGTGGTGATCGCCGATTCGTCTAAGCTGGGCGGGCACGCCTTCGCCCGGATCTGCCCGATCGGCACGGTGGAAACGCTGGTCACCGATTCCGGCGCGGCCGAGCCACTCCTACAGCAGTTCCGTGACGCCGGGGTACATGTGGTGGTCGCCTGATCTCCTCAGTTGCGGCCAGTGCTTAGTGTCACGCCTATCACTCATGTGAACAAGGAGGTTGCGGCGTGACCGCGGTCCTGGAGATATCTGGTCTGCAAAAGACCTATCGCAGCCGGAAGGGGGTCCGGAAGGCCCTCGACGGCTTCGACATGGTGGTCGAACAGGGCCAGGTGCACGGTTTCCTGGGGCCCAACGGGTCGGGCAAGACGACTACTCTGCGTACGCTGCTCGGTCTCATCAAGCCGAACGGTGGCCGGATGGTCCTGCTCGGCCGGGAAGTGCCGGCGGCAATGCCCGAGGTGGCGGGACTGGTCGGCGCGATCGTCGAAAGTCCGCAGTTCTTCGGACCGTTCACGGCCCAGGACACGCTTTCGTTGCTGGCCGACGCGGGCGGCGTGGACCAGCGTCGGGTCGTCGAGGTGCTGGAGCTGGTCGGGCTGCGAGACCGGGCCAAGGACCGGGTCAAGACGTACTCGCTGGGTATGAAGCAGCGGCTCGCGGTGGCGTCGGCGCTGCTGAAGAACCCGAAACTGTTGATCCTGGACGAGCCGGCCAACGGTCTCGATCCGGGCGGTATCCGGGAGATGCGCACGCTGATGCGCAACCTCGCCGAGTCGGGGATGACGGTGCTGCTGTCCAGCCACATCCTCGGCGAAATTCAGCTGATCTGCGACTCGGTCACGATCATCTCGGCCGGTCGCCGGGTGGCCGCCGGTTCCGTGCAGGACGTCCTGGCCCAGCACACCTCGACCTCGGTGCTGGTCCGGGTCGAGTCCGACATCGACCTGCCGGCCGCCGCCGAGGCACTGCGTGAGCAGGGCGCCGAGGTCCAGCTCGAAGCCGACCACCTGATGGTCCGCAACGCCGACCGGCCCGCGATGATCACCCGGATCCTGGCCACCCGCGGTCTCTACGTCCGCGAGCTGGCCCCGGACACGGCCGACCTGGAGAGCGTCTTCCTCGAGCTCACCGGCACCGCGCCGGTCGAGGGCCAGAACCGTCAGGTCGACCAGTCCACGATGAGCCCGGCTCAGGGAGCGTGGGGACAGTGAGTCTACTCAAGGCGGAATCGCGCCGGCTGGTCAAGCGGCGCTTCACCAAACTGCTGGTGATCGGCAGCGTCGTGGTGCTGATCGCGATCGCGGTCGGGATCTTCCTGACCAATGAGAAGGCCAGCCCGGAGTCGATCGCCAAGGCGAAGACCCAGGCGGCGCAGGAACTGCAACAAGCTCAGCGGCAGGCCGTGCAGGACAAGGCGACCTGCGAGGCGGCCAAGGGCAGCGCGAACGCGGGCCAGTGGCCGGCCGACTGCTCCGCGCTCTACGCCCCGTCCGAGCAGGACTACGACTACCACGGCTTCATGCCGTCCACCTTCGAGTTCGTGAAGAACTTCGCCGTCATGGTGACCACGCTCGCGGCGATCTTCGCGCTGATGGCGTTCGTGATGGGTGCGTCCTTCGTTGGTGCCGAGTGGAGCAGCGGCGCCATGATGAACCTGCTGCTCTGGCGGCCCCAGCGGCTCAGGGTGCTCGGCACCAAACTCATCGCGCTGGTCCTCGGCCTGACCGCGCTGACCGCGGTGACACTGGCGCTGTGGACGGGTTTATTCTGGGTGCTGGCGATGCTGCGCGGCAACACCGACCGGATGACCTCCGGCGCCTGGCAGTCGCTGGGGCTCACCGAGCTCCGGGCGTTGGTGCTGGTCCTGGCCGCCGGCGCGCTCGGTTTCGGACTGGCCTCGCTCGGCCGGCACACCGCGATGGCCCTCGGCGCGGCCATCGGCGCGGTCATCCTGCTCCAGTTCGGGCTGGTCACCGTACTCAGCCTGGCCAAGGTGAAGTTCGCCGAGGCGTACCTGGTGCCGATCTGGGTGCGGGCCTGGATGGACAAGTCGGTCAACGTCAAGGACTACAACTCGTGCGACTTCTCCTCGACCCAGGGCTGCACTCCGCCCACGCTGACGATCACCTGGGAAATGGCCGGCAGCGTGGTCGCGCTAGTGCTTGTCCTCGTTGTGGGGGCGGCCATGTGGACTATGCGTAGCCGAGACGTCGCCTGAGGTAGTTTCGGCCGGTAAGGCACCGGCGTACGGGAGGGATCGTCCGCTGGCACTATGCTGACGATCCCTTCGTACGTTGGTGCGTGCTCTCCGACCCGCCTCAGGAGCGCCCATGCAGCCGCCTGCCGAAGAAACCCCGCATGTGCCCGCGCCGCGACTGGGCGACGATCAGGCCCCGGCCCTGACCGAACGCGAGGAGCAGATCCTCGCCTTCGAGAGCAGGTGGTGGAGGCACGCCGGTTCCAAGGAACAGGCCATCCGGGACGCCTTTGGGCTCTCCTCGACGCGCTATTACCAGCTGCTCAACGGCCTGCTGGACAACCCGGCCGCCCTGGTCAAGGACCCGGTCCTGGTCGGACGGCTGCGCCGGCTGCGCTCCACCCGGGCCCGCGCCCGCCGCCGCTGACCAGCTGGACAGCACAGCTAACCCGGCGCGTGCGTGTCGGCGTAGGAGGCCAGCCAGGCCACCTGCACCGGGTCGAGCGAAGCCCGGACCCGCTTGCGGGCCGTCGCCACGTTGTCGACCGTGATCGTGGCCGCGTCGAGCGACTGGCGCATCGCGGCCAGGGCCGATTCGCGGATCAGGGCCGCGCAGTCGGCCGCCGAGAAACCGTCCAGCTCCGCGCCGAGGGCGGGCAGGTCGACGGCCTCATCCAGCGGAACCGACTTGGACGAGGCGCGCAGGATCGCCGTCCGGGCCTCGGCGTCCGGCGGCGGGACGTAGATCAGGCGTTCCAGCCGGCCGGGGCGCAACAGGGCCGGGTCGATCAGGTCCGGGCGGTTGGTCGCGCCGATCACCACGACGTTGCGCAGCGACTCCACACCGTCCAGCTCGGTCAGCAGGGCGGCCACCACCCGGTCGGTGGTGCCGCCGTCGGTGGCCTGGCCGCGGGTCGGGGCCAGGGCGTCCACCTCGTCCAGGAAGACCAGCGTCGGGGCGGCCTCGCGGGCGCGGCGGAACAGCTCGCGAACGGCCCGTTCGCTCTCGCCGACCCACTTGCTGAGCAGCTCGGCGCCCTTTACCGACAGCACGTTCGCCTTGCCCGTGCCGGCGATCGCCTTGACCAGGTACGTCTTGCCGCAGCCGGGCGGCCCGAAGAGCAGCACCCCGCGCGGCGGTTGCACGCCGAGCCGGGCGAACGTGTCCGGATAGGTCAGCGGCCACAGCACCGACTCGGTCAGCACCTGCTTGACCTCGACCATGTCGCCGACGTCGTCCAGGGTCACCGAGGCGACCTCCAGCGTCGAATCGGCCATCGAGGTCGGCCGGACCACGTCGAGCGCCGCCTCGAAATCGGCCATCGTCACGGTCGGCGACTCCGCGTCCTTCTGCCGCAGCGCCGCCCGCACCCCGGCCTCCCGGGCCAGCGCGCCCAGGTCGGCGGCGACGAAGCCGGGCGTCCGGCCGGCCACGTCGTCCAGCCGGACGTCCTCGGCCAGTGGCATCCCCCGGGTCAGCACGGTCAGCTGCTCGCGCCGCATGGCCGCGTCGGGCAGCGCCACGCCGAGCTGGACGGCGAGCAGATCGGGATCGCGCAGGGACGGGTCGAGCGATTCGGGGCGGCTGGTCGTGCAGACCACGGCCCCGCCGGACTTCACCGTTTCGGCGAGCACCTGGCGGAAGACCGTCGACAGGGGCCCCGGACTGTCCCGCGGAGCCAGCGCCTCGACATCGGAGATCAGCAGCACGCTGGGCTGGGCCGCGCGGGCCTCCCGGGAGAGGGCGCGCAGTCGGGTGGCGGCCGCGTCGTTGGTCAGCGCGGCCAGCTCGGGCGCCCAGACCGCGTACACCGTCGCCTCGACGCTCGCGGCAACCGCCCGGACCAGGGCGGACTTGCCCGAGCCGGAGGGGCCGGAGATCAGCACGCCGAGCGAGACCGTGGTGCCGAGCCGGCCCAGCACCTCGCGGTGGTGGAAGCCCAGATCCAGCAGCTCCGTCAGCTCCTGGGCCTGGGCGCGTAGGCCCGGCAGGTCGTCGACACTGGGCGGCGGGGTCTCCGGGTCAGTCGAGGCCGGGGCCTGCGGCTGGGTCGGCGCGCCGGCGCCGGGTCCGCGTACCGAAAAGTGACCGCCCTGCCAACCGACCACCGTGTCCATCGTGACCAGCGCGGCGTCGCCGTCCTCGACCGCGACGACCGAGAGCAGCGTGCTGGTCCACAGGTAACCGACCCGGTTGGCCAGGCTGCGCCGGGCGGCTTCGACCAGCGAGCGGTCGCTCGCGGCGGGGAGCACGTCCTGCGGCAGCAGGGAGACGTCGTCGCCGCTGCTGACCAGCTTGCCGAGCAGGGCCAGGCGCAGCATCTCGGGGGACACCACCGCGACGATCTCCGGCGGGCCGGCCAGGGTGACTCGTATCGCTTTAGTGACCGGGATCGGGGTGATGGTGACCTGGGCGCCGTCGCGCAGGCCCAGGTTGCCGATCGTCAGGTCGTCGGCGTAGAGCAGCGCCTTGCTCGCGGTCACCTCGGCGCGGGCGGCGATGCCCGCGGTGGTCCGGGCGCCGGTCAGCCGCAGCGGGTCGCCCGGGTTGACGGCCAGCGCGGCCATCACCTCGGGATGCAGCCGGACGATGCCGCGACGCGCGTCGAGGGCCGCGGGCCGCTGGGTCACGGTCAGCGTGAGATCGTCAGGCACCGATGGATCCTCCGATTGTGCGGGGGCGCTAGGTTGACACGTTAGCCCTGAAGGCCCAGTCCGATGGAGGCATCTGTATGAGGCGCGCTGCACTGGTCTTCGCCGCCCTGACCCTGCTCGGTGCGACGGCTTGCTCACACGACCGCAAGCCGGCGACGTGGCAGCCCGGTGCACCCGGTTCGCCTGCTCCGGCCACCCCGGACGGGCCGGGCGACACCGGGCCCAAGCCGGCCTTCACCGAGAACCCGGATGGCACGCTCAACCGCACCCGCGGCCCGCAGCCGGGCACCTTGGCGGTCCAGCTGAGCGCGGGCGGGCTGGGGCCGTACAAGATCGGGGTGACGGCCGAGTCGCTGCAGGCGGCGAAGCTGATCACCGCCGCCGCGCCGGCCGCCGGCTGCGCGAACTACTCGACGGCCACCGGAACGAGCAAGTACCACTCCCCGGACCTGGTCTTCTTCAAGGGTCGGCTGCTGCACCTGACGGTCAGCTCCAGCGCGGTGAAAACGGACAAGGGCATCAAAATCGGCAGCCCGCTGGCGAACGTGAAGGGCGGCTACCCGAACGGCAAGGTGCTCAACGACTGGTCCGGTGCCAGCGCCTGGCTGGCGATGACCGGCGACTACGCGCTGCTCTTCCCGCTCAAAAACGACAAGGTCGCCCAGGTCCAGGCCGGGATGGCCGAGCCGATGCAGTTCAAGTACACCGACAACCAGGGCTGCTGAACGGCCCTTCACAGCTCCTGCTCAGTTCCCGGCCGTTAGCGTTGGCCGCATGTCGTCCCTTGCCCCGCGGCTGCGCCGTGCCCTGCCGCGAATGACCCGGCGCCGGGTCGTCTCCGCCTCCGTGGTGATCGTCCTGGTCGCCGCGCTGGTCGGATGGGCCGCGCTGCCCAGCCGGGCCGACTGGACCAGCCAGGATCTGCCGATCAGCGCGCTCTCCGGCCCGTCCGGCACCGACCCGGTCGACCTGGACGCCCGCTTCTACCTGCCCCGGGACCGCTCCGGGAAGGTTCCGGCGGTGCTGCTCGCGCATGGTTTCGGTGGGACAAAGGAGTCGGTCAGTTCGGACGCCGAGTCGCTGGCCGGGCGCGGCTACGCGGTGCTGACCTGGACCGCGCGGGGCTTCGGCAGAAGCGGCGGCCAGATCCACCTGGACAGCCCCGACTACGAGGTCAAGGACGCGCAGCGCCTGCTGGACTGGCTCGCCGCGCGCCCGGAGGTGCGGACCGACGCGCCCGGCGACCCCCGCGTCGGCGTGGTCGGCGGCTCGTACGGCGGAGCGCTGGCCCTGATGCTGGCCGGGACGGACCCCCGGGTGGACGCGATCGTCCCGCTGATCACCTGGAACAACCTGGCGGCCGCGTTCCTGCCGCAGTCGACGGACGGCCCGGCCACTGCCGGCGTCTCCGCGCCCCCCGGCGTCTCCGCGCCCCCCGGCGTCTCCGCGGCTCCCGGCGTCTTCAAGAAGAGCTGGGCCGGCCTGTTCTTCGGCAGTGGCAGTGGCAGTGGGAACGGCAGTGGCAGCGGGAACGGCACTGGCAGCGGCAGCGGCAGTGGGAACGGCAGTGGCAGTGGGAGCGGCACCGGCACCGGGTCCGGCCCGCCCCGGGGCCCGCAGGCCGGTGCCGACCCCGCCTGCGGCCGCTTCGCCGCCGACGTCTGCGCGGCCTACCTGAACATGGCCACCACCGGCGTCCCGACCGCCAGCACGCTGGCCCTGCTCGACCGGTCCAGCCCGGCCACCGTGCTGAGCCGGATCACCGCGCCGACCATGCTGATCCAGGGCGCGGTCGACACCCTCTTCCCGCTCTCCGAGGCGGACGCCAACGCCAAGGGGATCGCCGCGACCGGCACCCCGGTCCGGGTCGCCTGGTTCACCGGCGGGCACGACGGCGGCAGCGGTCCGCAATCCGATCAGGACCGCACGAAGTTCCTGACCGCCCAGTGGCTCGACCACTACGTCAAGGGCACCGGCAGCGCGCCCGGGACGAGTTTCACCTATTCGCGGGTGGCCGGGTTCAGCGCGCTCGACCGGGGACTGGTCACCAACGGCTACTCCGACCCGACGTATCCCGGGCTGACCGGGACCGGCCGGGTCGACGTGGCCGTCAGTGGCCCGGCTCAGCCGATCGCCAACCCGCCGAACGGCAATCCCGGTGCGCTCAGCTCGCTGCCCGGCGTCGGCGGGCAGCTGAGCTCCCTGCTCGGCAGCGTCGCCGGCGACCTGCAGGGCCAGCACGCGCAGTTCGACTCGGCGCCGCTGACCCGGGCGGTGGACGTGGTCGGCTCGCCCACGGTCCAGGTGCGGGCCGCCTCGCCGACCGGCACCGCCACCCTGTTCGTCAAGCTCTACGACGTCGACCAGGACGGCGCCGCGACGCTGAGCGGCGGCCTGATCGCCCCGATCAAGCTGACCGGTCTGCCGGCGACCATCGGCGCCGCCCCGCCGGTCACGGTCACCCTGCCGGCCGTCGTCCGGCAGGTCGCGGCCGGGCACGTCGTACGGATCGTCGTCGCCACGTCCGATCAGGCGTTCCTCACGCCCCCGGCGCCGACCACCTACACCGTCGCGGTCGGGTCGACGGTCACCCTGCCGACCGTCGTGGGCACGCCGATCGCCAACCCGCAGGTCGTCTGGCGGTACGTGCTCGGCGGCCTGCTCCTGGTGATCGTCGTCGGGCTCGCCGTC
This sequence comes from Actinoplanes sp., assembly GCA_032160305.1. Lineage (GTDB taxonomy): Bacteria > Actinomycetota > Actinomycetes > Mycobacteriales > Micromonosporaceae > Actinoplanes. Next base: position 20,700 of record JAVHVY010000178.1, read on the forward strand.
GTCCTGGCCATCCGGCGGCACCGGGCGCGGCGGTTCCGGACCCCGACGCTGGCCGAGTTCGCCGACGTCCCGCTGGTCGTCCGGGGACTGCGCAAGGCGTACGGCGACGGGTTCGTGGCCGTGGAGCGGGTCGATTTCACCGTGGAACGCCACCAGGTCGTCGGCCTGCTCGGCCCGAACGGCGCCGGCAAGACGACCGCCCTGCGCGTCCTGCTGGGCCTGACCATGCCGACCGCCGGCGACGCGCTGGTCTTCGGGCACCGGCTCGTACCGGGCTCGCCGATCCTGTCCCGGGTCGGCTCGCTGGTCGAGGGGCCGGGTTTCCTGCCCCACCTGAGCGGGCTGGACAACCTGAAGGCGTACTGGCGGGCCACCGGCCGGCCGCGCGCCGACGCCCGCTTCGACGAAGCGCTGGAGATCGCCGGGCTGGGCGACTCGATCCACCGCCGGACGAAGAACTACAGCCACGGCATGCGCCAGCGGCTCGCCATCGCCCAGGCCATGCTCGGGCTGCCCGACCTGCTGGTGCTGGACGAGCCGACGGACGGCCTGGACCCACCGCAGATCGCCGAGATGCGCCGGGTCCTCAAGCGCTACGCCACCGACGGCCGGGCGGTGCTGGTCTCCAGTCACCTGCTGGCCGAGGTCGAGCAGACCTGCACCCACGTGGTGGTGGTCAACAAGGGCTGGATCGTGGCGTCCGGCCCGGTTGACGACATCGTCGGCGACTCGCCGTCGGTGCAGTTCGAGGTCTCCGACGTCCCGGCCGCCGAACGGGTCCTCGCGGACCTGGATGTGCGTTCGGTGACCCCGGAGGGCAGCTCCGGGCTGATCGTCGACCTGAACGGCACGGCCCGCGCCGAGGTTGTGGCCGAGCTGGTCCGGGCCGGGGTCGGCGTCGACCGGGTGGTGCCGCGGCGCCGCCTGGAGGACGCCTTCCTGGCCCTGGTCGGCGACAACTCCCGAGGAAGTGGGGACCGATGAGCACCACCGGAGCGGCGACGGGGTACCGGGCCACGGCCACCTTGCCGATCGGGGCCGAGATCCGACGGCAGGCCTCGCGACGGCGTACCCAATTGGCCCTGGGTTTCATGGTCCTGCTGCCCGTGATCATCTGGCTGGCCTTCGAGCTCGGCAACAACAACAACGACGACAACAACGGCGGCGGGTCCTTCTCCAGCCTGGTCGACCTGGCCACCTCGGGCGGGCTGAACTTCGCGCTCTTCTGCCTGGCGGTGTCGGCCGGCTTCCTGCTCATCGTGGTGGTCGCGCTGTTCTGCGGCGACACGGTGGCCAGCGAGGCGAGCTGGGGCAGCCTGCGCTACCTGCTGGCGGTGCCGGTGCCGCGGGCCCGGCTGCTCGGCGTCAAGCTGATCGTGGCGCTGTTCTACTCGGCGGTCGCGCTGCTCACCCTGACCGCGACGGCGCTGCTGGTCGGCACGCTCCGCTACGGCTGGCACCCGCTGGGCAGCACGATCGCGGCCCAGGTCCCGCCCGGCGAGGGGGCGCTGCGGCTGCTGGCGATCGTCGGCTATCTGGCGGTCATCCTGCTGATCGTGGCCGGCCTGGCCTTCCTGCTCTCCACCCTGACCGACGCGGCCCTGGGCGCGGTCGGCGGCGCGGTCCTGCTCTGGATCCTCTCCAGCATCCTCGACCAGATCACCGCGCTGGGCTCGATCCGCTACGCCCTGCCGACCCACTACAGCGACGCCTGGCAAGGGCTGCTGTCCACCCCGATGCAGACGGACGACCTGGTCAAGGGGGCGATCGCCGCGGTCTGCTACGCCACGGTCTTCTGGTCGCTGGCCTTCTGGCGCTTCACCCGCAAGGACATCACCTCCTGAGCTCACACCTCGGGAAGCGGGTGGGTGGATTCCGGGTGGGGACGTATCGTGTTGGAAACACAACTGAATACCTCATCCAGAGGGGCTGAGGGAACGGCCCGTTGACGCCCCGGCAACCACCGCGCATGTCTCGATGACGAGGCCGCCAGCGGCAGGTGCTAATTCCGTCCCCGTGATGCGCTGGTCGGCGCCCGGGGAAAGATGAGAGGAAGGCCTCAATGACGTCTGTCGTCGCACCCACCTCCAGCCCCGCCCGGGCCCTCGTCTGCCGCGGTTGCGGCGCCGAGTTCCCGCTCGCCGCGCAGCACGCCTGTTTCGAGTGTTTCGGCCCGCTCGAGGTCGCCTACGACCAGGCTGCCCTCGCGCGGGTCACCCGGGAGCAGATCGAAGCCGGTCCGCAGAACATCTGGCGCTACGCCGCCCTGTTGCCGGCCGGGCAGAACCCGGCCGAGCGGGTCACCCTCGACCCGGGGATGACCCCGCTGATCAGCGCGCCGGCCCTGGCCGCCGCGGTCGGCCTGCGGGCGCCGCTGTGGGTCAAGGACGACTCGGCCAACCCGACCCACTCGTTCAAGGACCGGGTCGTCTCGGTCGCGCTGACCGCCGCGCGCGGGCTGGGCTTCACCCGTTTCGCCTGCGCTTCGACCGGCAACCTGGCCAACTCGGTCGCCGCCCACGCGGCCCGCGCCGGGGTGCCGAGCATCGTCTTCATCCCGGGCGACCTCGAGCAGGGCAAAATCATCACGACCGCGGTGTACGGCGGGGAACTGGTCGCCATCGACGGCTCCTACGACGACGTGAACCGGCTTTGCGGCGAGCTGGTCGAGACCGACGAGTTCGAGGACACCGCCTTCGTCAACGTCAACGTCCGGCCGTTCTACGCCGAAGGGTCCAAGACGCTGGGGTACGAGGTGGCCGAGCAGCTCGGCTGGCGGATCCCGGCCCAGGTGGTCATCCCGATGGCCTCCGGTGAGCTGCTCACGAAGGTGGACAAGGCGTTCAGCGAGCTGGTCGAGATCGGGCTGGTCGAGGCTCCCGAGGGCGGCTGGGCGGTCTTCGGCGCGCAGTCGGCCGGGTGCAACCCGATCGCCACCGCCCTGCACAACGGCACCGACCAGATCACCCCGGTCAAGCCGACCGGCATCGCCAAATCGCTGAACATCGGCGACCCGGCGGCCGGGTCGTACGCGATCGAGGCGGTCTCGCGTACCGGCGGCTGGATGGACTACGCCGACGACGACGAGATCCGGGCCGGGATCCGGCTGCTCGCCGAGACCACGGGCGTCTTCGCCGAGACCGCCGGCGGGGTCACCGTTGCGGTGCTGAGGAAGCTGGTGGCCGGCGGCAAGCTCGACCCGGAGCAGGAGACGGTCGTCTTCAACACCGGCGAGGGCCTGAAGACCCTCGACTCGGTCGCCGACCTGGTCGGGCCGACCCACCGGATCAAGCCGTCGCTGCGCGGCGCCCGGGACGCGGGCCTCCTCGGATAACGCTCTGTAGTCATTTTTCTGCAGACCGTCGAAAATCGTTCCGGCGAGGACTTGCTAACGGTCCGCCCGGTCGGCAGGATGCTCTCTGCGGGAGGTCGCGTCGCCGTACGAGGCCCCATCCTGACGAGCTTGGCGACAATCTCCCAGGGGCCCAACGACCCAGTGCCGGAGGCACTGTGCGCGCGTCCTCCCGACCAAATCCTCAGCCGTCGTAAAGGGCTCGCCCCGGACGCGGTGTGCGGGCGCTCTCTCTGACCTGCCGATCGCCATCGAGCCCGTCACCGACGGCTTCCACGACGAGGTCCATCGGATCTGCCGCGCCGCCTGAGAGGCGGATGTTCCGGATATTCCGGGCGGGTCGCGGGCCAACGAGCACCTGCTCGCGATCAACGATGCGATGGGTTTCCGCCGGGTGGATCACTGGATGCAGTGGCAGCTGACGGTGTGAGATAGCCGCCCGCCGCCAGGCCCGCGTGCCGTTCGAAGGCGTTACCCACGGCGAAAGAGCCGGTCCTGGCGTACGAGTAGCCGCAGGCGAGCCAGTAGGCCGGCCAGAAGAACGGGCCGAGCACGGCGTACTGGCCGGCGTGGCGGCTCTCGTGGTCGAACAGGTCGGCCCGCTCGGCGCCCAGCAGCCACCCGGCGTCGCGCCGGGTCAGGATCACCGAGCCGACCGTGAAGCAGGTCGCCGGCGGGACCTTGCGGCGGTAACCCTCGGCGACGAGGACGCCGTTGCGGCCGCGCCTGATCCGGGCCCCGGTCGCGACGGCCAGCAGCAGCCCGGCGCCGGTCGTCCCGTTCGCCGCGGTCAGCACCGTCCGGGCCACGTCCCAGATCCGCCGGGTCATGACGCGCGCCGCCGCATCTGCAGCTCGGTGAGCGTCGGCGTCACCGGATGCGGCATCCGCACCCCGGTGTCGGCGAAGCCCAGCCGCTCGTACGCCCGCACTGCCCGGTCGTTGCCCACCACCACCTCGAGCATCAGCTCCGGGCGGCCGGCGGCGACCGACCACTGGGCGACCGCGTCGATCAGCTCGGCCAGCACGCCGTTTCCCCGCCGGGCCGGGGTGATGTAGACGGCGAAGACCACCGTCGAGCGCGGATCGTCGACCTGCACCGCACCACCGGCGTGCCCGATGAGCCGGCCGCCCGGGTCGGCGATGAACTGGGCCAGCTGATCGCCGCTGGCGGCCATCGCGATCCGCCCGCGGTAGTCGGCGTGCGGCCGGGCCGCCGCCTGGGCCAGCGTCTCCAGGAAGGCGAGCGGGCTGTCGGCGAGCATTTCCAGTCGCAGCGCCCGCATCCGGGCGGCATCCTTGACGGTGACGCGGCGCACGGTGTGGGTCGCTGTGCCGGGCAGTACGCGGGTCATCGTGTCTGCCTACCCGCCGCCGCCGGTCCCGGCAACCCGGGTGCCGACATCCGACGCCGGACCCGCCGTCCCGCCCGGTGACCCCTGAATCCCCGGCACGCGCTCCTGGTCCTGGTCCTGGTCCTGGTCCTGGTCCTGGTCCTGGTCCTGGTCCTGGTCCTGGTCCTGGTCCTGGTCCTGGTCCTGGTCCTGGTCCTGGTCCTGGTCCTGGTCCTGGTC
>JAVHVY010000230.1:0-17420 GCA_032160305.1 Actinoplanes sp.
TACTGCCGACCGGGAGCCATGAGCATCATCACCGGAGCTGCGTCGTGAACCGCGGTGCGCTGCTGCACGCCCAATCTCGCAGTCTGAACCCGAGTCTGGCGACCCTGATTGCCCTCGCCATCGGCGCACCGTTGCTGGTCAGACTTCTCTCCACGGTGTGGGGACTGGGCGGCTTCATCATGTTCGACGTCTATCTGCTCACGGCCCTCGCCGGAGTAACGCTGATCGGCACCGGACTGGCCGGCGCCGACCCAGAACTCGAGGCCTCGACCCCACGCAGCGGAGCGCGCCTGCGACTCGTCCATATCGTTGTCGCCGAGACAGCCGTCGTGGGTGCTCTGGTCGTCGGATTCTGGCTGGTCCTGCCCCTTTCCGCCGCAGAGATCTTCCCATGGCGGCAGTCGGTGTTCCTCGCCGAGGCAGTGGCGGTGCTGTCAGGCGTTGGATTGCTGACGGCCGCCCTTCTGCGGGCGCGGCTGAGCTGGGTGCCGTCGAGTCTCTGGGTCCTATTACTCCTAGGATTCGACGAGCGGCCACCTGGCTGGAGAGTCATCGCCATCCTGCCGAAAGGCACACCCGAGGACCCGTTCTTCGCGTACGCGGCCGGCGTGGTCCTGCTGATCGGAACCGTCGCGTACGTCGCCAAGCGCATCTCCCGTTGAAACCGGTGGTCCTCTCCACGCTTTGCTACGCAGCCCGGACCGCAGGTTGCGAGTTCAGTGCGGATCTCCGGCCGGGGAAGTCTCCGGCGAACGTGATGGTCACCCCGAAGTGAGAGTCGCGCCTGCTCAGCGGCAGGCGCGGATCGCCGTCAGGGTGGTGTTGACGTCGAAGATCGGGCCCTCGGCGCTGTCCCAGCCGCCGTCGTTGCGTTGCGAGTCGCCGAGGCGCTTGCGGGCGGCCTGCAGCAGCCAGTCGTCGCCCAGGTTGACCCGGCGCAGCGCCGCTGCCATCGACGCGACGTCGGCCGGTGACATGCCGTCCAGCCGATCGCCGAGGACCAGCTGCATCCGCGCCGACTCGTAGAAGAACTGCTGCTCGTGCAACAGTCCGGCGGCGTGCCACCCGGCCGCCAGGAAGGACGGCCAGGTGCCGTCCGGCCGCAACTGCTCCACGACCCACTTCGCCGCCTTCGCCAACACGCCGCCGTGCTGGGCGGGCGACTCGTGGTGCGGATGCGCCTCGACCTCGGCGACCGTGATCCAGAAGCCGGCGACCGACGTCAGGTAGATCGTCGCCTCGGGGTCGCCCGGCATCGCCCACGGCGGCGCCTCGGTGGCGAGCGAGGCGTCCTCCTGCCAGGTGCCGTCGTCGCGCTGGGCCCCGGCGAGCCAGGTCAGGGCCCGGGCGACCTCGGGACCGTGCAGGCCGCCCAGGTCGTCGAGCTCGGCGAGGCGGTAACAGGTGGCGTCCACGGACGGCACCGTGCCGTCGCCGGACGCGGGCCAGCCGCCGCTCGGCGTCTGCTCGCTCGTGATGCGTTCCACCACGTGCGAGGGGGGCGCCGTGCCCGCCCGGATGTACGAGAGCCGCGCGCGTTCGACCGGGTCGCCGTGTGCGACGACGTAACCGATCGCGGCATCGATGTCGACCACGACGCAGACGCTACCGCCACCCATGACTTCATGCTGCATTGACTTGGTAACTGTCTATTAGGTCCGATCCGTCACCCACCCTTCACCCTCCGCATCAGAAAGGCTATCGGCCGCCGCCCCGGGTTGCGGAGCGACGGCCGAAGGCCTGTGGACAACGTCAGGCTGTGGATAACTCAGTACGACGGCAGCGACGGATCTACCGTGTTGATCCATGACACGATGCCGCCCTGCACATGCACAGCGTCCTTGAAACCGGCCGCCTTGAGCGCCGCCAGCGCCTCGGCCGACCGTACGCCGGACTTGCAGTGCAGCACGATCTGCTTGTCCTGAGGGAAACGCGCCAGCGCCTCGCCGGAGAGGATCTCCCCCTTCGGGATCAGCGTCGCGCCCTTGATGTTGACGATCTCGTATTCAGCCGGCTCGCGGACGTCGACCAGGAAGATGTCCTTGCCGGAGTCCTGCAGGTCCCTGAGCTCACGAGCGGTGATGGTCGAGTTCAGCGTGGCCTCGGCGGCCTCGTCGGAGACGGCGCCGCAGAAATCCTCGTAGTCCTCGATGAGCTCGGTGATCGTCGGGTTCTCCCCGCAGAGCGCGCAGTTCGGATCCTTGCGGACCCTGATCTTGCGGTACTCCATCTCCAGTGCGTCGTAGACCATCAGCCGGCCGACCAGCGGCTCACCGATCCCGGTGATCAGCTTGATCGCCTCGTTCACCTGGATCGCCCCGATCGAGGCGCAGAGCACGCCGAGGACCCCGCCTTCGGCACAGGAGGGGACCATGCCGGGCGGCGGCGGCACCGGGTAGAGGCAGCGGTAGCAGGGACCGTGCTCCTCCCAGAAGACGGAGGCCTGCCCGTCGAAGCGGTAGATCGAGCCCCAGACGTACGGCTTGCCGAGCAGGACCGCCGCGTCGTTGACCAGGTATCGGGTCGCGAAATTGTCGGTGCCGTCGACGATCAGGTCGTACTGGCCGAAGAGGTCCAGCACATTGTCGCGATCCAGCGCGACGTTGTGGATGACCACGTTCACCAGCGGGTTGATCTCCCGGATGCTGTCCGCAGCCGACTCGGCCTTGGGCCGGCCGATGTCCGAGACGCCGTGGATGATCTGCCGCTGCAGGTTGGACTCGTCGACGGTGTCGAAATCGACGATGCCGAGCGTGCCCACCCCGGCCGCGGCCAGATACATCAGCGTCGGCGAGCCGAGGCCGCCAGCACCGACGGCGAGCACCTTGGCGTTCTTGAGCCGCTTCTGCCCGTCCATCCCGACGTCGGGGATGATCAGGTGACGCGAATAGCGGCGGATCTCGTCGACGGTCAGCTCGGGAGCAGGCTCGACGAGCGGGGGCAGTGCCACGGTTTACTCCCCGGGTTCGGCGGTAAGGTGCGCCCACCATTGTTGCTCGTGCGTTGCCGGAACGCGCATGACGAGGAACACCAGGTCCGACATGCGGGACGGGGAATATCAGGCGGTGGGCACCCCGACGTAGCGTTTGCCGCCCACGTAGGGCCAGGCATTGGCGACACAACCGTTCAACCCGTAGGTCTGCTGCATCATCACCGGCGCGACCCGGCCTTTGCCCAGGCACGCTTCGTGGCCGTGTCCCAGCTGGTGCCCCACCTCATGATTGATCGCGTATGCGCGGTAGGTCTCCAGTGGAGCCGGATAGTCGGGGACGGCGTTCTCCCAGCGGTCCAGGTTCATGATCACCTGGCCGGGGAGCCGGCAGGACGTGTAGCCGCCGGTCACCAGCCCACCCTTCTCGCACAGCCGCGCCGAGGTGTCCGCCGAGGCGAGGAAGATGGTGAATTCGGAAGCGGCCGACTGCGGCACCCGTTGCAGCCGGAACTGATGGCCGGCGATCCAGCTGCGCGGGTCGCCGAGGATCCGGTCGACCTCGTCATTGAAGTCGCCGCCGTCGCCCTGGCCGACCGTCTTCTGCACGGCGACCTTGAAACGGCGCAGCGTACCGGTCGTGCCCAGCACCGGCCCGTAACCGGCGACGAAGCGGAAGTCGTTGATCGTGCCGGCGGCGGCCCTGGTCGCCGTGGTGTCACCCGCGTCGGCCGGAGCCGGTCCGCTGGCCGCGGCGGTGGCGGCAACCGCGGTCTTGCGGGTCGCCTCGACGGTGGTCGTAGCGGTGGGGAGGGCCGGCAGTGGACCGCCGACCAGGGCGGAAGCGGCCGGCGTGCGGGTGACCGAGGCCGCCCGGCCGTCGTTGCCACGCAGGAACTGGCCCAGCAGCAGGACCAGGACCGCGAGCGTCAAGAAGGCGATCAGGGCGGCCCGGCGGCGGCGCTGGTACATCCGCTTGGTCGCGGGCGACAGGTACCGTTCCCCCGCGATGGTTCCATGGATGACCGCGTCCCCCGGGAGCGGGATCCCCCGGGACGCGCCGGCGTTCGCGGCGATGAATTCCTGACCGGTGGCGGCGTGCGGCGCGGTCGGCGGGCGTACCCCCTGCACGGCCGCCGGACGGGTACCGGCGCCCGGGCCCCGAGTCTGCGTGACCGAGCCGCCGGTCCGGCGGAGCTCGGCCTCAGCGGCGTTGACAGCGGCGGCGTGCGCGGCCGCCGCGCCCGCGACCAGCGGCGCCGGAGCCTGTGGTGGCTCCGGGGGAAGGACATGCGGCGCCGGCGGAGCGATGATCATCGCCTCGGCCACGGGCTGGCGACGGGCCGTGGTGACCTGAGGCTGCTCCGCGGTGTCATCGGTGATCGCCCGGGTCCGCGCGCCCCGAGACCGGGGCGCCTCGATGATGGGAGCAACCTTCGACGTGGCCCTCGCCGCAGCAGGCCTAGCTGGTGCTGCCTTCCCGGCCGTCGCGGCCTTGGCCTGCGCTGCCCTGCCAGCCGTCGCGGCCTTAGCCGGCGCTGCCTTGCCAGCCGTCGCGGCCTTAGCCGGGACCGCCTTGCTCGTCGCAGACTTGGCGGGCGTTGCCCTGGCCGGCCCAGACTCGGCGGGCGTTGCCCTGGCCGGCCCAGACTTGGCGGGCGTTGCGTTGGCCCGGGCTGATTTGGCCGGCCTGGGCTTGGCCGGCCCAGACTTGGCGGGCGTTGCGTTGGCCGGCCCAGACTTGGCAGGCGTTGCGTTGGCCGGGGCTGATTTGGCCGGCGTGGGCTTGACCGGCGTGGGCTTGACCGACGTGGGCTTGACCGACGTGGGCTTGACCGCGACTGCCTTCGCCGCGGCTGAGTTATCTGCTGTCGCCCTCGCCGGGGCTGACTTGGTGGGCGCCGCCTTCGGGGCAGTCTTTGCCGAAGGCCTGGCGGGGGCCGCGTTCTTTGCCGAAGGCCTGGCGGGGGCCGCGTTCGCCGCGGGCGACCTGGAAGCTGTCGACTTGGCCGGGACTGCCTTTGCAGGGGCCGTGGCCGTCGCCGTCCCGGTGGTAGTTGTCTTGGTTCGGGAAGCTTTTGGCGCATTGGTCCGCGCCCGCGTTCCCGATGCCTTAGCGGGCGTCGTGTCGGCTTCTGCCTTGGTGGACGTCCCACTCATCGCCGTCTCGGCGAGTGTTCCGCCTCCGGGCGTCGTAGCTGACGCCCCATTGTCGGACGCCCCACCGTCCGACGCCCCCTTGTCCGACGCCCCCCTGTCCGACGCCCCCCTGTCCGACGCCCCACCGTTCGACGCCCCAGCGACCGACGCCTCCCTGTCCGACACCCCACCGCCCGACGCCCCATCGTCCGAACTCTTGCCCGCTGACGTCCCTGCGAGCGAAGCTGGGCCGGCCGCCTTAGGCATCGACCCTGGTTCGGCAACCGCCGTGTCGCCGGTCTGCCAGGCGGGGGTCTGCCGCGCCGTAGTCGACGTGGCCGCGGTCGAGCGGCTCGACGACCCGGGCCTGACCTCGGCCCGCGCAGACCGTGTGCTGCTCGCCCTCGGTCCGGACGCCGCGGCGGTGGCCTTCTTCGCATTCGTACGCCGAGACGTGGACGGCACCCGAACGCTGGTGTCGGAACCGGTGGAGGTACGGGCCAGAATGCTCGCCGTAGTCGTCTTCCGGGTGCCCGAGGTAGCAGCAGCCACCCGCTCCCGGACAGCTTTACGCACAGCGGTGCGCCGCACGACAGCCCGCATGGCCGCCCGCGCCGCCTTGGCCACCTCAGTGAGATGTGCACCCTGCGGTCCGGTGTCAGCGGCAGGGCTGTCCTCGAAGCCCTCGTTCACGTCCGGTAGATCAGCGGCGGAAGCCGGGGCAAAGCGCCCGTTGCCGCGTCGAACCGACCCGGGCGCAGCCTGTTCGTCAACGGGCACACTCGCGCCAGCACGGCCCGAGGTGACAGCACCAGGCCCGGACGCCGGGGCGGTACGCCCGTTGCTCCGGCGTACCGGGGCGGCTTCGGGAACTGGGGGCTGTTGTATGGCCGGCGGTTTCGGTGCGGATCTCCGAGCTTCCGGCTGTCTCGCCGCGCGTCGGGGGGTCGCCGTCGTGTGGTTCCGGGTGGACAGATCCTCAGCGGCGATCCGAGGAGCTGCGGAACCTTTTGTCGCCTTTGCCATAACAAAAGCTAGAGTGCCACGACACGACGCCCGTCACAGGCGTTTCGCGAGTACACCTCCGATCCGCTCACGATTCGGACTGAGCGGCCCGCCGCCAGGACGGACCCGCCGGCCGAACTATCCGACTGGGGAGTGGAGTTCCGTCAGCATTCCCACCACCGCGCGGGCGACCAGGCGGGGGACTTCCATCTGGGCGACGTGACCGACGCCAGGCAGGATCAGCAGGCGGCTGTCCGGGATCGCGCGGGCCACGGTGGCCGGCACCCGCGGGTCGACCAGTTTGTCGGTCAGGCCGCCGATGACCAGCGTCGGAGCGGTGATCCGGGCGGCCAGCCGCCACTGCGAATCGGCTCCGGGCAGGTAGGCCCGCAGAAAACTCGACACGAGGCCGCGCAGTGTTCCCAGGTAGGCCTTCGGGTAGTGGGCGACCGTGTAGCGGAGTTTGATCTCCTCGGTCGCCTCGGCGCGGCGCTGCGGGCTGACCCGGCTCGTGTCGCCGAAACACGCCGCCAGCACCTGCTCGGCCATCTCCTCGACGCTGAGCCGGGCCATCCCCCAGGCGAAGAGCCGGTCGGCACGGGGCAACGCCAGCAGCGGCAGCACCGGGCCCTGGGCGGTGCGGCGCGGATCCAGGAAGGGCATGGCCGGCGAGATCAAGGTCAGCGTACGCACGAGGTCGGGGCGCAGCGCTGCCACGCGTACGCAAATGGCTCCGCCCAGCGAATTGCCCACGAGATGGACCGGACCGCGGGCCTCGTGCTCGAGAAAGCCGATGATCCGGGCGGCGAACGCCCGGATCGAGTAGCTGTGGATCGGGTCGCTGTAGCCGAAACCGGGCAGGTCGACGGCTTGTGCGTCGAAACGGTCGGCGAGCAGCGCGGCCAGATCGGTGAAGTTCTGCGACGAGCCGCCCAAACCGTGGACGTAGACAGCCGGTTCGGTGCCGGGGACGTTCGGCGGTGTGTCCCGGACCTGGAGCATCGCCCCGTCGATCACGGCCCGGCGGGCCGGCCAAGGCGGCGGGACCTGTCCCTCCGGCGGCAGAACACCGTCGGCGGCGAGGATGGCGCCTTTCATCAGGACGATGTCGTCATCACGACAGGAGCGCTTCGAGCCGGCGGTTCACCGCGGCGAGCGTGGCCCGGACGACCGCCGGCCGCGCGTCGTCCCCGGTGACCACGGCCGAGCCGGCCAACTCTTCGACCCAGCCGTGGCAGGAGAGCAGCAGAACGACGACGGCGACCTGGGTGTGCCCGAACGGCACCGAGGTCGCGTGCTCGATGTAGCACTTGGCCGGCCCGTCGACGTGTCGCAAGTCGGACAGCAGCTCGTCGATGGCCCGGCCGGTCGCCGTGGCGCACAGGCGCAGCAGATAGCTGTCGACCGCAGGGCCGGTCGCAACCCCGGTGGCGGTGCGGCCGCTGACCCCGAGGCGCACCTCGACGGCCGCCTCGGTGCCGAACGTGTTGACCTGAACGTTCTCGATCAGCACCCGTGGACCGGGCCGGTCGCCGATCTCGAGCGGCCGTGCCGGGGCCGAGTCGAACGCCGTCGGTCCCGGCTCGGCGGTCTCCAAGGTCTCGGTGCGTCTGGTCCCACTTCGGACCGGGGCAGCGAGGCCTCCTCTGCCGGGGACCAGCGGCGGAGCGGCCACGCCAGCACCCATCGGCGCAGCGGCACCCATCGGCGCAGCGACCGCCGGCGGTAGCGTCGAGCCAGCCGGCGGCGAAGTGACCTGCGACGCCTCGTCCAACCTCGGCGTGCTCTGAGCCGGAACCGACGCTGCGGACCGCCTCGGAAGCGACCCGGGCCGGGCCGGCGTCGAGCCCGGCACCCCGCCCTGATCGGAGACCGGCCGCTGCGCCGGAAACGTCGAAGGCTGGGTGAATCCGGGCGGCGCCGGAGGAACGGCGGGCGCCGCCGCGCCGGGTCGGGTCGACGCCGCCGGCCCGGCACCTTGCATCGCCGCGTCCAGACCCATCCGGTCCTGCAGCAGCCTGGCTACCCGCCGGCTCACCTCGGCCGGGTCGGCCCCGTCAGCGAGATCGAGACGCAGGCTGTGCGCCCCGGCGGGAGTCTGGCGCAGCGAGGCGTCCCGGACCCCTTCGACCTCACGAACCGCGGCGAGGATGTCGTCGACGTCGAAGCCCTCCTGGCGTTCCGCAGCGGGCAGCAGGTCGCCACGGCGCAGGTGCGTCGCGATGCGGGCCAGCGCCGGGGTCTCAGCGATGGGCTCCACGGGAGGCGGCTCCGGAATGCTCGGCACGTCCGGCTCGGCCGGTACGCGTTGGGGCAGTCCCGTCAGCGTCTGCTCACCCGGCCGGGTGTCAGAGTGACCGGCGGACCCGCTGGTGAAGCCGGAATACGCGGATGGGGTGGCGTACCCGGCGGTGCTCTGAGCTGGTCGAGCGGACGCGTCCGACTGCTCGGGGTCGTACGGCAGCCGGCGCGGGAAGCTCGTTGGATCGTACGCCGAGCGCACCGGCAGCAGATGATCGGCCGGCCCGGGCGGTTCAAGGCGGGGCAGTCCGTCGGCCAGGGTCGGTTCCAGAGCGTGCCGGGCCGCGTCGCGGGCGGTCCAGTCGTTCAGCCGCCCGCCTGGAGCGGCCGGCCGTACAGCGGGAAACGCCGGTCTCGGCCGCTCCAGTGGAACCTGCGCACGCTGCTGACCGATGTCACGCCGCTGATCGTCGAGGTCGCCCTCGTACGGATATGGCGGGGCGCTGGCCGGGGCTGATCGTTGCTCGTCCATGGACTGCAGGCTGTCAGGACGGGGCCGGAATCTGTCGGGCTCCAAGTGCGCCAACAGGTCCGCGTATCGGTTGCGACCCTCGGACCAGGTCGGCTGCGACCCGGCCGGGGGTCTGGTCTCCCCGGACGGGTGACCCGGGAGCGGATCGGGATCGGTCGGCGAGAATGGCCGTTGCGCGAACGGCCGTATCTCGGGGGAAGGCCGCGTCTCGGCGGAAAGCCGTTGCCAGGACGGCACGTCGTCCTCCTGGTCGCGGGCCGCCTTCGCCCACGGACTCGCGGGTGTGGGCCGACCGTTCAACAGGGCGCGGTCATGCGAATCAGCACCGGAACCGCTCTCTGCGGCGCCGGTGTCACCGGAATGCCCTGTTTCGTCCACCGCGTGCTCCTCGCTCGCCTCCGCTGAGGCTACCGTGTGCATGCAGTGGCGATAAGTTGCAGCGTCGCGACAATTGCCCGCCCTGCCGTGACGCACGGCGTTGGGGGCAATCCGCGACGAAAACCGCGGGGCTGAACCTCGGAGGATTGAGACATGACCGCTGCGTCCGGCGGCGCCCAGACGGCGGGCCGCCCCACGCGCCTGCCGCGTTCGGCGCGCCGTAAGCAACTATTGGCCGCCGCCCAGCAGATCTTCGTCGCGCAGGGCTATCACGCCGCCGCGATGGACGAGATCGCCGAGCGGGCTGGCGTCTCCAAGCCCGTGCTCTACCAGCATTTTCCCGGCAAGCTTGAGCTCTATCTTGCCCTGCTGGACACGCACTGCGACGCGATAATCGCCAAGGTGCGCGACGCGATGCTGGCCACGCCGGACAACAAGGAGCGGGTCAAGGGCGCCGTCCGGGCCTACTTCGACTTCGTCGATCACGAGGGTGAGGCGTTCCGGCTGGTCTTCGAGTCGGATCTGCGTAACGACCCGCACGTGCGCGAGCGCGTCGAGCGAGTCGAGCAGGGCTGCATCGCCGCGGTGACCGATACGATCATCTCGGACACCGGCTTCGACACCGACGGGGCGCAGCTGCTCGCCTCGGGTCTGGTCGGCGCGGCCGGGCAGTCCGCCCAGTTCTGGCTGGCGAACGGCAGGCGCACCCCGAAACCGGAGGCGGAGGCCCTGGTGGCGGCCCTGATCTGGCGTGGCATCGCCAGCTTCCCGCTGCAGGGCGGGTCATCGGGCGGAACGCCGGCAGAAATCGGCTAGCCTTTGTCTTCAGAGACAGCTGAAAGGGAGGACCCCGTGGAGGTCAAGATCGGCGTGCAGTACGCCCCGCGCGAGCTGGTGCTGGAGAGCGCACAGACGCCGGCCGAGGTCGAGCAGGCCGTGACCGAGGCAATGGCCAAGGACAGCGTCCTGACCCTGACCGACGAGAAAGGGCGCAAGGTGATCATTCCGATCGCCAAGGTCGCCTACGTCGAGATCGCCGAGACGTCCAACCGGCCGTTCGGCTTCACCACCCGATAAACGCGAGATCCGGCCGGCAGGACACCCGCGCGGGGTGACCTGCCGTCCGGCGTTTGCGCACCCGTGACCAACGCTCTGAGGTGCGCAATCATGAAGTCAGGTAGACTTCGCATCGTCGCCGCAGCTGCCGATCCGGAAAGTCCCGGTTTAAACCAGGATGATGTCCGCTTCGCCGCGGCGACGCGCGTGCGGCCCGCGAGTTTCTTCTCGCGCGTGGCCCGCGCCCTATCCATACCGCGCCCAGGAGTCAGACGGGCGCACCACGAGAGGCACCCGAAAAACTTCATGACGGATATCGAGAACAACGCAGCTGAACCTGCCCTTGTCCCGGTGCTCAACCGCGCACCCGTCCGCCCCGACAGCCCGACCTTCGCCGAACTCGGCGTCCGGCCAGAGACCGTCGACGCGCTGGCGGCGGCCGGGATCACCAGGGCTTTCGCGATCCAGGAGTATGCGCTTCCGATCGCTCTGCGCGGCACCGACCTGATCGGCCAGGCGCCCACCGGCACCGGCAAGACCCTCGGCTTCGGCCTTCCGCTGCTCGAGCGCGTGCTCGCCCCGAGCGAGGGCTCCGACGGCCAGCCGCAGGCGCTCGTCGTCGTACCGACCCGTGAGCTGGGCCTGCAGGTCGCCCGGGACATCGCCGCCGCCGGCGCGACCCGTGGCGTCCGCGTCCTCCCGATCTACGGCGGCGTCGCCTACGAGCCGCAGGTCGAGACGCTGAAGAAGGGTGTCGAGATCCTGGTCGGCACCCCCGGCCGGCTGCTCGACCTGGCCAAGCAGAAGCAGCTCAATCTCGGCTCGATCAGGGCCCTGGTGCTGGACGAGGCCGACCGGATGCTCGACCTCGGCTTCCTGGAGGACGTCGAGAAGATCCTGGCGATGCTCCCCAAGAAGCGCCAGACGATGCTCTTCTCGGCGACCATGCCCGACCCGATCGTCGCGCTCTCGCGCCGCTTCCTGACCCACCCGGTGACCATCCACGCCGGCCACACGGCCGAGAGTGGCCCGTCGCCATTGACCAAGCAGGTCGTCTACCGCACCCACCCGCTGAACAAGCTGGAGATGGTGGCCCGCATCCTGCAGGCCAAGGACCGTGGCCTGACGATGATCTTCTGTCGGACCAAGCGGGCCGCCGACCGGGTGGCCGAGGATCTGGACTTCCGCGGCTTCGCGGTCGCGGCCGTCCACGGTGACCTCGGCCAGGGCGCTCGGGAGAGGGCACTGCGTGCGTTCCGTACGGGAAAGGTCGATGTCCTGGTGGCGACGGACGTCGCCGCCCGCGGTCTGGATGTCTCCGGCGTCACGCATGTGATCAACTACGACTGTCCGGAGGACCCCGACACCTATACGCACCGCATCGGCCGGACCGGCCGCGCGGGCGCGACGGGCGTCGCGGTGACCTTCGTGGACTGGGAGGACATGCCCCGCTGGGTTCTCATCGACAAGTCGATGGGCCTGAACATGCCGCAGCCGCCGGAGACCTATCACACCTCGCCGGCCCTGTTCGCGGACCTGGACATCCCGACCGACATCTCGGGCACCCTGCCGACGGCCAACCGCTCCCGGGTCGGCCTGTCGGCCGAGATCGAGGAAGACCTGGGCGGCACCCGCCGGCGCGGCCGCGAGTCCGGCCCGTCCCGCAGCCGCGGCAACGACCGCGGGCGAGGCGACGACCGCGGGCGAGGCGACGACCGCGACCGCGGCGGCCGAGGGGGACGCTCCCGCCCCGCCGAAGCCCCGGCGGAAACGCCGGTGGCAGACGCAGCTCCCGCTGCCGCCGAGGAGACCTCCGACCGCCCGCGCCGGCAACGTCGTCGCCGCCGGGCCGCCGACCCCCTTTCCGGTACGGGCACAGCGTCGACAGAAGCGGTGCCGGAGCCGGAGCCGATCACGGTCGCGGAGCCGGTCACCGGCGAAGCGCCGGCCCGCGGCCCCCGGACCCGACGGCAGCGCCCCGCCGCAACGGACGCCCTCTTCTCGGACGGCTCCGAAGCAGACCCGGCCGCCGGCCAGCCCGAAGCCTCCCCCGCCGACCAGCCCGGGGCCTCCCTCAACGACCAGCCCGGGGCGTCCCTCGACGATCGGGCCGGGCCCTTCGTAGCCGGTCAGCCCGGGGCTGCCGCCGACATCGACGCGGGCGCCGCGCCTCGGCGTCGCCGCCGGGGCTCCCGGGGCGCTCGCAGCGCCGGCACCTCGGCCGAACTGGCCGAAAGCCC
This sequence comes from Actinoplanes sp., assembly GCA_032160305.1. Taxonomy (GTDB): domain Bacteria; phylum Actinomycetota; class Actinomycetes; order Mycobacteriales; family Micromonosporaceae; genus Actinoplanes. The sequence goes on from JAVHVY010000230.1 coordinate 12,521, forward strand.
GGCCGACAGCTAAACCGTTAACCACCGAAGCGGAGGGCAGACGGCCCTCCGCTTCGTCATGCCGCCTGCCAGCCGCAACCGAATCCCTTGCCGTTTCCCGACCTGTCGCCCTCTCGGCCCAGCCGCGAACACCGAAGCGCAGACGGACGCCCAGGCATGCCGCATGCGGCTCCGCCCAGGATCGCCGATTGCGGCGCGGCAGAATGGACCTCATGCCCCGACCGCTGGAAGCCGTCCTGGCCGAGCTGCGCGAGCTGCTGCTCGGCCCCACGTTGATCCGGGCCGTCGCGGCCGGGCGCCGGCGTGGCCGGACACCGTCGGTGGCCCGGGCGGAGCTGCGCCCGATCGCGCTCAAGGCCGGCCCCCGGTTGCAGATCGCGGCCGACGACGGAATCCGCCCGTACACGAGGAATCTCGCCCCGGGCCCGGAAGCTGCCGCGGCGGTCGACGCCCTGCTTGCCGAGCCTTTCGGAAACTGGCATGTGGAGACGGCGGAGGCGACTATTCAGGTACGGGTCACGAAGAAGGGCGACGCGCAGATCCACCGCGGTGCCGCCGTGGCCGTACCGGTTGCGCAGGGTCACGACCGGGAGAAGCAGTGGCTGCTCGATCCGGGCGATCCGCTCTTCACGGTGGTCGGCGGGACTGCGGCGAAACGCCGCCAGGTTGACGCCTTCCTGCGGGCGCTGGCCGCAACGCTGCCGGCCGATCCCGCCGAGCTTCCGTCGCCGCTGCGCGTCGTCGACCTCGGCTGCGGAAACGCCTACCTGACTTTCGCCGCCTACCGCCATCTCGCCGACCTGGGCGCGAAGGTCCAGGTGGTGGGCGTCGACGTCCGCGAGGACCAGCGCCTACGCAACACCGAGGTCGCCACCCGGCTCGGCTGCGGCGATGACGTGTCCTTCGTCGCCGGCACGATCGAGGACGCGGTGATCGCTTCCCCGCCGGATCTGGTCCTCGCGCTGCACGCCTGCGACACGGCCACCGACCAGGCACTGGCCCGGGCGGTCGGCTGGAACGCCCGTTGGGTCCTGGCCGCGCCGTGCTGCCACCACGACATCGCCGCCCAGCTCAAAATGCACCCGGCCCCCTACCCGTACGGCGAGATCACCCGCCAGCCGATCCTGCGCGAACGCTTCGCCGACGTCCTGACCGACTCCCTGCGCGCGGCCCTGCTCCGCACCCGCGGCTACAAGGTGGATGTGGTCGAATTCGTCGACTCTCAGCACACCCCCCGAAACCTGCTGCTCCGGGCCCGTTTGTCCGGCGTACGCGCCGACCGCGCCGAGTACGAGGCCCTGACCAGCCAATGGTCGGTGCAGCCCGCCCTCGAGAAGCTCCTCCCCGATCAGCCGTCAGCCTGACCGCCGATCGGGCCGCCGCTGGGCGCACTGCTCAGGTCACGGTGCCGGTCCAGGCGGCGGTGTGGACTTTTCCGGCTACCTGGAAGTCGAAGAACATCCGATAGGTGCCGGGGCTCGGGGCGGCGAGCCAGAACCTCACCTTGCCGTCCATCAGGTCGGACTCCGGGTGGACGTGCAGGTAGGCCACGTCGCCGGCGCGGAGCACGACCAGGTGCCCGTAGGCGCCGAGGTAGGGCTCAAGGGTCGCCGGTGTGCCGTCGGCGGCGGTCACCGTGATGAGCAGGGGCTGGGTCGACTCGACGTGCGGCGTCCCGGCGTACGCCACCTGGAATCCGTCCACACCCACCTGGTGGACCGGCGCGGGGAGAGCGACCGGGGCATAGCGGCCGGCGACCGTCAGGTCGGCGCCGAGAGTGGCGGCGACCGGGTTGCCACCGACGACCGCGGTGAAGTCGGCGATGGCGCGGTAGCTACCCGGCGCGGCGAGCGTGAGGTCGATGCTCCAGGTGCCGTCAGGCGCCATCGTCGGGTGCAGATGCTGGAATCCGGTCAGATCGCGTCGGACGACGACCAGGTGCAGCTGCTTGTCGTGCACCTCCGCGAAGGTGGTGATCGGCGTCCCGCTCGCATTGGTGATCCGGAAGCTGAGCGGCCGCGCCCGGCCGGCCACGAAGGCCGGATCGGCGACCGCGAGACTCAGGCCGCCGGAGCTGATCGACAGCCCGCCGACAGCGGAACCCATCCCCATCGCCGGCGAACCCTGGGTGGCACTCCCGTCGGCGGTGTGCTGGTGCGGCTGGCTCTCGTCCATGGCCATCGCCGGTGCCCGCGCCGCGGGTGCCGAGGTGGTGCCGAACGCGTTCAGCCGGCCGATCCCGTAGCCCGCGAAGAGCACGACGACGAGTAATGCGCCGAACGCGGCGAGCCGGAACCACGCCCGGTCCCCGCGGTCCCGCGTCACCGGACGGTCGACGGCCTCGATCGTGTCAGGCATCAGCGAGCTCGTACCCGGCCTCGTCCACCGCGGCCCGGACATCGCCCGCGGCCAGCGGGGCCGCACTGGTCACGGTCACCGCGCCGGTACCCAGATCGATCTGGACGGCGTCCACTCCGGGCAACGCGGCAAGCTCCCCGGTGACCGCCTGGACGCAGTGCGCACAGGTCATACCGGTCACCGTATAAGTACTGGTCACAGCCATCTGAAGCCTCTCACGCGCGTCGCTTATCCATCTCGTTTCCGAACCGGCTACGCGGCGAACGTAGCCCGCTCACAACCGTCTTTCCGGTGTCACCAACGCAGCTCGTCACGATCGGACGAGCCGGGCGATCGCGTCGGACGCCTCTTTGACCTTCGCGGTGGGGTCGCCGGCCCGCGCGGCGTCAACGACACAGTGCCCGAGGTGGTCCTCAAGCAGTCCGACCGCGACCGCATGCAGGGCGCTCTTGGCCGCCGAGATCTGGGTCAGCACGTCGATGCAGTACGTGTCCTCGTCGACCATCCGCTGCAGCCCGCGAATCTGTCCTTCGATCCGCCGCAGCCGCCCGAGCAGGGCCTGCTTGTCACCGGCGTATCCGTGCGGCCCGGCATGCCGGTCATCCCCACCCGCCGGAACGGTCTCGTCAGCCATCCCCAAAGCATACCCCCCACCCGTATCAAATCTCGCTCTCGGCCACCTCGGCACGGCACGCCCGATGCCTGTCCGGCTGTGCTCACCTCATCCCGCCACCGCCAGAGCGAGTGGCAGCACGCCGGGGGCTCCGGCTCGGCGGAGGGCCCGACCGGCCAGCACCATCGTCCAGCCGGAGTCCACCAGGTCGTCGACCAGCAGGATCGGGCCGGTCACCTCGGCCAGGGCGGTCGCCAGGCCGGCAGGGACGTCGAAAGCGTCGTGCAGCGCTCGGACCCGTTGGGCGCTGTTGCCGCGCGGACCCTCGTCGCCGACGTGGGTCGACGTCAGCGTGCCCAGCAGGGGCAGGCGGCCGACGGTGGAGATGTGCGCGGCCAGGCTGCGCACCAGCTCGGGGCGGCGCTGGGAACCCAACGCCACCACGGCAGCCGGTCGCTGCGCCCACTTGTCGTCGCCGTGCGCCCACGATGTGAGAACCTCAACCACGGCCGCGGCAAGGTCGTCGGGGATGACCGTGTCCACCGCGTCGGGCGCGACCAGGGCCCGCAGCCGGGTGCCCCAGCCCAGGTCGGAAAGCCGGCCGACCGCGCGGCCGGGCAGGATCTGCTCGGCCGGCGGGATCCGGCCCTTGAGCGGGACGCCGACTGCTTCCAGGCCGGTGGGCCAGAGCTTCTTCGGGGAGATTTCGACGCCCGGACGACCCAGGAACGCATTGGCCGCGGCCAGTGACCCGGGCGAGACCTCGGCGTCGTAGAGCGGCTCGGCGCAGTTGTCACAGCGGCCGCACGGCTTGGCCTCGGGATCGTCCAGGCAACGCCGCAGATACTCCATCCGGCACACGGTCGTGTCCGCATACTCGATCATGGTTTTCTGCTCGGCCGTCCTGGCCTCGGCGACCCGGCGAAGGCGCGCGGTGTCGTAGATCCAGGGCTCGCCCGTAGCGAGCCAGCCGCCCTTGCCGCGCCGGACGGCGCCGTCCACGTCGAGGACCTTGAGCATCAGCTCGAGCCGGGTGCGGCGCAGATCGACCAGCGGTTCGAGCGCCGGCGTCGACAGGGGACGGTCGGCTGACAGGTTGGCCAGCACCAACCGCACCTGGTCCTCGGGCGGGAACGCCAAAGAGGCGAAATAGCGCCAGATCGCCATGTCCTCGGCGCCGGGCAGCAACACGACCTCGGCGTGCTCCACGGCCCGGCCGGCACGGCCGACCTGCTGGTAGTAGGCGATCGGGGACGGCGGGGCGCCCAGGTGGACGACGAAGCCGAGGTCGGGTTTGTCGAAGCCCATACCGAGCGCGGACGTCGCGACCAGGGCCTTGATCTTGTTGTCGAGCAGATCCTGCTCGGCGGCACGCCGCTCCGCGTCCTCGGCCTGCCCGGTATAGGAGGCGACTGGAAACCCTCGGGTGCGCAGGAACTCCGCCGTCTCGGTCGCCGCGGCCACGGTAAGGGTGTAGATGATGCCCGAGCCGGGCAGCATCTCGAGGTGGTCGGCGAGCCAGGCGAGCCGGTGCGCCGGGTTGGCCAGGTGCAACACCGCCAGCCGCAGCGAATCGCGCTCCAGGGAGCCGCGCAGGACGAGAGCGTCACCGAGCTGATCCGCCACGTCGGCGGTCACCCGCGCGTTGGCGGTCGCGGTCGTCGCAAGCACCGGGGTGCGGGGCGGCAACCCGGCCAGAAAGGTCCGCAACCGCCGATAGTCGGGCCGGAAGTCGTGCCCCCAGTCGGAAACGCAATGCGCCTCGTCGACGACCAGCAGACCGGCGCCGGCGGCCAGGTCGGGCAGCACGTTGTCCCGGAAGTCGGGATTGTTCAGCCGCTCCGGGCTGATCAACAGCACGTCGACCTCACCGGAGCGGATCTCGGCGGTGATCTCGGACCACTCATCGAGGTTGGCCGAATTGATGGT
>JAVHVY010000238.1:0-4139 GCA_032160305.1 Actinoplanes sp.
CGATCTGATGCTCTGCCGTGGCGGCGCGATCACGGTCGCCGAGACGACGGCGATCGGCATGCCGGCCATCTATGTGCCCTACCCGCACAGCAACCAGGAGCAGAAACGCAACGCGCTGCCGGTGGTCGAGGCCGGCGGTGGCCTGCTGGTCGACGACGCCGAGGTCACCCCGGAATGGATTGAGCGTACCGTGATCCCGCTGGCCCGCGACCCGCAGCGGCTCGCCGCGATGGGCGTGGCGGCCGGAGTCTACGGGCGGCGCGACGGCGACGAGGCCCTGCTCGATTTCGTGTGTGAAGTGGTGGCAGGACAGCGATGACAAGGGGAGTACACCTGTGAACACGGCGCAGCTGCAGCCGGCCGGCGAGATGACCGCCGAGGATCTGGGCACCGTGCACCTGATCGGCATCGGTGGGGTGGGCATGGCCGGCCTGGCCCGGCTGCTGCTGACCCGTGGCATCCCGGTCTCCGGCAGCGAGCTGCGCGAGTGGCCCGCCCTGGCGGCCCTGCGCGCGCTCGGCGGCACGGTGCACATGACCCACACCGTGTCCAACCTGGACGGCGTCGACACGGTCGTCTACTCCTCGGCGATCCCGCAGGACCATCTGGAGATGGCCGAGGCGCGCCGGCGCGGGCTGCGGGTGCTGCACCGCTCCGAGGCGCTGGCGGCCGCGATGACCGGCCGGCTGGCGATCGCGGTGGCCGGCACCCACGGCAAGACCACCACCACCTCGATCATGACGGTGGTTCTGCAGCACGCCGGGCAGGACCCGTCCTTCGTGATCGGTGGGGAGATCGCCGAGGCCGCATCCGGGGGCCACCACGGCAACGGGCCGCACTTCGTGGCCGAGGCCGACGAGCACGACAAGTCCTTCCTGATCTACCGCCCGCACGTGGCGATCATCACCAACATCGAGGGCGACCACCTCAACAACTGGGTCGACCTCGACGGGCTCAAGGCGGGCTTCCTGCAGTTCGCCGGGCTGGTCGACGACAACGGCTTCGTGGTCACCTGCGCCGACGACCTGGGCGTGCAGGAGATGATCGCGGCGCTGCGCGCCAACGGCCGGACCGTCTTCACGTACGGCCAGTCCGAGGACGCCGATCTGCGGCTCACCGAGGTGGTCTCCACCGTGCAGGGCGTGCGCTACCAGGCCACCCTGGACGGCAAGCCGCTCGGCGAGATCCGGCTCGCGCTGCCCGGACGGCACATGGGGCTGAACAGCGCGGCGGCCGTGCTGACCGCGCTGCGACTGGGCATCGACCTGACCGCGGTCACCGAGGCGCTGGCCTCCTTCCCGGGGGTGCGGCGGCGCTTCGAGCGCAAGGGCATCGCGGCCGGCGTCCGGGTCTATGACGAGTACGCATATCACCCGACCTCGGTCAAGGCGGCGCTGCGCACCCTGCGCGAGGTGGCCGGCGCCGGGCGGCTGGTCGTGGTGTTCCAGCCGTACCGGGTGTATCGGACCCGGGACCTGCAGACCGAGCTGGCCGAGGGGCTGGCACTGGCCGATGAGGTGGTGGTGATGGAGGTCTTCGGTCCGGGCGAGGTGCGCGCTCCCGGCGAGGGCGGCGTCGCGCTGACCGCCGCGATCGATCTGCCCGCCGACCGCAAGATCTTCGTGCCGTCCTGGGCGGACGTGCCCGCCGAGGTGGTGCACCGCAGCCGGCCCGGCGACGTGGTCGTGACGATGGGTGCGCCGCCGATCTCGCTGATGGGCGACGAGCTGCTCGCGGCGCTCGCCGAGGCGGACGAGCCGTCGCCATGACCGACTGCACCGAGCGTAGCGAGGGCCAGGAGGGCATGGCAAAGGTGGCTCAGCCATGACCGACTGCACCGAGCGACGCCAGGCCGCACCGGGCAGCGGTCGTGCCCGCGAGGGCCAGAAGGGCATGGCTAAGGAGGCTCAGCCGTGATGACCGGCGGGGGCGGTCGGAACTGGCGGCTGGTGCGGGCCGACACCGAGGCGGTGCCGAATTCGGTGCGCCGGTTCATGGCCCGCGCCCGCAAACGCCGGCTGCGGGCGGCGGTACCGTGGGCTGCCGGCGCGGGCGTGGTCGTGGTGCTGGGCGTCCTGCTCTGGATCGTCTTCGGCACGTCCGTCCTGGGTGTACGCGAGGTCCGGGTGGTCGGCACCGACGTCCTGACCCCGGCGCAGGTGACCGGGGCGGCGGCGGTGCCGATGGCGGAGCCGCTGGCCCGGGTCGACCTGGACGCCGTGCGCGACCGGGTGCAGGCGCTGCCGCCGGTGCAGCGGGCGATCGTCTCCCGGGACTGGCCCGGCACGGTCACGGTCGAGGTGGTCGAACGCACGCCGGTGGCCGCCGTCCCGATGGCCGGTTCGCAGTGGATGCTGATCGACGCGGCGGGCGTGCCCTACCGGCCGGTGGCGAAGGTCCCCTCCGGACTGCCGCTGGCCGAGCTGGCCACGCCCGGACCGGCCGATGTGAACACCCGGTCCGCCCTGACCGTGCTGGCCGCGCTGACCGACGATCTGCGCGAGCAGCTGATCGGTGTCTCGGTGAAGGCTCCCGCGCAGATCACCGTGCAGTTGCGCAACGACCGGACGGTGGTCTGGGGCGACGACACCCAGAGCACGACCAAGGCTCAGGTGGCGACGGCGTTGCTGAAGCGCAACGGGGACACGATCGACGTCAGCGCGCCCAATGTGGTCACTATCAGATAACCGGACAGCGAGCCTCAAACGGCGCAAAGTGTTCGAGGTTACGGCTCAGTCGGATACCCGCCTCGTACGCGGACTCCGACACGCCGCGTTGGTCCTTGGTTGTCGGCACCCCTCCACCTACGTTTTCTCTTGAGGATTCTGTGGTTGACATAACACTGAGCCTCTAGTAGAGGGTGAGGGTTTCCTCGTCCCCTGTACGGAGCGGATGTCGGGGCGGCCGGGTCGGTCGCAGGGGCCCCCGGTCCATCCCCAACCCCGGAAGGGAAGGCTGAGCCCGATGACACCTCCACACAACTACCTGGCGGTCATCAAGGTCGTCGGTATCGGCGGCGGCGGCGTGAACGCCGTGAACCGCATGATCGAGGTGGGACTCAAGGGCGTTGAGTTCATCGCGATCAACACCGATGCACAGGCTCTGCTGATGAGTGACGCCGACGTCAAGCTCGACGTGGGCCGGGAGTTGACGCGCGGCCTCGGCGCCGGCGCGCAGCCGGACGTCGGCAAGAACGCCGCCGAGGACCACCGCGACGAGATCGAGGAAGTGCTCAAAGGCGCCGACATGGTCTTCGTCACCTGTGGCGAGGGCGGCGGCACGGGCACCGGCGGAGCGCCGGTGGTGGCGAACATCGCCCGCAAGCTCGGCGCGCTGACCATCGGCGTGGTCACCCGGCCGTTCTCCTTCGAGGGCAAGCGCCGCCAGGTGCAGGCCGAGTCGGGCATCGACGAGCTGCGCAACCAGTGCGACACGCTCATCGTCATCCCGAACGACCGGCTGCTCGCGCTGGGCGACCGCGGGATCTCGATGATGGACGCCTTCCGGCAGGCCGATCAGGTGCTGCTCTCCGGCGTCCAGGGGATCACCGACCTGATCACCACCCCGGGTCTGATCAATCTCGACTTCGCCGATGTGAAGAGTGTGATGTCGGGCGCGGGCAGCGCCCTGATGGGTATCGGCAGCGCCCGCGGCGACAACCGCGCGGTGGAGGCGGCCGAGAAGGCGATCTCCAGTCCGCTGCTTGAGCAGAGCATGGACGGCGCGCGCGGCGTGCTGCTCTCCATCGCAGGCGGATCAGACCTCGGCCTGTTCGAGATCAACGACGCGGCGCAACTGGTCACCGACGCGGCCCACCCGGACGCCAACATCATCTTCGGCGCGGTCATCGACGACGCGCTCGGCGACGAGGTCCGGGTCACTGTCATCGCGGCCGGGTTCGACGGCGGCACGCCGTCCTACAAGCCGGCCGAGCCGGGCCGCAAGGTCGTGTCCCAGGCGGCGCCGCCCACGGTCATGCCGACCGCGCCGGTGCCGGTCAGCAGCACCCCGGCCGCGCCACCGCCGCGCCGGGTGCTCTTCGACGACGTGGACGTGCCGGACTTCCTGAAGAACGGTTCCTGAGGGCACCGCCGACTGATAGTCCAGGCTTGGGTAGGATCACCGCCGACTGATAGTCC
>JAVHVY010000255.1:0-16786 GCA_032160305.1 Actinoplanes sp.
GACACGTCGCCGTCCTGCATGAACGGCGGCATCGCAACCAGCAGAACGACCGTACCGTCCAGCTCGGACAGCAGGTCGGGATCGGTGACGTCGGTGTCGTGCAGGACGATCGCCGTGTCACCGGCCGCGACCTGCCGCTCGCTGTTGCGGCGAGCGTAGTCGAGGGCCAGCGCGTCGAAGTCGACCGCGTGCACGGTGGCGTCCGGTCGGGCGTGCGCCACGGCGAGGGCAACGGCACCCGTGCCGGTGCAGAGGTCGATCACGAGCGGGTGTGGCACGCCCTCGATCGCCGCCAGGCCGCGCGCGAGCATCAGCTCGCCTTCCACCCGTGGTACGAAGACACCGGGGCCGACCGCGACGGTGACGCCGCCGAGGACGGCGGAGCCGGTCAGGTGCCCGACCGGCACCCCGTCCGCGCGCCGGTCGATGAGCGACCGCAGCCCGGCGATCTCCGCACCGGTCAGCTCACGCCGCGTCGGCAGGTCGGTGCCGGGCAGACCGAGGAAGTGTGCCGCCAGACGGATGGCGTCCTGCTCGAACTCCGCGGCGGTCTGGGGGGACACGCGCGGCGGGCCGGAATCGGCCGGCCCGCGGGTACCCGCCTCGATCAGCTGTTTGACGGACTCCTTGATGAACATGTCAAGTGTAGGTGCACTCATGCCCTCTCCTGCTTTCCCGGCCGGCGCGACGCGCAACGGCGATTGCTACCTGTGTCGTGCAGGTCGCCGGCGAGCCGGAAGGCGTCTCTCGACGTCATCAGGACAGCCCAAGCTGCTTATCGAAAGGGTCGAACGGCGAGCCGGGATCGACGGCGTCGGCGCACCCACGACGGCGGTGGCGGTCTCGCCCTGGGAACGCCCGACAACAGCGTCCGGGATGGCGCCGCGGGCCGGCCAGTCGACGCGGATCCCCCGCACGTGCAGCCGGGCGAAGGCGGCGGCCACTGCCGGTTCCTCGGACAGGTCGGCGCGGACTGCCGCGATCAGCTCGGCGCTGTCGTCGTCGCCGAGGGTCTGCCGGGCCAGGGCGGTGAGCGCCCCATCGGGGCCGATCTCCAGGAACGTGGCCACTCCCGCCGCACGCGCGGTCCGTACGCCGTCGGCGAAGCGGACCGTATCGCGCACCTGGAGTACCCAGTAGTCGGGGCTGGTCACGTCGCCGGTCGTCACGATCGGGATCGCCGGCTCCGCGAACGTCAGGTTGGCGATGGCGGCGGCGAAGTCGCCGAGCATCGGCTCCATCCGGGCCGTGTGGAAGGCGTGGCTGACCCGCAACCGCCGGATCTCGCGGCCTTCGGCGGCGAACTGTTCCGCGATCCGCAGCGTCGGCTCCTCGTCGCCGGCTATGACCACCTGCTCGGGGGTGTTGATGGCGGCGATGCGAACGCCGTCGGTGAGCAGCACGGCGACGTGTTCCACCGAGGCGCCGACGGCGACCATCGCACCGCCGGGTGGCAACGCCTGCATCAGTCGGGCGCGCGCGGTCACCAGCTTGACCGCGTCCGGCAGGGTGAGCACCCCGGCAACGTGGGCGGCCACGATCTCGCCGACGGAGTGGCCGAGCAGGTAGTCGGGCCGGACTCCCCACGACTCGAACAGCCGGAAGAGCGCCACCTCGAAGGCGAACAGGGCGGGCTGGGTCCAGCCGGTCTCGGCGAGCAGGTCGGCGTCGTCGAGCACCTCGCGCAGCTGCCGGTACAGCAGCGGATCGAAGTGCCCGTAGACCTCGTCCCGGGCGCGGGCGAAGACGGGGAATCGGGCGGCCAGTTCGTGGCCCATCCCCGCGCGCTGGCTGCCCTGCCCGGCGAAGAGGAGGCCGAGCCGGCCCGCGCCGCCGGCGGCGGCCTCGAGTTCGCTCAGCCGTTGGCGGGACCGCTGCAGATCGGCGCTCGCCCGCTTGAGATAGTCCCGGATCCGCTCTTCCTTGTCCATGCGCACTCAACCCATCCAGAGCTTCGGTGTACCGCCGGCGATCATCGTCGTGGCGCCGGTCCGCGGAAATCACTAAAGGTCTCTCCCCGGCCGGCACCTGGCGCTATGCCCCGCTGTCGTGGCCCTCGTCCCAGGTGTCGTGCCGAGGGAGGAGGCGCATCTCCAGCGTCGGTGACCTGAGGGGATCGGATGTGTTCGGGGCGTCGTACTGGCCCGGCGACTCGCCGGAGGCCTCGATCACGGCGCAGGCGTGCACCTTGGAGATGCACGGCGCCCTCCGGCCGCACCAGCTGCAGGTGCCGGTACCGAAGTCCTCGTGCCGCTGATAGGCCTCGACCGCCAGGTGGTGGGTGATGGAGCCGTGCAGCCCGGCGATCACCTCCCGGATCGGCGTGTTCTCCGTTTGCCGGACCGGCGGTTTCTCGACCGGGCCGCGGGCCGGCGGGTAGAAGATCGGCGCCCTGCTGGAAATCTCCCGGTTGATGTCCTCAACCGCACCGTCCTTCGATGCCGGGCGGTTCTCCAGGTGCGGCGTCAGGTTGTCCATGATCATGTCCGACGGCGGGGTGCCGAGCGCGTACAGCTTGGCGTAGTGGCCGCCGAGGGAGAGCAGTTGGTCGTGCGTGCCGCGTTCGGTGATCCGGCCGGAGTCCATCACGATGATCATGTCGGCGTCGCGGATGGTGGAGAGCCGGTGCGCGATGACCAGGCTGGTCCGCCCGGCGCTGAGCCGCTGCATGGCCTGCCGGACCAGGAACTCGGTTCGGGTGTCCACCGAGCTGGTGGCCTCGTCCAGGATGAGGATCTTCGGATTCGCGAGGAAGACCCGGGCGACGGTGAGCAGTTGCAGCTCACCGGCGCTGACGGTGGACGAGTCCGAGTCGAGGACGGTGTCGTAACCGTCCGGCAGGGCACGCACGAACCGGTCGACACAGGCGGCGCGCGCCGCCTCGACGATCTCCCCACGGGTCGCGTCCGGCCGTCCGTAGGCGATGTTATCGGCGATCGTGCCCTCGAGGATCCAGGTCTGCTGGGCGACCAGCCCGATCTGCCTGCGCAGGTCGTCGCGGGTCATCCGGGCGGTGTCGGTGCCGTCCAGCAGGATCCGGCCGGCGTCGATGTCGTAGAACCGCATCAACAGGTTACCGAGCGTGCTCTTGCCGGATCCGGATTGGCCGACGATGGCGAGGGTCTGCCCCGGCTCGATGGTCAGCGACAGATTCTCGATCAGCGGCTGGTCCGGGGTGTACGCGAAGTCGACGTTCTCGAACTCGACCCGGCCGTCGACGTGTCGCGGGTGGATCGGCCGAGCCGGGTCAGGCTCCTGCTCCTCGGTGTCGAGCAGCTCGAACACCTGTGCGACCGCGGTGAGGCCGGACTGCAGCAGGCCGGAGACGCTGGCGACATTGGTGAGCGACATGCCGAACTGGCCCGAGTACTGCACGAAGGCCTGCACGTCACCGACGGAGATGGAGCCGCTGGCGATCCGCAGGGCGCCGACGACCGCCACCGCGACGTAGTTGAGGTTGGTGATGAACCAGGTGGCCGGTTGGATCGCTCCGGAGAGGAACTGCGCCCGCGAGGCGGCCGCGTGCATGGCCTCGTTGCGCTCGTCGAAGGTGCTCTCGGCGAGGTCGCGCCGGCCGAATCCCTTGACGAGCGAGTGCCCGGTGTAGATCTCCTCGACGTAACCGTTCAGCCGGCCCGAGGCGGCCCACTGTTCGGCGAACCGGGTTTGCGCCCGGCGGCCGATCTTCGCCGCGACCAGGGCGGTCAGCGGCACGCTGGTGGCGACGATGACCATCAGCAGCGGGGAGATCAGGAACATGATCGCCAGCAGCCCGATCGCCGACAGGAACGAGGTGATCACGGTGTTCATGCTCTGCTGCAACGTTTTCTGGATGTTGTCGACGGCGTTGGTCATCCGGCTGAGCACCTCGCCCTTGGGCAGCGAGTCGAAGGCGCGCAGCGGCAGCCGGGCGAGTTTCTCCTGCAGGCGTTCCCGGAGGGTGAAGACGACCCGCTGTACGACTATGACGGTGAGGCGGCCCTGCACGAGCAGGCAGGCGACGTTCGCGAGATAGATCAGCAGAGTGAGCAGGATGGTCTGGTTGATCGCGTGGAAGTCGATGCCCTTGCCGGGGATGACGTTCAGGTTCTCCACGATGCGCGCCAGGTTGCCCTGGTCGGTCTCGCGCAGGTGTTGCAGCACGACCGCCTGGGTCAGGCTGTCGGGCAGCTGCCGACCGATGACGCCGGCGATGATGATATCGGTGGCGTGGCCGAGCAGTTTCGGCCCGAGCAGGTTGAGGATCACGCTGATCACGCCGAAGATCAGCCCGAGGGCGACCAGCATCCAGTGCGGGCGCACCAGATCCAGCATCCGCGATGCCGCGCCCGGCCCCTTCGCCGCGTCGACCGGCGCGATCGTCGGGGGCGCCGCCAAGGTCGTGGTCATGCAAGGACTCCCATTCCGGCGAGCTGCGATTGTGCGATCTCTCGGTAGGTCGGGTTGCTCTGGATGAGGTCGGCGTGGGTGCCTGCGCCGACTACCCGGCCCTCGTCGAGGACGATCACGTGGTCGGCGGTGCGGACCGTGGCGACCCGCTGGGCGACCATCAGCAGCGTCGCCGAGGAGAGTTCCTCGGCCAACGCCCGTTGGACGGCCGCCTCGGTGGCGAAGTCCAGCGCCGAGAAACTGTCGTCGAAGAGGTAGATGTCCGCCTGGCAGATCAGCGCCCGGGCGATGGCCAGCCGTTGCCGCTGACCGCCGGACAACTCCGTGCCGCCCTGATTGGTCGGTGTCTTGAGCCCGTCCGGCAGCGCCTCGACGAATTCGCGGGCCTGGACGATCTCCAGCGCGTGCCACAGCGCGCGCTCGGAGCAGTCCGGGCGGCCGAAGCGCAGGTTGCTCTCGATGGTCCCGGAGAACAGGTACGGCGTCTGTGGAACCAGCGCGACCGTACGGGGCAGCGTCTCCGGGTCCATCAGGCGCACGTCCACGCCGTTGACGAGGACCGCACCCCCGGTGGCGTCGAAGAGCCGGATGACCAGATTGAGCAACGTGGTCTTGCCGCTGCCGGTACTGCCCAGCACCCCGACCGTCTGCCCCGGTTTGACGACCAGGTCGATGTCCCCCAGCACCGGTTCCTGGGCGCCCGGATAGCTGAATGTCACCGACCGCATTTCGATCGAGCCGGCCGTGATCGACTCGTTCACCGCCTTGGACGGCACCGGCACGCTGGTGGCGGTGTCGAGCACCTCCTGGATCCGGGCTGCCGAGACCTTGGCGCGCGGCACGTTGATGAGCATGACCATCGCCATGGTGATCGACATGACCGACAGCCCCATATAGCTGAGCAGGGCCGACAGCGTGCCGGGATCCATCTTGCCTTCGTCGACACGGCCCGCGCCGAGCCAGAGCAGGATGACGCTGAAGACGTTGGTGGTGAGCATGATGACCGGCGGGATGGCCGCGATCATCAGGCCGACCCGGTGCGAGATCGTACGCAGGTCCCGGTTCTGCTCGCTGAAGCGCCGGTGTTCGCGATCGTCGGCGATGAACGCACGGACCACCTGGACGCCCGTGATCTGCTCGCGCAGCACGTGGTTGATCCGGTCGATCCGGCGTTGCATCCGCGTGTACAGCGGATGCATCTGTTTCAGGATCAGCATGACCGCGACGGCGATCACCACCATCACGCCGAGCAGGAGCGTCGAGGTCGGCACGTCCAGCGACGCGGCCATCGCCATGGCCCCGATACACATCATCGGGGCGGGTGCGGCCACCTCGAAGATCGACAGCGCCAGCAGCTGTACCTGGTCGACGTCGTTGACGCTGCGGGTGATCAGCGACGAGGTGCCGAACTGGCCGACGTCGCGCTCGGAGAAGTCCTGCACCCGCCGGAACACCTTGGAGCGCAGGTCCCGGCCGATCGCCGAGGCGACCCGGGTGGAGTAGAAGGTGGCCGCGATCTGCGAGACCACCTGGATCATCGAGACGACGACCATCACCGTGCCGGTATGCAGAATGAATCCCAGATCGCCCTTGATGACACCTTCGTTGATGATCTGCGCGTTAAGGGACGGCAGATATAACACGGACATGATTCCGATGACGTTGAGGAACGACGCCAGGAGCAGGAGGCGCCGATATGGCCGGATCTGGATCGCAAGAAATCTCGTCAGCATATGTTTCTCCGGGTGACGGCAGAATCACAGTGGAACCCGGGCGCCGGCGTGGCATCCCTAGTCTTCGATGGCACTGCTCGTCGATGGCACTGCTCGTCGATGGCATTGCCGGGGGATCGCCCGATCACTGAGAGAACGCTTAGCGACGCGGCAGTTAGCCTTCCGTCATCGCGAGCGGGTCATACCGACCTGGCGCACCGACAGAAGGGCTTGTCATGTTCGCACTGACCAACGGCGTCGCGTGGTTCGAGATCAGCGCTGAACACCCGGATGAGGCCGAGAGGTTCTACGGCGAGCTGTTCAACTGGCAGTTCAAGAAGATCGTGGAGTCCTCGGGCTACCGCGCGATCAAGGCACCAGGTCAGTCGATCGCGGGTGCCCTGGTGACCGCGGGCGGCGACGTCCCGACCTACGCGACCTTCGGTGTCATCGTCGAGGACGTCCACGCCACCTGTGCGGCGGCCGAGGCGGCTGGCGGCAGGGTTCTGGTCGAACCCAGCTCGACGGGCCCGACCGGGATGACGTTCGCCTACCTGGCCGACCCGTCGGGCAACCTGCTGGGCATCTCCAGCCTGCCCGAGGGAACTGCCGGCTGATCGGCGACAGCGGTTCGCCGAACGGCTAGGCGAGCGTGGTTGCGTCATCGCCGCGGCGGTGCTCGCTCTTTCCCACAATTCCTGACGTGTCATACGATTGCGGGTGGTGTACCGGAAGTCAGTACACCACCCGTCGAGGCATTTGTGGTCATCGGCGGACGTAGTCGAGGAGCACCCGGGGCGGCCACGAGCCGACCTTGAAGAGACCCATCGAGTACGACTTGGAGACGAGCGCGGCACGATTCGGCACCTTGAACTGCTTGAGCATGCTGCTGACGTGGTATTCGACGCCCTGTCTGCTGAGGAAGAGGCGCCCGGCGAGTTGAACGGTGGGTGCGCCGGCGGCCACACCCTCGAGGATCTGGGCATGGATCTTGGACAGCAGTCGCGTCGGGCTGATCAGCGTGCGCCGCTCAGTCTGGGCCTCCTCCGAGCTGACCATGAGCAGGATGGACTCGACCCGGCCGTCGGGACCGTGGTTGGCGATGCCGGTGACCGTGCCGCTGAGCTTCGCCCGAGTCGCCCACAGGGCCGGCATGTGCTCGACGAAACTTCTGCTGCGCCGTTCCATCAGCCGCTGGAACTGCCGCAGCAGCACCTCCCGGACGCTCGGGTGCATCAGGTGGCAGATGTTGCGGCCGATCAGCTCCGCTTCCGGGTCCCCGCACTGTTCTACTAGTGCGGGGTTGTGGTCGTAGATCCGCAGACCAGCGTCGACGACCGCGAAGGCGGCGCCGGCGCTCGCCAGCGCGCTCTGCAGTGAGCCGTTCCCCGCAGACGCCGCTGTGGGCTCGGCGTCGGGCCCGGGAATAGTGTCGTGGTCTGTGCTGCTGCCGAGAAATGCCGGGTGCGTTGGGGTAATCGTCATTGATCGGCTCCTTTTCTGGTGGGATGGGCTCGCCGTGGATCGCCCGGTGCCGAGCCCGGAAATGACGCACGGCAGCGGATCATTCGACGCAAAGATGCGCTCTCTCTGCCGCTATTCGCGAACCCATGTAAACTTTTCCATGAATATTCGCGAACCCTGCCGTCGAGCGGCTCGACCACGCTTGCCTATCGGAATCATCGAGATTGACGCGGGAATCCGAATAGGACGGTAAACGCCCCGCTCCAGAACCTCCGGCAAATCGCTGAATCCGTCTCAGAAATCTAGCGTCCAACCAAAACGCGGCCAACCCCTAGGAGGAACAGAATCCCCCTATCGGGCCCATCGGACGATCTGCCGCCGCACCGGGCAAACCCCTTAACGACCGCTTCTGGCCCCCCACCGAAGGTCGCCCGGCGAGCGACCAGGGACCGGATTCGTCCAGCTCACCGCGACACTGGTCGCGCTCCCTGGTGGCCGGCCAGGTCGGTTCGCACACCCCTAGCCAGCCCCATTAGCCGTTGTCGTAGACCGACGAATTACCACCGAACCTGTCGACAACTTTAACACTTCCTAAAGCGGCAACACGTTTTCTTAAAACCCCATTTCCTTAGCAGTACTTTAACCGGCCGCCACATCTGGGAAGAACACTGGCCCGAAGGAGCAACACTCAGGCGCGCGGGGCTACCTGAACCGCGTACCGGGCATAGCTTTGGACCTTGGGGCTTCATTCAAACGGCCGGAGCGACGCAATGTTCACCATTCCGGGAGGAATCAGGCGTGAAGCTTGTGGACCGCGACCTCGAACTCGCTCTGCTGGAGGAGCGCTTCGAGAAGTGTGCGCGGGGCACGGGCAGCGTCGTGCTGATCACCGGTACGGTCGCGAGCGGCAAGACGGAACTGCTGGACACGTTCTCGCACCGCGTGCCGGCCCGGGGGGCGCTGATACTGAACGCCGCGGCATCCGCCGCGGAGGTGGGTCTGCCGTTCGGGGCGATCGAGCAGCTGCTCGTGGCCGCGGGGGTAGATCCACAGCCGATCGACGGCCTGCTCGCCGACGGGTCGACCAGCAGGCCGCAGTCCCCGGTCCCCCCGGCGATCGGGCGGCGCACGGCCGAGGTTCTCCGCTGGGTCTGCAGCACATTACTCGCGCTGAGCCGCAAGCAACCGGTGGTCATCACCGTCGACGACGTTCATCTCTGTGATCCGTTCTCGCTCCAGGCCATTCAATATCTGGTCCGGCGGATGCGCTCGGCCCGGATGCTCATCGTCCTGACCGAGCTCGCCTGCCCGGTGTCGGCGGCACCGGCGTTCCACGCCGATCTGGTCGGGCAGCCGCACTGCACCTGGGTCTCGCTCGCCCCGCTGACCCGGGCCGGCGTCGAGGGGTTGCTGCGCGAACAGGTCGGCGCGCAGGAAGCGGCCCGACTCGCCAAGATCCTCCAGGACTCCACCGGCGGCAATCCGCTCCTGGTCAACGCGATGGCCGCGGACAAACGCGCCACGGCTGAACAGAGCCCGCCGGCCCCACCCACGACGCTGATCGCCGGTGAGGCTTTCGGTCAGGCAGTCATCGAGTACCTGTACCGCAGCCCACCGATCTACCGCGTAGTCGTCCAGGCGGTCGCGGTGCTCGACGCGGCCACGTCGCCGTACCGCATCAGCCGCCTCACCGGGATGGACGCGGGCACCGCCGCACGCACACTGACGGCACTGCGGCGCGGCGGTCTGGTGAGCGGTAACCAGTTTCGCAACCCGATGGCCCGCACCGCGATCCTCGACAACATCGACCCGGCCGAGGTGACACTGCTCTACCGCCGGGCCGCCGAATTCCTCCACGCGGACACCGCGACGCCGATGGTGCTGGCGCGTTTTCTGCTGGCCGCCGACGCGACCGATCTGGAATGGGCCGCACCGACCCTGCGGGCGGCCGCCGAAGCCGCACTGGCGCTCGGCGAGACGGTGTTCGCCATCGAATGCCTGCGGATGGCGTACCGGTGCGATCCAGACGAACGGGAACGGGCCCTCATCACGCTGACCCTGGGTCGCATCCACGCCCGCAACGATCCCCGGTACGCCTCCCGGCATATCGACGAGTTGCTCGAGGCGATCGACCGCGGCCACATAACCGGCCGGGACGCGCTGATGGTGATCCGAACCATCCTGTGGTACGGGCGCGTGGACGACGCCCTCCAGTCCTTCGCCGGCATCCTGACCGGGTACGACCGGTCCGACCCGGAGTTCGCCGCCGACCTGGGCTTCACCCAGGCCTGGATCTCGTACATCTATCCGGCGCAGCGGATGCGGGCGCCGGACCTCGCGTCGGCGACGATCGCCGGCACCGCGAGCCCGGAGGTCTACGGTGCCGGCGTGCTGCGCGCGGTGCTGACCGAGGGCTTCGACGACAGCTCGGTCATCAAGATCGAGGAGGTGCTGCACCGCACCCCGCTCGACGACATGTCGATCTCACTCCTGACGACCTCGCTCACCGCGCTGATCTACGCCGACGAGCTCGAGCGCGCCGACCGCTGGTGCGAGCGGCTCAGCCGGCAGCCCGTCGCGCGTACCGCGCCGACCTGGCTGGCGATCCTCGCAGCGCTACGGGGGGCGGTCGCGATGCGCCAGGGTAATCCGGTCGGCGCGACGGACCAGGTACGCGCCGCGTTCGAGACCCTGCCGGCGGCCAGCTGGGGCCTGGCCGTCGGGCTACCGCTGTCGACGATGCTGTTCGCGGCGACGGCCACCGGCGACTACGAAGAGGCCGAGCGACTGCTGGATCAAAAGATTCCGGAGACCATGTTCCGCAGCACGTTCGGGCTTCCCTATCTGCACGCCCGGGGCGACTTCTATCTGGCCACCGGGCGGTCGCGAGCGGCCCTGGACGACTTCCAGGCCTGCGGCCGCCTGATGAAGGCCTGGCAGATCGACGAGCCGGCGTTCGTGCCATGGCGCACCGGCGCCGCCCAGTCCCTCCTGCGGCTCGGCCAGGTGGACATCGCGAATCGGCTGGCCACGGACCAGCTGGCGCTGTTGCCGGGCAGTGGGAGCTGGACCGGCGGCCTGCACGGCAAGCCGTCACCGGCCCGCGGGCTGGCGCTGCGGGTCACGGCCGCGACGAGTTCCGGCCCGCAGAAGCTCGCGCTCATCGCCGAGGCCGTGACGATCCTGGACACCACCGGCGACCGGCTGGAGCTGGCCCGGGCGCTCGCCGACCTGGGCCGGGCCCAGCGGGAGCTCGGCGCGCTGGAGGAGTCCCGCACGACGATCGGCCGCGCCTGGGCGGTCGCACGGGAGTGCCGTGCCGAGGCGCTGTGCCGCAGTCTCCGGCCATACCTGGAGGGTGTCGAGACGGTCGGCGGGATGTGGCTGCCCACGATGCCCACGATGCCGGTGCTGGAGCCCGCCCCGGAGCCACCCGCGGCCGACGTCGACGACCCGGAGTGGGTGGAGGACGCGAACGCGCTGAGCGAGGCGGAGCATCGGGTCGCCGAGCTGGCCGCACGGGGGCTGAAGAACAGGGAGATCGCCCGCCAGCTGTTCATCACCGTCAGCACAGTGGAGCAGCACCTGACCCGGGTCTATCGCAAGCTTGAGGTGACCCGGCGGTCCGAGCTGGCGAACCGGCTACTCAAAGCGTACGAGAAGCGTCTCTGACCGCAAGTCTGGATTTCCCCTAGGCGCGCGCCTGTGAATCTGTCGATCAACAGATCCAATGTGCGACAGCACGGCCGAAGGGGGACAAATGTCCAAACGTGCGTTGATTACCGGAATCACCGGTCAGGACGGTTCCTATCTCGCCGAACATCTGCTCTCCCAGGGCTACGACGTGTGGGGTCTGATCCGCGGGCAAGCCAATCCGCACAAATCGCGGATCAGCAGGCTGGTCTCGGCGGTGTCGTTCGTCGAGGGCGACCTGATCGACCAGACCAGCCTGGTGGCGGCGGTCGAGAAGGTGCAGCCGGACGAGTTCTACAACCTGGGTGCCATCTCCTTCGTCCCGCTGTCCTGGCAGCAGCCCGAGCTCGTCACCGAGGTCAACGGCATGGGCGTGCTGCGCTGCCTGGAGGCCATCCGGATCGTGAGCGGCCTGAACGGCTCCACACACGGCGGCCGCGCGGGGATCCGGTTCTACCAGGCCTCCTCGTCCGAGATGTTCGGCAAGATCGCCGAGACGCCGCAGCACGAGACGACGATCTTCCACCCCCGCAGCCCGTACGGGGTGGCGAAGGCCTATGGGCACTTCATCACCAAGAACTACCGCGAGTCGTTCGGCCTCTACGCCGTCTCCGGCATGCTGTTCAACCACGAGTCCCCGCGCCGCGGCGCCGAGTTCGTCACCCGGAAGATCTCCCTCGCCGTGGCCCAGATCAAGACCGGCGCGCAGCAGGAGCTGCTGCTCGGCAACCTGGACGCGGTCCGCGACTGGGGTTTCGCCGGTGACTACGTCCGGGCGATGCACCTGATGCTCCAGCAGGACGAGCCGGGCGACTACGTGATCGGCACCGGGCAGATGTACTCGGTCCGCGACGCGGTCCAGATCGCCTTCGAGCACGTCGGCCTCGACTGGCATGAGTATGTGCGGGTAGACCCGGAGCTGGTCCGTCCGGCCGAGGTGGAGACGCTGTGCGCCGACTCCCGGCGGGCGCAGGCACAGCTGGGCTGGCAGCCCGAGGTCGCCTTCCCCGAGCTGATGCGGTTGATGGTCGACGCCGACCTGTTCCACGCAACCCGGCAGCGGGACTTCGCGCGGTTCCTGGAACAGACACCGCACCCACTCACCCAACGGGATCCGGAACTGGCCGCCGTCTGGTGAAAAACGGACCGTCCGTATGCCCTGACCAGCATGTTCTGGCCAGGGCATCAGTCTGTGCCGCGGTCAAAGCACCCCAGCCTGTGGCCCGCCAAGACCTCCTCGACCACGTCGTGATCCCCGTACTCACCGACGAAGTAGCCGGGCGATCATGACGACGCCCCGACCACCCATCGAACAACCCCGAACCAACCACTACAGCAAAACCCCATCCACAGGTATTGACATTGCTCTCTTCTGAGTTTTCCCTGAACGTTGGGAGCGCTCCCAATGATCGGCGTGTGTTTCCCCGCAAGGCGAGTCGTTAGGAGTACCGCCATGTCGTTGTCTTCGCCCGCCGCGCTGGGACCCCACTGCACGCTGCCCCTCCCCTACCGCTGAGCGCCTGGTCGAGCCGAACTGCCCGTCGGCTCGCGCCGCGGGTTGCGCGGTTATAGCGCTCGTACGTGCAGGGCCGGGACGTCACCGACGTGCCGGGTGCCTGCGGTCTGTGCGCCTGTGTTGTGCGTTTGCTTCTGCTGGTCCACCTGGGTGGATCCGGGCCGGCAGGTTGCTCATCCCCGCTCGATCCACCCATGTCAGGAGAGGAACTACCATGCAACACAAGTACCTGAATCGCCGGCGAGCCGCAGTGCTCGCCGGCGTTGTCGGGGCCGCGATGCTGGTCTCGTTCGCCGGGGCCGTCTCCGCGCATGCGGCCGAGGCCCACCAGGACAACCCCTTCGTGGGGGCCACCCAGTACGTGAACCCGTTGTGGCAGGCGGAGGTCCAAAGCGAGGCCGCCACCCAGTCCGACGCCACGACGAAGGCCAAAATGGCCACGGTCGCGAAGCAGCCCACCTCGGTGTGGATGGACAGCATCGGCGCGATCACCGGACCGGCGGGGGGTATGGGCCTGCAGGCTCACCTGGACGCCGCTCTGACCCAGCAGCAGGGCACTACGCCCATGGTCTTCAATGTCGTGATCTACGACCTCCCGGGCCGGGACTGCAACGCGCTGGCCTCCAACGGCGAGATCCCGGCCACCGCGGCAGGGCTGACACAGTACGAGACGAAGTACATCGATCCGATCGTAGCGATTCTCTCGCAGGCCAAGTACGCCAGCCTGCGGATCGTGGCGACGATCGAGCCCGACTCGCTGCCCAACATCGTCACCAACTCCTCCGTGGCGGCGTGCCAGACCGCTGGACCGCTCTACGAGCAGGGCACTGTGTACGCGCTGACGAAGCTGCACGCGATCAGCAACGTATACAACTACCTGGACTCCGCGCACTCGGGCTGGCTCGGCTGGACCTCCAACTCCGGCCCGGCCGCCGCGGAGTTCGCGAAGGTCGCCAAGGCCACCCCGGCCGGGGTGAACAGTGTGGACGGGTTCATCACCGACACCGCCAACACCACCCCGCTCAAGGAGCCGTTCATAACCGCGACCACCACCGTGGGCGGGCAGCTGGTCATCGGCGCGTCCGCGCCCAACGACTTCTACGCGTGGAACCCGGACCTGGACGAGGCCACCTTCAGTGCCGACATGTACCCCAGGCTGGTGTCCAATGGCTTCCCGGCCAGCATCGGCATGGTGATCGACACCTCCCGCAACGGCTGGGGCGGCTCGGGCCGACCCACCGCCGCGAGCACCAGTACCGACATGGGCACGTTCCTGAACGCGAGCAAGGTCGACAAGCGGCCCCACCGCGGAGCCTGGTGCAACCCCACGGGCGCCGGCCTGGGCGAGCTGCCGCAGGCCACCCCGGCCGGCTACGCCTCTTCGCACCTGGACGCGTTCGTGTGGGTCAAGCCCCCCGGTGAGTCCGACGGCTCCTCGACGGCGATACCCAACAACGAGGGCAAGGGCTTCGACCGGATGTGCGACCCCACCTATGTGCCCAGCGGCGCGGGTTGGAACGGCCACACCACCGGCGCCCTGGCGAACGCACCGCTGTCGGGCAAGTGGTTCCCGGCCCAGTTCGACCAGCTGGTCGCCAACGCCTACCCGGCCGTCACCCCTGCCACCGGCGGCAACGACACCACCGCCCCCTCGGTTCCCACGGCCCTGGCGGTGACCGCCAAGACCGCCACGACCGTGTCCCTGTCCTGGTCCGCTTCCACCGACAATGCCGGCGGCAGCGGCATGGCCGGATACGACGTCTACCGGGGCACCACCAAGGTCGGTAGCAGCGCCGGCACCTCCTTCACCGACACCGGCCTTACCGCCTCCACCGCCTACAGCTACACCGTCCAGGCACGAGATGTGGCAGGCAACACCTCGGCGTCCAGCGCCGCGGTCGCGGTGACCACCTCGGCCGCCAGCTCGGACACGACAGCCCCCTCGGTACCGGCGAACCTGGTCGCTTCCGCACAGAGCGCCACGTCGGTCACCCTGGCCTGGGACGCCTCCACCGACAATGCCGGCGGCAGCGGCGTGGCCGGGTACGACATCCTCCGTAACGGCACCAAGGTCGGCAGCTCCACCACCACCGGCTACAACGACACCGGCCTGACCGCGGCCACGACCTACACCTACACCGTCAAGGCCAGGGATGTCGCCGGGAACATCTCCGCGGCCAGCACCGCACTGCCGGTGACCACCTCCCCGGGCTGCTCCACCGGCGGCACGGTCGGCGCCGGATTCTGGCACACCAGCGGCAACCAGACCGTGGACGCCAACAACAACCCGGTCCGCATCGCGGGCATCAACTGGTACGGCTTCGAGACCACCGACGCGGTCGTGCACGGCCTGTACTCGGTTGACTACAAGTTCGTCATCAACAACATCAAGTCACTGGGCTACAACACCATCCGCATCCCCTACAGCGACCAGATGATCGCGCAGACCTCCGCGCCCAGCTCGATCAACTACTCCAACGGGCAGAACGCCGACCTGGCCGGGCTCAGCCCGATCCAGATCCTCGACAAGATCATCACGTACTCCGGCACCCAGGGTCTGAAGATCATCCTGGACCACCACCGCTCCGAGGCCGGCAACAGCGCCGAGGACAACGGCCTGTGGTTCACCAGCCAGTACCCCGAGTCGGTGTTCATAGCCAACTGGAAGCTCCTGGCCAACCGCTACAAGGCCAACACCACCGTCATCGGCTACGACCTGCACAACGAGCCCCATACCGGCACCGACGGCAACTACGCCAACGGCGCCACCTGGGGCACCGGCACCGCCACCGACTGGCGCCTTGCCGCCGAACGCGCGGGCAACGCCATCCTGGCCATCAACCCGCAGGCCCTGATCATGGTCGAGGGCATCGGCCAGCACCCCGACGCCACCGGCAAGCTCGTGGGCACCTGGTGGGGCGGCGACCTGAGCCAGGCCGGCAGCGCCCCGGTCCGACTCACCGTGGCCAACCACCTGGTCTACTCCCCGCACGACTACGGACCCGACCTGTACCAGCAGGTCTGGTTCAACAGCTCCACCACCGCCGCGTCCCTGGCCTCGGTGTGGGACCAGAACTGGGGCTACCTGTCCAACCAGGGCACCGCCCCCGTGTGGGTCGGCGAGTTCGGCACCACCAACAACGACGCCGCCGTCAACAGCAGCACCGCCGGCTCCCAGGGACAGTGGTTCAGCTCCCTGTTCAGCTACCTCCGGAGCAAGCCGCAGATGGGCTTCACCTACTGGGCCTACAACGGCGAGGACTCCTACGGCCTGGCACCCAACTCCTACGCCTCCGGGGTGGCCAACGCCGCCAAGCAGGCCATGCTGGCCACCGACCAGTTCCCGCTCGGCGGCACCGGTGGCGGCAGCTGTAGCGACACCACCGCACCCAGCACCCCCGGCGCACTGACCGTGACCGGTACCACCTCATCGACCGCCACCCTGTCGTGGAACGCCTCCACCGACAACGTCGCCGTCACCGGCTACGACGTCTACCGCGGCTCCACCCTGGCCGGAACAGTGACCGGCACCACCTTCACCGACACCGGCCTGAACGCCTCTACCGCATACAGCTACACCGTCAAGGCCCATGACGCCGCCGGCAACCAGTCCGCCGCCTCGGCCGCCGTCACCGCCACCACCACACCCGGTACCGGCACCGGCACCACCACCTGCGACCCGCAGGGCACCATGAGCATCAACGGCGGCGAGTACACCCTGCAGGCCAACGAGTGGAACTCCACCGCCCAGCAGTGCATCACCGCCACGACCGGCACCGCCTGGTCCCTGAGCACCGCTAACTTCAACCTCCCCACCAACGGCGCACCGGCTACCTACCCGTCGCTGTATAAGGGCTGCCACTGGGGCGCCTGCACCACCAACAGCAACCTGCCCATCCAGGTCAGCAAGCTGGGATCGGCCACCTCCTCGTGGTCCACCGTCCAACCCGCCGCCGGCGCCTACGACGTGGCCTACGACGTGTGGATCAACTCCACCCCCACCACCAGCGGC
>JAVHVY010000273.1:0-12600 GCA_032160305.1 Actinoplanes sp.
TGGCGGCAGTTGTGCGCGACGCGCTACGCCGCGTCGCCCCGACGGTGAGTCTCTACGTGAACGACTACAACACGCCCGCCCGCCGCGTGTACTCACGCTGCGGCTTCCAATCGGCCGGCGCCTTCGCAACAGTGCTCTTCTGATCGCTCGTCCGCTCTGTCTGGCCGCTGACTGGCCGCTCTGTCTGCCTCGCCGAACGGGCACGCTGGCCGCATGGCGGCGGGCGGCAGACGGCAGGCGCCGTGCGGCTGGCGGCGGGCGCCGTGCGGCGGGCGGCAGGCGCTCAGGGGGCAAGGCGGCTGATCAGCGCTGTCAGGGCTGTGGGGCCCGCCTTCTCGAGGTCGGGGGTCGGCAGCAGGGCCATCACCGGGACAGTTACCCCGGCCTTGGCGTAGGCCTGGACCTGGTCGCGGCACTGTTCAGGCTCGCCGTGCATGATTAACTCGTCGGCCAGGGAATCCGGGATCGCCGACACCGCGCCCCGGCGGTCACCGGCCGCCCAGGCCTTCCAGACCGGGGTGAGCACTTCCTCGCGGCCCAGCCAGCGGTGGAAGTCCGCGTAGGCGGGGACGGTGAGGTAAGCGGCGATCAATCGCCGGGCGACGGTACGCGCGTAGGCGGCGTCAGGTGTAGGGCAGACGAAGATCCGGGCCACGACGTCGAAGTCGTCAGGTACCGGCGTGTTCAGCTCGCCGTTCGCGGCTTCGGCGCTCGCGGCCGGCCGGGCCAACTCGGCGAGGATCTGGGGTAGGTCAGTCGATGCGAGCCAATTGAGGATCACCCCGTCAGCCTCGCGGGCGGCCAGGCGCAGCATGCCGGGGCGCAAGGCGGCAAGCAGCACCTGGGGAGGGATCGCCGGTGGGCGTTCGAGACGGAAGCGGCGGACCGTGAAGGTCTCGAACTCCTCGTCGACCCTTCCGCCGGCCAGGGTGGTGCGGAGAAACCGGAGGATGTCGCGGCTGCGGGCATAGGGCTTGACGTGATCCACCGCGTTCCAGTCACTGACCACGACCGGCGACGACGCGCCGATGCCGAGCTGGAAACGGCTGGGGGCCGCCTCTGCGAGAGCTGCTGCCGACTGGGCGAGCAGGGCCGGGCCGCGGGTGAAGGCCGGTGCGATCGCGGTGCCGAGGTGCATCCTGGGCTGCCAGGCCGCGGCCAGTGCCAACGGTGTGAAGGCGTCGGTGCCGGACACCTCCGACGACCACAGGTCGGTGAAACCCGCGTCGGCCAGGGCTGCGAAGACGGTGGCGTGGTCGGCCAGCGGCACACCTCCCAGTGGAACCGTCATGCCCCAGCGCGTCGACATGACCCGATCCTGCCCGGTTCGGCAGGTGAGGTCCACCACCTGGGGTGGTTCCGGGTGAGGTCCACCACCTGGGGTGGTTCATCGACGGGTGGCCTCCTCAGCGCTTTTCGGCGTCGGCCTGGTCGTGGCCGTTGACTGGTTGGTCTTCCAGCCGGAGCGCTCCATCGAGGACGTCGCGGAATCGCTGCTGGCGATCGTCCGGCGGGTCAGCTGAGCTACCGCGGTGCGGTCGTGCCCAGGCCCTCGTCGGCGGCAGCGCATGCGCCGGCGAGGACGCGGTGCAAGCGGCTGCGGGCGCACGGGGTGGCCCAGCCGTCAGGAGGCACGTTCCGATCAGCCAGCTGACGGCGATGACGAGCAGGAGCCGCTCCAGGGCCGCATTCAACGGGCCGCGCCCGATGAAGAGCATGGTCAGGCCGAGACACCCGCCGAGCGGGACTACCAGCGCCACGGCACAGACGGCCAGCCGCCGGGCTGCACAGCCGAGGGCCGGGGTCAACGCCACCAGCACCATCGCCGTGGCAAGCGTGACCATCCCCACGATACTGGCGGCGGCGTGCACGACGTCCGCCGTGGTCGGCGACGCGAAGGGCGGCAACGGGCAGCCACGGCTGCACGGCACTACCGCGGAGACGCCGGCCAGCACGGCGGCGCCCAGAAGCAGAGCGCCGACCGGTCGTAGGCGTCGCAGGGTGCTGCCGAGGAGGGCGACACCGAGCGCAAGAAGGACCAGACCGCATCGGTACGCGCCGGCGTAGGGCTGGCCGGAGGTCCCCGCCTCGCTGACGTATCCGGTCAGCCAGGAGCCGGGC
The DNA here is from genome assembly GCA_032160305.1 of Actinoplanes sp. Taxonomy (GTDB): domain Bacteria; phylum Actinomycetota; class Actinomycetes; order Mycobacteriales; family Micromonosporaceae; genus Actinoplanes. The sequence goes on from JAVHVY010000273.1 coordinate 2,122, forward strand.
GTACCGACCAGAGCGGCCAGCATCACCAGCACGCCGACCAGGACAGCCGGTCCGGCGGTGGCAGCCAGCCACCGGTTGCGGGTCATCCGCGCAACAGTAGGTGATCCACTGACGCATGGCGCGCTCTGTGGTGGTGAGGAGGCAGTTCCGGCATCGGGCTCGCCGCGGCTCAGGCGTTCGCGCGAGCCGGCGATGAGGTCGTGCCGCTCGGTCGGACGAAACATCCGCGCGCCATGCCGCGTGCGACCAACCTGGCGCGCACCCGCCGACTCTGGGAAGCGAGCCCGCGGGCCACCGGTCTGGTGGCCGGCGAGCAATAGCCACCGTCAACGGGGCGGGTGGCGCGTCGTTGGTGTCAGGTCCGGTAGTAGCTGGTTATTGCTATGTCCGGATGGGTCGGGGTCGGTGTGTCTGCGGTGTCGTCGGGGGTCAGGGCGCCACCCAGGTCGAGAATGCGGCGGTGGGCGGCCGCCAGCCGGTCTTCCAGCAGGACTATGCGGCAGGCGGCGGTCAGGAGCAGGCCCTCGTCGAGGAGTTGGCGGACCCGGCCGGCCAGGTGGAGTTGGTGGCGTGAGTAGCGGCGGTGGCCGCCGTGGGAGCGTTGCGGCTCGATCAAGCCGGCAGCACCGAGACTGCGGAGGAAGGCGGGGGTCACGCCGAGCATTTCGGCTGCTCGTCCCATGGTGTACGCCGGGAAGTCGGCGTCGTCGAACGTGGTGCTCATGCTGCCTTTCGGACCAGAGTGTCGCACTTTCGGAAACAGAGGGTCGCGACAGAATCCAGGGCCCCGGCGGGTAACCGGGGCCCTGGCTGTTCAGTTCTACTGCCGACCGTCGTCGGCTGGGTCGGACGTTCGCCTGCGTGCCGCTAGCGAACGTCCTGCTTGATGGGCATCGGCTGCGATCACCTCTTGTCGGGTCGGGGACGGTTCGATTTCGCGTCGTTGCGGTATCTCGTCCTCCTTAACCAACTCAGCGTCAGTGCCAGTTGCTTGCCGGCTGTGGTGGCCGACCCGTAAAGACTATGCCGGTCGCGACCAGATTTCTAGCTTCGACGCTGTAGATTTTTCCGGCGAATCACCATATTCGCCCACGTCGATGCGGCGGCGCGGGGGCGGGCGCTTGGCACGGCGGTGCCATGTCGAGAGAGAGGTGACCGCGCCCCCGCGCCGTCGCGGGTGGTGAAGCTGGTTCGCTGGGCCTGCCGAGGGCCCGCGCGCTGTGAACCCAGCGTCAGTACACCGGCAGGGCCGCGCGGGAGGTGCGACGGGATGACCCGTGCCCCGCGGTTCGATGCCCTGACATGGCTTGAGTGTGCCGGTCTCGACCCGGGCCGGGCAACGCAATTAACAGCATTCATTGACGCGCGTAACCCGGCGGCGCGATCATCTCGGCAGACAGTGGCCTGGGTCACAGTCACCCCCCTGGCTGAGGGAGACACATGAGTACTGAATCCGTCCCCGGCACCGACGAAGAACGCCTCGCCCAGCTCGGCTATCAGCAGGAGCTGCATCGCCGACTGTCCGGCTTCTCCAACTTCGCGGTCTCTTTCTCGATCATCTCCATTCTGGCCGGCGCGATCACGTCGTACGGCCTGGCCATGACTGCGGGCGGGCCGGTCGCCATCACGCTCGGCTGGGTCTTCGTCGGCATCATGGTCACTCTGGTCGCCCTGGCCATGGCCGAGGTCTGCTCGGCGTACCCGACCGCGGGCGCCCTCTACTGGTGGGCCGCGGCTCTCGCCAAACAGAACAAGGCCGCCTGGGCCTGGTTCATCGGGTGGTTCAACTTCCTCGGCGAGGTGGCCGTCACCGCGGCCATCGACTTCGGGGCGGCCATCACCACGGCCGCGTTCCTCAGCCTGGCCTTCGACATGACGGTCACGCCGGGCAGGACGTTCCTGATCTTCCTGGTGATCATCATCGTGCACGGGCTGCTGAACACCTTCGGCGTCAGCCTGGTCCGACTGCTCTCCGATGTGAGCGCCTGGTGGCATCTCGTCGGCGTGGCCGTCATCGTCGTGGTTCTCGCGGTGGTGCCGGACAAGCACAAGCCGTTCTCCGAGGTGTTCTTCGAGGTGCACAACGCCACCGGCTTCACCTTCGCCGGGGCCGGCATCTACGCCGTACTCATCGGGCTGCTGATGGCGCAGTACACGTACACCGGCTATGACGCCTCCGCGCACGTCGCGGAAGAGACCCATGACGCCGCCGTCGCCGCGCCGCGCGGCATCGTCAGCTCGGTGGTCGTGTCGGTGATCGCCGGCTTCGTGCTGCTGGTGGCGATCACCTGGTCGATCCAGGACTACGACGCCGAGCTGGGCAGTTCGCTGGGCCTGCCGCCGGCGCAGATCTTCATCGACGCGGCGGGGCACAACCTCGGCGTCTTCCTGCTCTTCATCTGCATGGTCGCGCAGTGGTTCTGCGGGATGGCGTCGGTGACCGCGAACTCGCGGATGTCGTACGCCTTCGCCCGGGACGGCGCGCTGCCGGGCTCGCGGATCTGGAAGAAGGTCAACCCGCGGACCGGCACGCCGACCAACTCCATCTGGCTCTGCGTGACCATCTCGGCGATCCTGGTGCTGCCGTCGCTGTGGAACACCACCGCCTACCTGGCCGCCACCTCGATCGCGGTGATCGGGCTCTACATCGCCTACGTCGGGCCGGTCCTGCTGCGCCGGCTCAACCCGGACTTCACGCCGGGCCCGTGGAGCCTCGGCAGGTGGAGCGCCCCGATCGGCTGGCTCGCGATCATCTGGGTCGTGATCATCTGCATCCTGTTCGTCCTGCCGACGGCCAGCCCGATCACGGCGAAGAATTTCAACTACACGATCTTCGCCGTGATCGTCGTGGTCGGCGCGGCGACGATCTGGTGGTTCGCCAGTGCCCGCAAGTGGTTCACCGGGCCGAAGCAGAACCTGATTGAGAAAGCCGCGCACGGAGAGCAGACGATGCCCACCGGAGAGTGATCTATTAGAGGGGGGCCGGGCAGTTGCCCGGCCCCCACACCCCGGAGGGATGCATGAATCTCGAAGACTTGGCCGTCGGAGTCGACAACGGCAGTTTCGACACCGTCGTGCTCGCGCTCACCGACATGCAGGGGCGGCTGCAGGGCAAACGGCTGCACGGCCGGTATTTCATGGACGAGGTGGTCCACGGGGGCAGCGAGGGCTGCAACTATCTACTCGCGGTCGACGTCGACATGAACACCGTCGACGGCTATGCCATGTCGTCCTGGGCCAGCGGTTACGGCGACTTCGTGATGAGGCCCGACTTCGCGACGCTGCGGCAGGTGCCCTGGCAGCCGGGCACGGCTCTGGTCCTCGCGGACCTGGAGACCACGAGCGGGGAGCCGGTCTATGCGTCACCCCGGCAGATCCTGCGCCGGCAACTCGACCGTCTCGCTGAGCACGGCCTTTCCGCGTACGCGGGGACCGAACTTGAATTCATCCTCTTCCAGGACAGTTACGAGTCGGCGTTCAGCAGCAACTACCGCGGGCTGACCCCGGCGAACCAATACAACGTGGACTATTCACTGCTAGGCACCGCTCGGGTCGAGCCGATGCTGCGCCGCATCCGCAACGAGATGTACGGCGCGGGGCTGATCCCGGAGAGCGCCAAGGGCGAGTGCAACTACGGCCAGCACGAGATCGCCTTCCGGTACGCCGACGCGCTCACCTGCGCAGACAACCACGTCATCTACAAGAACGGGGCCAAGGAGATCGCCGCCCAGGAGGGCATGTCGCTCACCTTCATGGCCAAGCCGAACGAGCGCGAGGGCAACTCCTGCCACATCCACTTCTCGCTGCGGGGTTCCGACGGTACGTCGGCGATGCTCGGCGACGGGCCCGCCCACCTCAGCGTCACCGGGCAGCGGGTGCTGGCCGGCCTGCTCGCCACGATGCGCGAGTTCAGCCTGCTCTTCGCGCCGAACATCAACTCCTACAAGCGCTACCAGCCGGGCTCGTTCGCGCCGACCGCGCTGCGCTGGGGCGTCGACAACCGGACCTGCGCGCTGCGGATGGCCGGGCACGGGCAGGGCATGCGGGTGGAGAACCGGGTGCCGGGCGGGGACGTGAACCCGTACCTGGCGATCGCCGCCCTGATCGCGGGGGCGCTGCACGGGATCGAGAACGAACTGGAACTCGAAGACGAATTCGCCGGGAACGCCTACGGCGACGAGACGGCGCCGCGGGTGCCGGGCACGCTGCGGGAGGCCGGCGAGTTGTGGCAGCTCAGCCCGGTCGCCCAGGCGGCGTTCGGGGACGACGTGGTCGCGCACTACGCGAACATGGCCACGGTCGAGCTGACCGCCTTCGACGCGGCGGTCACCGACTGGGAACTTCGCCGCGGCTTCGAGCGGTTGTGAATCTGGACGGTCTTCAGTCGGATCTCAGGTCGGCTGGCCGGCGTGCTCGGACGGGTGTCAGGATCAAGCGGTGACTGATGTGATCAACCCGGCGACGGGTGCGGTGCTCACCTCCGTACCGTCGCTCGGTGTTGCGGAGACCGATGCGGCGATCGAGCGGGCGCGGACCGCCTTCGCCGGGTGGCGTCACGTCGCGCCGGGGGAGCGGGCGCGGCTGCTGCGCCGCTTCGCGGCGGTCGTGGACGACCACCTGGAGGAGCTCGCCCAGCTGGAGGTGAGCAACGCCGGGCATCCGATCGGCAACGCTCGCTGGGAGGCCGGCAACGTCCGCGACGTGCTCAACTACTACGCCGGTGCGCCCGAGCGGATGTCCGGGCGGCAGATCCCGGTGGCCGGCGGGATCGACATCACTTTCCACGAGCCGCTCGGCGTGGTCGGCATCATCGTGCCGTGGAATTTCCCGATGCCGATCGCCGGCTGGGGCTTCGCGCCGGCACTGGCCGCCGGCAACACGGTCGTGCTGAAGCCGGCCGAACTGACCCCGCTGACCGGGATCCGGCTCGGCGAGCTGGCCCTGGAGGCGGGCCTGCCGGAAGGCGTCTTCACGATCGTGCCGGGCCGCGGGTCGGTGGTCGGGCAACGCTTCGTCACCCATCCGGCAGTCCGCAAGGTGGTCTTCACCGGGTCGACCGACGTCGGCAAGTCGATCATGGCGGGCTGTGCCGACCAGGTGAAACGGGTCACGCTGGAGCTCGGCGGCAAGAGCGCCAACATCGTCTTCGCCGACGCCGATCTGGCGAAGGCCGCGGCGGCCGCGCCGGCCAGTGTCTTCGACAACGCCGGCCAGGACTGCTGCGCACGCTCGCGGTTGCTCGTCCAGGCCTCGGTGTACGACACCTTCCTCGCGCTGCTGGAGCCGGCGGTCAAGGCCTTCAAGGTCGAGGATCCGGCGCTGGCGAGCGCGCAGATGGGCCCGCTGATCTCCGCCGCGCACCGGTCGGCGGTGCGGGCGTACGTGGACGACGCGGACGTGGCCTTCGCCGGCAGCGCGCCGGACGGGGACGGCTGGTGGTTCCCGCCGACCGTCCTGCTCGCCAGGTCGACCGGCGACCGGCACTGGCGCGAGGAGGTCTTCGGGCCGGTGCTGTCCGTCCTGCCGTTCACCGACGAGCAGGACGCGATCCGGCTCGCCAACGACAGCGAGTACGGCCTCTCCGGCTCGATCTGGACCCGCGACCTGGGCCGGGCGCTGCGCGTCTCCCGCGAGGTCGAGACCGGCGCGCTGAGCGTCAACAGCCACTCATCGGTGCGCTACTGGACTCCGTTCGGCGGCATGAAGCAGTCCGGGCTGGGCCGGGAGCTGGGCCCGGACGCACTGCACAGCTTCACCGACGTGAAGAACGTCTTCATCTCCACGGATTCCTGAGGGGCCTTGATGCAACGACTGCGAGACCGCGTAGCGGTGATCACCGGGGCCGGCAGCGGCATCGGGCTGGCCACCGCCCGGCGGTTCGCCGCGGAAGGCGCTCGGGTGGTGTGCGTGGACATCTCCGCGGGGGCCGGCACGCAGGCGGCCGAGGAGGTCGGCGGTGAGTTCGTCGCCTGCGATGTGAGCGACGAGGCGTCGGTGCGAGCGCTCTTCGACGGCGTGGCCGAGCGGCACGGGCGAGTGGACATCGCCTTCAACAACGCCGGCATCTCCCCGCCCGACGACGACTCGATCCTGGTCACCGGCCTGGACGCCTGGGAGCGCGTGCTCCGGGTCAACACGACCAGCGTCTTCTTCTGCTGCAAGTACGCGATCCCGCACATGCAACGGCAGGGCAAGGGCTCGATCATCAACACCGCGTCGTTCGTGGCGCTGCTCGGAGCGGCCACCTCGCAGATCGCCTACACGGCCAGCAAGGGCGGCGTGCTGGCGATGACCCGGGAGCTGGGCGTGCAGTTCGCCCGCGAAGGCATCCGGATCAACGCGCTCTGCCCCGGCCCGGTCGCCACGCCCCTGCTGATGGAACTCTTCGCCAAAGACCCCGAACGGGCGGCCCGCCGGCTGGTGCACGTGCCGATGGGCCGGTTCGCCGAACCGGCCGAGATCGCCGCCGCCGTGGCCTTTCTGGCCAGCGACGACGCTTCTTTCATGACCGCATCGCAATTCGTGGTCGACGGCGGCATCACCGGCGCGTACGTAACTCCGCTGTAAATTGTTTGGGACCCCGGTCCGGTGGGCACCGCTGCGATACACCCAGCTCACGCCGGGCGCAGGGGTCGGATCCCCGCCCGCGCACGCTCCTGATCGCTGCGCGGGTGGGAAAGAGGGACCCGGGCGCGGCGTTCGTGTCAATTCGGCGAACGCCGCGCGCCCGCGTCCAATACCTAGTCGATCCGTAACACGAGATCATTACGGTGAAACCATGCGTCCGGTCATCGGCATCACCACGTATGTGGAGCCCGCGAGCTGGGCGGTTTGGCGCGATCTGCGGGCCGCCCTGATCCCGCAGGTCTACGTCGAGGCCGTCACGCTCGCCGGCGGCCGGGCCGTGCTGCTCCCGCCCGACGACCAGGACGCCGACGTGCTGCGCATGCTGGGCGGCCTGGTCTTCAGCGGCGGCGCCGACGTCGGCCCGCGGCTCTACGGCGAGCAGCCGGCTCCGCTCACCGACCTCCGGCCGGACCGGGATGCGGGCGAGCTGCTGCTCGCCCGCGCCGCACTCGCCGCCGACCTGCCGATTCTCGGCGTCTGCCGCGGCCTGCAACTGCTGACCGTCGCGGCCGGCGGGCGGCTGCACCAGCACCTGCCCGACCTGGTGGGCCACGAGATGCACCGGCCCGCGCCGGGCGTCTACGGCCAGCTGGAGGCGCAGGTCACACCAGGCAGCCGGATCGCCGCCCTGATGGGCGACGACCGGGCCATCCACTGCTACCACCATCAGGGGGTGGCCGACCCGGGCACGCTCATCGTCACTGGTCACACCGCGGACGGCGTCGTCGAGGCGGTCGAGGACCCGGCCCACCGGTTCGTCCTCGGCGTCCAGTGGCATCCCGAGGTAACAAGGGATCAACGGCTCTTCGGAGCACTCGTACGAGCCGCACGCTAAACCACCGGCCCCGGCCGCCGATGGGGTCGGGACAGACAAGGAGGACCATGAGCAGGCCACTGATCGGCATCACCGCGTACGCGAAGCAGGTCCAGTACGGCAGCAACGACCTGCTGGTCGGCATGCTCCCGATGACCTACGTCCGGGCCGTACACGCCACCGGCGGCCGCGCAGTGCTGATCACCCCCGACGACCCCGGCACCGACGTCCTCGATTCGCTCGACGGCATCGTCTTCGCCGGCGGTGACGACATCGACCCCCGCACCTGGGGCGCCAAGCAGCATCCGGCAACGGAGGTCGACGCGCCGCGGGACGCCTCCGAGCTGATCCTGATGCGCGCGGCCCTGGAGATGGACATGCCCGTGCTCGGAGTCTGCCGGGGCATGCAGCTGATGGCCGTGGTCACCGGCGGCAGCCTGCACCAGCACCTGCCCGACCTGGTCGGACACTCCCGGCACCAGGCCCAGTCGGGCACCGACCCGCTGGCCGCCGACTCGACCATGTACGGCCGGCACGATGTGGTGATCAAGCCCGGGTCGGCGGCCCATGAGCTGCTCGGCGCGCACCTGACCGTCAACTCGTTCCACCACCAGGCCGTCGACGATCCGGGCAGCTTCACCGCCACCGGCTGGTGCCCGGACGATCGGGTGGTCGAGATCATCGAGGACCCCCAGCGCTCGTTCGCGCTCGGCGTGCAGTGGCATCCGGAACGCACGGCCGACATGCGCTCGTTCGGGGCCCTGACCGTGGCGGCCGCCCGCCGCGCCGGCCTGGGCAGCTTCGAGCGACTGGCCGCCTGACGGGAACGGCTCGCCGCCGCAGGCGGGACCGGACCAGGATGGGGTCATGAAGGTTCATGAGCGTATCGACGGTCGCCTGCGGGAGTTTATCGCCGCCCAGCCCATGTTCTTCGTGGCCACCGCGCCGAGTGGACCCGTGGGGCACGTCAACGTCTCGCCGAAAGGGATGACCGGAACGTTCGCCGTGCTCGACGAGTTGCGCGTCGCCTACCTCGATTACCACGGCAGTGGCGCTGAGACGACGGCCCACCTGCGGGACAACGGCCGGATTACGATCATGTTCTGTGCCTTCCAGGGCCCGCCGAACATCGTGCGCCTGCACGGAACCGGCCGGTCGGTCGCCTTGGACGACCCCGACTTCGCCGCGCTGTTCGACTGCTTCCCGGCGCCGCCGGACACCCACGGGGTCCGGGCGATCATCGACGTGGCCGTGCGCCGGGTCAGCGACTCGTGCGGGTACTCGGTGCCGCTGATGAGCTACGAGGGCGACCGTGACCTGCTCGTGCGGGCGCACTCCCGGCGTACGGACGACGATCTCGCCGACTACCGCAGGGTGAAGAACTCGGCCAGCATCGACGGGCTGCCCGCCTTCGGCTGATCTGCTCGCCTCGGCGTTAGGCTGGACGGATGACCCTTCGCGCCCCCTTGGTGCCGGGAAAGCAGTCGCCCTGGCGGGCGGTGCCGGCCTCGATCCCCCGCCCGGAGTACGTGGGTAAGAAGCGCCCGAAGGTGTGGAGCGGCTCGCACGTGCAGACCGCCGAGACGATCGACAAGATGCGACTCGCGAGCCGGCTCGCCGCCCAGGCCCTCCAACTCGCCGGGGAGCACTGCAAACCGGGCGTGACCACGGACGAGATCGACCGGGTGGTGCACGAGTTCCTCTGCGACCACGGGGCGTACCCGTCGACGCTGGGCTACAAGGGCTTTCCGAAATCCTGCTGCACCTCGCTCAACGAGGTGATCTGCCACGGCATCCCGGACACCACGCAGCTCCAGGACGGCGACATCATCAACGTCGACGTGACCGCGTTCATCAACGGCGTGCACGGCGACACCGATGCGACCTTCTGTGTGGGTGAGACCTCGCAGGAGACGCTGCTGCTCGTCGAGCGCACCCACGAGGCGATGATGCGGGGCATCCGCACGGTGGCGCCCGGCCGCCCCATCAATGCGATCGGCCGGGTCATCGAGGCGTACGCGAGGCGCTTCCAGTACGGCGTGGTCCGGGACTTCACCGGCCACGGCATCGGCGAGACGTTCCATTCGGGGCTGTATGTCCCGCACTACGACAACCCCAGGCTGGACACGGTGATGGAGCCCGGGATGACCTTCACCATCGAACCGATGATCACCCTCGGAACCCACGACTACGAGATGTGGAGCGACGGATGGACGGTCGTCACGAAGGACCGTACGTGGACGGCCCAGTTCGAGCACACGCTGGTGGTGACGGATGACGGCTACGAGATTCTGACGCTGGCGTAAGCGAGCCGGTCGAGCCCGGCGCGGTCCTGCCGGTTGGGTGCGGTCCTGCCGGTTGGGTGCGGTCACGCCGGTTGGGTGCGGTCACGCCGGCTGGACGCGGTCATGGCCGGCCGCACGGGGCCGGCGCCGGTGGCTCGGCGGTCGGTTGGTTACTCGAAGAGTGCCGCGAGCGTGCCGTCGACCGGGCGGCCGCGGGCGGTCAGATCCTCGGCCTGGGCCGTCAGCGTCGCCCGCAGCTCGGTGATGTCGGCTCCGGCCAAACCGGTGCGGCGTACGGCGTCGGCCCGGTTGCGGAAGTAGGTGCGGCTGAGCAGGCCGGCCACCATCGCCGTGTGCAGCCGGGCGTCGGCCATCAGCACCATCGCCGTGTCGGTGTCGTACCACTCGGCGAGGCGGACCGCGCGGGCGTGCGCGCCGGAGGCGACACACCAGTTGTGCCGGGCCAGCGCGCTGAACTCGCCCGGGCGGGTTTCGGCGAGCCGGCCCAGATGCACGTCGCGCTGCTTGCCGAACCAGCCGCGCGGGTCGAAGAGGTCCCTGGTCGTCACGTACCGGTCGGCCACCAGTGGCCAGCGTGGCGTCAGCTCCCGCGCCTGCCGCAGGCCCTCGTCGCCGGCGATCACGGTGAGCTCGACCAGTGTCCCGTCGACGCGGCGCAGGACCGGGTGCGGGCCGGCCCCGTTTCGGTACGTGACCACGACGACGTTGACATCGCTGCCGTCGGTGTCGTCG
>JAVHVY010000284.1:0-8202 GCA_032160305.1 Actinoplanes sp.
GCTGGGACTATGAGACGGCAGGCGGTGGCCTGTCATACGCGTCAAGACTGGCCTTGCTCGTCGAGGCGTCCTGGAACGTCAACGCCCACGGGCCCGTGTTCACGTCCATCGACGAGCCGAATCCCACCCACTTGCCAGCGAGCCGACGTCCGCTCGGCTCGCCCAGCAGCTGGATAGCGCCGTGGTACCGGGCGCCGCGGTAGTAGCCGTCAACGGAGGTCTGCTCGGTCCACGTGCCGGTGACCACATTGCCGTCTGCGACGAGTTCCATACTCATGGTGGAATCGGCGGAGCCGGGGAGGCTGCGCACGGTGAGCCGGTTCCCGTGCTGGAGCACGACGGCGTAGTGCTGGAAGGTGTACGCCTTGTTGCGGCCGCTGGAGAAGAACTCGTATCTGCTCAGCCAGACGCCGGCGTAATTGCCGAACCTGGTCGGGCTGGCCCCGGCGGCCGATCCAGGGGTAGCGCGGACCTCGAGGTCGTGGCCGCCGCGACCGTCGTCGACGACCAGGGCGTCAACGCCCACGGGAAAGCCGAGGGACTCGATGGGCAGGCCGGTGACCATCTCGAGAGCGCGGGCGTAGATCGGGCGGGGTTCGGTGCTAATACCCGACTCCCAGCGCTGCACGAGGCGCTTGTTGGCGGTGTTGGGCTCGCCGGCCTCGACCCCGGCTCGTTGCAGCGCATGGGCGAAGTCGTCTTGACTCAGGCGCAGGCTGACACGTACGGCGCGCAGCGTCGTGTTGGGCGTCATGGCTCCACGCTAGCGCCAATGTCGCCCCAATGTCGCCCCTAAATGCCGCCGGTCGGACGCCCCCGACGTCGTCGCGGGATGCGACATTGGGGCGTCATTGTGAGGGAGTGGACGGAACGTCACGTTCGGGCAACTCCGCGCCACGGCCAAGCCGGAGGCGGCGGGCGGTGGGGCCGCGAGAACCCTGCCCGTCGCCTCCCCTTTCGGGACGGGAGCGGGACGTGCAACGGTGGATCTGGTGGCTGATGCCGCCGTACGGTGCGAAGATCCGGCGCCGGCAGGCTCTCGCCGAGCTGCGCCGGTGGCAGGACGAGGAGCGGGCCGCGGCCCGGGACCGGCTGATCGGCGTGGCTCAGATCCTCGACCAGCCGACGGCCGTTCACCCGACCGTGAGCCCTCTGCTCACCCGCGGCCAGGCCGCCCGCACCGGCCCGGCCGGGCGATGACCGCGCCGAAGGCCGCCGGTCAGCGGCGGGGCCTGACGATGGCGTGCTGGATCGAAGAGCGCCGCGATACGCCCGAGCGCAAGGCCGCCTGGCACCGCGACTGCGTCGACCCCGACCACTGCCCGTGCGAGGCACACAAGGGCGACAAGCCGGCCGGTGCTCGGTGACCGACGACCACCCGGCGGCCCGGCCGTCCTGGGACTGCGCCAGCTGTGGCCGGGGGATCGGCCTTTGACCCAGCCCGGGCTTCGCCGGTTTGCCGGGATGGCTGATACCGGCCGGGTGTGCTCGCGGCAACCCGGCCCTGTCGGCCGACTTGGCGTCCGCGGGAATGGCGTGGCGGCGGAGGATGGGGTGGCCGCGGGGCGGATATTCGCCAAATCGCCAGTTAAGGAAAACTGGGTTTGCGCGTCGCCCGCGTGCCCCGGCAACGCGGCCGATACGCTCCACCAATTTGCCGGTTGCGGCGGTGGTCCCGCCGCCTCGAGAGGGAGTGTCTGCGTTGGCTCGCACCGTGTTGGTGACCGGAGGAAACCGGGGCATCGGCCTGTCCGTCGCCCAGGCGTTTGTCAAGCAGGGCGACCGGGTCGCCATCACCCACCGTGGCAGCGGCGCGCCCGAGGGCATGTTCGGCGTGCTGTGCGACATCACCGACAGCGCGGCGGTGGACGCGGCGTTCAGCGCGGTCGAGGCCGAGCTGGGGCCGGTCGAGGTGCTGGTGGCCAACGCCGGGATCACCGACGACACGCTGCTGCTGCGGATGTCAGAGGACCAGTTCACCCGGGTGATCGACACCAACCTGACCGGCGCCTTCCGCTGCGCCAAGCGGGCCGGTTCGAAGATGCTCCGGGCCAAGTGGGGCCGGATCATCTTCATCTCCTCGGTGATCGGCCTCTCCGGCGGGCCGGGCCAGGTCAACTACGCCGCGAGCAAGGCCGGGCTGGTCGGCATGGCCCGTTCGATCACCCGTGAGCTCGGCGCCCGCAACATCACGGCGAACGTGGTGGCGCCCGGGTTCATCGAAACCGAGATGACCGCGGTGCTGCCCGAGGCCCGCAAGGCCGAGATCCGCAAGGCGATCCCGGCCGGCCGGCTGGCCCACCCGGACGAGGTGGCCGCCGCGGTGACCTGGCTGGCAGGCGACGCCGCCGGCTACATCAGCGGCGCGGTCATCCCGGTCGACGGTGGCCTCGGCATGGGGCACTGACCGTGGTCGGTCTCACCACCGTCGACGCGACAAAGGCCTGGCCGGCGTACGACGGGATGGGCGCGGGGTGCGCCCTGCTGCCGGACTGGTGCCCGGCGACGACCGGCGAAAGGGTCCACGTCGACGGCGGGTACCACGCGCTGGGGGCGTGATCCGGGGGCCTGTGGTACCGGCGCCGGGGCGTCCGGGAGGATGCTCGGGTGGGCTACGACGCGTTTCTCCTGCTGTCTTTCGGCGGACCCGAGCACCGCGACGACGTGCTGCCGTTCCTGCGCAACGTGACGCGCGGGCGGGACGTACCCGAGGAACGCCTCGCCGAGGTGGCCGAGCACTATTACCACTTCGGCGGCGTGTCGCCGATCAACGCGCAGTGCCGGGAGCTGCTGGCCGCGGTCGGCGCCGACTTCGCCGGCCACGGCATCGAGCTGCCGCTGTACTGGGGCAACCGGAACTGGCCGCCGATGCTCGCCGACACGGTGGCGCGGCTGCGCGACGACGGCGTCACCTCCGCGCTCGGCTTCGCCACCAGCGCGTACGGCGGCTACTCGTCGTGCCGGCAGTACTGGGAGGACATCGCCGCGGCCCGGGCCAAGGTCGGCCCCGGCGCTCCGGCGATCAGCAAGCTGCGCCAGTTCCACGACCATCCCGGCTTCGTCGGGCCGCACACCGACGCGCTGCGCGCCGCGCTGGGTACGCTCGACCCGCAGCGCCGGGCGAGCACCCGGATCGTCTTCACCGCCCACTCCATCCCGGTGTCGATGGCGGCGACCGCCGGCCCGACGGGCGGCCGCTACACCGCGCAGCTGACCGAGACGGCCGGCCTGGTGCACGCCGCGGTCGCCCCGGAGCTGCCCTGGGACCTGGTCTGGCAGAGCCGCTCGGGCCCGCCGCAGGTGCCGTGGCTGGAGCCGGACGTGAACGACCACCTGCGCGCGCTGGCCGACAAGGGCGTCACCGACGTCGTGGTCAGCCCGATCGGCTTCGTCTCCGACCACCTCGAAGTGCTCTGGGATCTCGACAACGAGGCCGCGGAGACAGCCCGGGAGCTGGGCCTGGGCTACGCCCGCGCGGCCACCCCGGGCACCGACCCGCGGTTCGTCGCGATGATCCGCGAACTGGTCCTCGAACGCACGACCGAGGCACCCCGGGACCGGCTCGGTAGGCTGCCGATCTGGGACCTCTGCCCGCAGGACTGCTGCCCGCCCCCGCAACGCCGAAGGGAGATGCGTCATGACCGAGCGTAAAGCAGTCGAGAGCTGGCTGACCGACATGGACGGCGTGCTCGTCCACGAGGGTGAGCCGGTGCCCGGCGCCCCCGAGTTCGTCAACCGGATGAAAGATTCCGGCAAACCGTTCCTGATCCTGACCAACAACTCCATCTACACCCCGCGTGACCTGCAGGCCCGGCTCAACCGGATGGGCTTCGACGTCGGCGAGCAGTCGATCTGGACGGCGGGGCTGGCGACCGCGCAGTTCCTCGCCGACCAGCGACCCGGCGGCACCGCGTACGTGATCGGGGAGGCCGGGCTGACCACGGCGATGCACGCGGCCGGGTACGTGCTGACCGACTTCGCCCCCGACTACGTGGTGCTGGGCGAGACCCGCACCTACAGCTTTGAGGCGATCACCAAGGCGGTCCGGCTGATCAACGACGGCGCCAAGTTCATCTGCACGAACCCGGATGCGACCGGGCCGTCCAACGAAGGCGCGCTCCCGGCGGCCGGCTCGGTCGCGGCGATGATCTCGAAGGCCACCGGCGTCGACCCGTACTTCGTCGGCAAGCCCAACCCGATGATGATGCGCTCGGCGCTCAACACGATCGAGGCCCATTCGGAGAGCACCGCGATGATCGGTGACCGGATGGACACCGACGTGCTCTGCGGGCTGGAGGCGGGCCTGGAGACCATCCTCGTGCTCACCGGCATCAGCGACCGTGCGGAGAGTGAGCGCTATCCGTACCGGCCGTCGAGGATCGTCGATTCGGTGGCCGATCTCATTGACGAGATCTGAGGGCATTCGGTCGGCGCGGGTGGTGCGCACCCGCTAGCCTCTGCCGGGTGTCGACTTCTGCGAGCGTCCGTAGACCCCGGTTGGCCGCGCTCGACGCGCTTCGGCTGATCGCCGCACTGGCGGTCGCGGTC
This sequence comes from Actinoplanes sp., assembly GCA_032160305.1. Classification (GTDB taxonomy): domain Bacteria; phylum Actinomycetota; class Actinomycetes; order Mycobacteriales; family Micromonosporaceae; genus Actinoplanes. The sequence goes on from JAVHVY010000284.1 coordinate 4,549, forward strand.
TTTCACTATACGGTCGCGTGGCGCATTGACGGATCGACCCTTCCGGAGCACTTCCTGCCCCGGACCGTGCATGTCTCGATCTACGGCTTCCTCGGCGTCGAGTTGTTCTTCATGATCAGCGGCTTCGTGATCTGCATGAGCGCCTGGGGCCGCACGCTGGGCGACTTCTTCACCTCCCGGGTCAGCCGGCTCTACCCGGCCTACTGGATCGCGGTGCTGCTGACCTCCGTGGTGGCGCTGTCCTGGTTGGTGAACAACGCCGGCCCCGCCACCGGCCGGCCGACCGTGCTGCAGATCCTGGTCAACCTGACCATGCTGCAGCAGCCGCTCGGCGTGGACAATGTCGACGGAGTCTACTGGACCCTCTTCACCGAGCTGCGCTTCTACCTGATGATGGCGCTGCTGCTGCGAGCCGGGTTCACGTATCGGCGGATGGTGGTCTTCTGCTGTGTCTGGATGACCGTCGCGATCTTCGGACCGTCCATGCTCAACGCCCAGCTCAACATGCTGCTGATCACCGACTACGCGCCGTACTTCATCGCCGGCATCACGATGTATCTGATCCGTCGCTTCGGGCCGACCCCGCTGCTCTACGCCATGACCGGTTTCGCCTGGCTGGTCAGCCTGCAACGGGTCGACGACCGGCTGCACCACCAGAATCCGGGCTTCGTCGTGCCGAGCTGGCCCGGCCTGGTCTTCATCACAGTGTCCTACGCGGTGCTGCTGCTGGTCGCGCTCGGCCGCACCGATCGGATCACCTGGCGCTGGCTGCCGATCGCGGGCGCCCTGACCTACCCGTTCTACCTGCTGCATCAGCGGATCGGCTACACGATCCTACGGGCCCTCTACCTACACACCGGCGTGCCGGTGTGGTTGTCGGTCGTCGCCACGATCGTGCTGATGCTGGGCATTTCCTGGCTGGTGCACCGCTTCCTGGAGCGGCGCGGTGCCCGGCTGCTCAAGGCGGCAATGCAGCGCGGCCTGGCGGCGATGAACCGCGCCGACCCGAAACCGTCGTCGCAGCCGGACCCGCACGTCGTGGCGTCGCGCAAGGTGGCCGCGCCCGCCCGCCCGGCCCGGCAGACCACCCGCCCGTAAACGACGGCTCAGCGGGCGGCGAAGAAGCGGTCGGCGACCCGGGTGTGCAGGTCGAAACCGAGTTCGGTCGGGCCGTCGATGACCTGCCAGCCCAGGGCCTCCTCGGTGCGGGTCGACGGGGGCAGCTCGCTGGTCAGCGGCGGGAGCAGGCCGAAGACCAGCAGTGTGCCGTCCGGGGCACTGAGCGCGTCGTAGAGGCGTACCGAATCGGGGTCGGCCTGGACCCCCACCTCCTCGCGCAGCTCGCGGACCGCGCCCTGCTGCCAGGTCTCGCCCACCTCCAGGAAACCGCCCGGTAGGGCGAGCGTGTCGCGTGCCGGCGGGATGCCGCGGCGCACCACCAGCAGGCCAGCGCCGACCGGCAGCAGCGCGACGGCCACCGGTTTCGGATTCAGGTAACTGATCTCGCCGCACGCGTCGCAGCGGCGCGGCCAGGACAGCCGCGGAGTGAAGCGGGCGCCGCAGAAGGTGCAGTGCGCGTAGCGGTCAGGCATGCAGCGGAGAATTGCAGGCCGACACCAGCGCCTGCCGGCAGGCTGTGGTCAGTGGGCGAAGGGCGGCGTCGCGCTGCTGGGCCTCGTGCCCGTTCACCGCGCCGCCGGGGGTGTTGTGCTCGGCCAGGGTGAGCACCTGGTCGAGGACACTGGCCCGGGCGAAGAGCCGGCGGGCCCGCGGGTCGAAGCCGATCGGCAGGGTGGCCGTGCTCTCCGGGCGGCGCAGCGCCTGCAGCGCGCCGGCCAGCTCGGGCCGCCACTGGGCCACGTCGAGCCGGGTCAGCTCCCGGGTCGTCTCGGCCAGCGCGGTGGTCAGCTCCGCCTCCGCCTCGGCCGCGCCGAGCTGGAACACCGGTCGATGCTCGGGCGCCGGGATCACCCGCCAGAGCACGGTCTCGAAGACCATCCCGGAGCCGGACGTGTGCCGGCGCACCTCGGGCACCACACCGAAACCGGGCGTCATCACCGCCTCGCCGGCCAGCAGGGCCGCGCCGGTCAGCTCGCCCGGACCGGGCAGGCCGCGCGGGTCGCCGGGCGCCGGCAGCACGAGCCGGATCTCGTCCGGATGGAGCTTGACGAAGATCGGCAGCGCCTGGCTCAGCGGGACGTCCGTCCAGGTGCCGGGTGCGTCGCCGATGAGGTGCTCCTCACCGACGGTGATCTCGTCGGCAAGCTCGTCGAACGGCACCAGGCCGGCACGCCAGGCACGCACCCAGGTCACGAACCGGGTCGACCGGCGTGCCGTGAGGGTTGCCGCATCCGCTGCGGGGGACATGCGAGCAAGGGTACGTGGCACGCCGTGGACTTGTCCCGTCCTGTGCGCAGGGTTTCGTGGACTTGTCACGTCCTGTGCGCAGGGTTCACCGTGGCAGGCGTTACGGTGCGGGTCATGTATTCCGAGGACGTGCTCGGCGGCGACTGGCGCAAGCGCCGAGTGGTGCCCGCGGTGGACGCTGAGAAGGATCTGGTCGTGGAGGACGCCGACTCCGGTTTCTGCGGTGCGGTGGTCGGGTTCGAGCTGGGCGCGGTGGTGCTCGAGGACCGGTACGGCAAGCGCCGCAACTTCCCCCTCGAACCGGCCGCGTTCCTGCTCGAAGGGCAGGTCGTGACGCTGCGCCGCCCGCGCGCCGCGGCAGCCCCGCCGCCCCGGCGGGTGGTGACCGCGTCCGGCTCGGTGGCCGTGGTCGGGGTCCGGGCGCAGGTCGCCAAGGCCAGCCGGATCTGGGTCGAGGGCGTGCACGACGCCGCCCTGGTGGAACGGATCTGGGGTGACGACCTGCGCATCGAGGGCGTGGTGGTGGAGCCCCTGGACGGCATCGACGAGCTGGCCGCCGAGGTGCGCGCCTTTCGTCCCGGCCCGCGGCGCAAGCTGGGCGTGCTGGTCGACCACCTGGTGCCCGGGTCGAAGGAGAGCCGGATCGTCGCCGCGGTGAGCGACCCTGCCGTGCTCGTCACCGGCCACCCGTACGTGGACGTGTGGCAGGCGGTGAGGCCGCAGCGGCTCGGGTTGCGGGAGTGGCCGGTCATCCCGCGCGGGCAGCCGTGGAAGGAGGGCATCTGCGCGGCGGCGGGCGTGGCCTCCCCGCAGGACATGTGGCGCCGGATCCTCTCCTCGGTGAGCAGCTACAAGGACGTCGAGACCCCGCTGATCAACGCGATGGAACGCCTGATCGACCACGTCACCGTCCTCGGCTGACCGTCCTCCGCTGACCGTCCTCGGCGGGCTGGCTCGGCGGGCTGGCTCGGCGGGCTGGCTCGGCGGGCTGGCTCGGCGGGCTGGCTCGGCGGGCTGGCTCGGCGGGCTGGCTCGGCGGGCTGGTCAGGCCAGGTGGTCCGGGTCGCGGCCGAAGACGAAGGTGGCGATGTCCAGCCGGTCGACCTGGCCGTCCGGGGTGCGCAGCACGGTCAGGATCTCGCCCTCGTTCTCCCCCGAGCGGCCCCGCCAGCGGTCCGGCGCCTCCCGCCCGAAGCGCTGCGGCTGCCCCGGCGTCTGGACCGCCTCCATCACCACGTCGGTACCGTCCGCGCTGACCTGGTACTCGTGGCCCATCCACCACCAGCG
>JAVHVY010000288.1:0-5137 GCA_032160305.1 Actinoplanes sp.
CGGCGATCTCGGCCAGAGCCTGCGCCCGGCGACTGTCCGCTCCGCCGCCGGTCACCCGTGCTCCGGCCGCCCCGGCGGCGAAGTTGGCGATCGTGACCACCTGCGACGGCTCGCTCGTAAGCCGGACCAGATCCTCGGGCGGGGTCTTGCCGGCCACGTCGAACACGGCGTCGACCGGGCCGCCGGCGGCCGCCCGTACCCGATCGATCACGCCTGGTCCGTAGAGCACCGGCGTCGCGCCGATCTCCCGCAGATAGCCGTGGTTGTCCTGGCCCGCCGAGGCGATCACGGTCGCGCCTCGGGCGACCGCCAGCTGTACGGCGACCGCTCCCACACCGCCCGCGCCGCCGTCGACGAACACGGTGTCGCCGGCCTTGACGTCGAGCAGGCGCAGACCGCGCTCGGCGGTCTCACCGGAGACACCCGCCGCGGCCGCCACCGCCCAGTCGAGGGACGCAGGCTTGGCGACCCAGGACTCCAGGACGGCGTACTCCGCCTGGGTGTTACGGCCGAGGCCGAACACGTCGTCGCCCACGGACACACCCGTAACCCCGTCGCCCACCTCGTCCACCACACCCGCGGCGTCGTACCCGAGGTAGCCCGGACCGACCAAGGGCTCACCGCCGGACATCATCCCGCCGATGATCTTCCCGTCGATCGGGTTCACACTGGCCGCACGCACCACGATCCGGACCTCGCCCGGACCCGCGTGCGGATCGGGAGCCTGCACCCAGGTCAGAACCTCGGGCCCACCGTACGTCGTGAACTGCAGTGCTCGCATCCCAACAGCCCTTCCACATGGCGGTCTGACCGCCGCCCCGCGGTGAACAGGCGCCCGCCGTCGCAAGCGCCCAGCACAATCTCCTGGCTCACGCTACGCCGCGTGCCGGCGCAACAGAGCACGATGCCACCAGGCGAGCTCACCTGTGCGGCCGTAGCTCGGACGATCCGCACCGGCGGTGGCACAGTTCCCCGTCCGAGTCCTCCGTCGCCGGATCGCCGAACGCGACCAGACAGGTCGCTGTGGTCGACGCGTTCCCCAGCTGCCCGCAATACGGGCAGACATAGCGTGGCCGGCTCCGGAAAGTCGACAGTAGGAGGCCCATAGTGGCCGACGGCAGGTTTGCGGGGATCAATACGATCAACCCATGTGCGTGTCTGCTGCTCCGGCTTCCTTCAGCGAGACCATCCTGTACGCAGGCCGACTAAACCACCCCGGGCACGGCCCCATCGAGGTGCTCGGCTACCAAAACACCGCAATGAACCAGACCCGGGGCGCGAACGCCATGCTGCTGCACGGCGATACCGCCATCGCGGTGTGCTACCTGCACGCCGGCCGGCTGGAGAGGGCGTACCAGGTGTGACCGATCTCCGCTCGCGCGCCGCCGACACGCTGCGCATCCTCGACACCGGACGCTACCGTGCCCCACAGGGCGGGACGGTCGACATCACGACCGCGCTGCATTCCGCGATCGACGGTACCCGCCTCTACGAACCGGCGGACGCGCTGCCCACGGTACCGGCCGCGGATGCACCTGGCGGGGGCACGGTCGTATCCGTCACCGGCGAGTCCACGTTGGCAGCAGCCCGTCGCCTGGCCCGTGAAGGCGACGTGGCGGCGCTGGTGTTCGCCTCGGCGAAGCACCCGGGCGGCGGCTTCCGGAGTGGTGCCGTGGCTCAGGAGGAGGACATCTCCCGGGCCTCCGGGTTGTACCGCTGCCTGACCGCCGCGCCCCGTTTCTACGCGTACCACCGGTCGCACAGTGACAACCTCTACTCCGACCGGGTCATCCACTCGCCCGACGTTCCGGTGTTCCGCGACGACGACGGCAACCTGCTCGGCGAACCGTATCCGGTGTCGTTCCTGACCGCCGCCGCGCCGAACCGGGGCGCGGTGCCCCGCGACCGTGCCGCCCAGGTGGCGCAGGCGCTGACCAAGCGGGCCGGCCGCGTGCTCGCCGTGGCGGCCGCGCACGGTCATCGGCGCCTCGTGCTCGGGGCATGGGGCTGCGGCGTCTTCCGCAACGACCCGGCGACGGTGGCCGAGGCGTTCGCAGGCGCGCTGGCCAAGCAGAGCGCGCACCTGGACGAGGTGGTCTTCGCGATCCTGGACAAGCGCGGCTCGGCCATCCGCACCGCGTTCGTCGGGCGGTTCTCCTGAACGGACGCGATGGTGCCCACCTTTCCGCCGGTGCATCTGCGGGAGGGTGATGGACACGCGCCGGTCAGCGCGAAGGGCAGGATCAGCCGGTGCGGTTCGGCCAGGTGCAGCGCCTGCTCGACGGCTGCCCGCGCCGCGCGTGGATCGTCCAGGTTCTGGCAGGCGAGCGCGTCCAGCAGGTGGGCCTCGACCACGTTGCGGAAGGAGCGAGGAAGCATTGACAAAGAATTCTTTTACGTAAAGACTGATTTTCACCATGAGAGACGTCGTCTACCTCGACCAGATCGAGCAGGCTGAGGCCCTGCTCAAGCCGCAGCGGATCGAAGTGCTGCGGCAGCTCGCCGTGCCCCGGTCGTGCACCGAGGTGGCGGTCGAGCTCGACCAGACCCCGCAGCGGGTCTACTACCACGTGAAGCGCCTGCTGGAGGCCGCCCTGATCCGCCAGGTGGCCGAGCGCCGGGTGCGTGGGATCCACGAGGGGATCTACCAAGCGTCCGGCCGGTCCTACTGGCTGTCCCCGGGCCTGGTCGGCCGGATCGGGCTGCGCCAGACCCGCGACCGGCTCAGCCTGGGCTACCTGGTCGACCTGATGGAGGACGTGCAGGCGGACGTCGCCGCGCTCGACCTCACCCGGCCCGACCTGCCCTCGATCGGCGTGTCCGGTGACATCCGGGTACGCCCGGAGCAACGCAAGGCGTTCCTCGACGAGCTGCAGCAGACACTGCAGGACCTGTTCACCCGCTACGGCGGTGCCGAGGGCGACGCGTTCCGCCTGGCCGTCGCCTGCTACCCGAAGGGAAATCCCGATGACCGAGCCTGACCTGCGCCTACGCGCGGTCGTTCCAGCCCCGTTGAAGGTCACGTACGAGGCGCTGACCGACCCGGCCGCGCTGCGCGTGTGGCTGGCCGAGCACGCCGACGTCGACCTGCCCGGCAAGTACGAGTTCTGGGGCCGCTACACGCCAGATGGCGCGCAGCCGCACCAGCGCGTGCTGCACGTGGACGAGCGCACCATCCGGTTGGCCTGGACCCTGGACGGCGTGGAGACCACGACGCAGATCGAGCTGGCCGAAGACGAGGACGGCACGCTGGTCACGCTGAGCCAGAGCGACCTGCCCAGCTTCGCGGATGTGCTGGCCGACAAAGCCGGTGCCCGGGGCGCCCTGCAGACGTTCTGGTCCCTGGCGATCGCCAACCTCGCCGACTACCTGGCCGGCCGTCAGCTGACCCCCACGTGCGACTTCACGTCGAGCGAGCTGCACGCGTCGGTCGTCATCGACGCGGCACCGGACAAGGTGTTCGACTCGATGATCCAGCCGGAGGTGTTCCGCAAGTGGTTCGGCGCCAACGTGGATATCGAGCCCTATGTGGGCGGCCGCTTCGCGATGGGCGGCTTCGAGCTGGACCCCGGCGGGGCCACGTTCGTCGAGTTCGAACCGGGCCGCAAGGCGGCCCTGCGGTTCGCCGACGGCGAGACCACCAGCTGGGAGCTGGAAGGCTCGGACGGCAAGACCCGGCTCACCATGGTGCACAGCGGGTTCGACCCCGCCAACCCGCCGTACCCGGGCTGGGCCGGCTGGCTCGGCGGCATCGCCGGGCTCCGGCGTTATCACGAGCTGCCGCGCCGGCGCTCGATCTGGCGCCAGGTCGAGATCGCCGGTGTCCCCGCGGGCATGTTCGCGATCGACCAGTGAGATGAGCGCCCCGCAACGCGTTCCGGGGCGCTCACAACAACAGCTCACGACTCGACGATGCGGGACCGGATCCTGTCGGGAAGCGTTCAGCGGCGCCCTACATCACCATCGACTCGAACAGCTCGTGTCATCCATCCCGGGAAGGAAGCAGCACATGGCCTCACTGGTCATAACGATGTCCGTCTCGCTCGACGGCTACGGCGCACCCCTTGCCGGGAGCGCCGACTGGATCGCCGCGGGAGGCTCCGATGACGCCTTAGGGGGACTATCGAGACCGTGAGCAACGCGAACGCACACCTCATGGGTGCCACCACCTACGCGGTGATGGCCGCCCACTGGCCCAGCGCCTCCGGGCCGTTCGCCAAGCCGATGAACGAGATCCCCAAGGTCGTGTTCTCGGACTCGAAGGACGCGCGAAGTGCCGCCGACGAGAGCCGTTTCCCTGCCGCGAATCACCAGCATCCGTTGAGGGTTGTCCGTCGATCGGGTTGCACCAGGAAGGCCGGCAAACCAACAGCCGATGGCGGGCCGCGCCGCACCCGCCCATGTAGGGAACCGTTCGCAAGCTCGCCATGCGCGCGTAGCCAGTTGCCCATCCGTCCTGTTGATCGTGTCCATATGCGGATCGCGCTGGTCACCGAGTCTTTCCTGCCCGACATCAACGGCGTGGCCAACTCTGTCGCCCGGATTGCCGAGCATCTCGTCAGCCACGGCCATCAGCCGCTGATCGTTGCGCCGCAGCCGTCGTCCAAGTTGGCATCCGTACGGCCTTTGCCCTATCCCGTCGTGCGGCTCCCGTCGTTGCCCCTTCCCGGGTACCCCCAGTTCCGCCTGGGAATGCCGACTCGGCAACTGGCTGCACACCTGCATGCACACGGCACCGACGTCGTGCATCTCGCGAGTCCGTTCGTGCTCGGGGCCGGGGGCGTGGCGGCGGCCCGCGCGCTCGATATCCCGGCAGTTGCCGTCTATCAGACCGACCTGCCCGCGTACGCGCGGGCGTACCGGATCGGGCTGACCGAACAGGCGGCCTGGCGGTGGCTACGCCGCATCCACAATGCCGCCGACCGCACCCTCGCCCCGTCAACCGCCTCGATGGGCGCACTCCGCCAGCACGGCATCCACCGCGTCCAGTTGTGGCAACGCGGCGTCGACAGCACCCGCTTCCACCCCGCCCGGCGCAGCGCGGGCATCCGCCGCGCCCTGGCGCCGGGCGGTGAGACTCTCGTCGGGTACGTCGGCCGGCTCGCGACCGAGAAACACGTCGATCTGCTTGCCGCCG
>JAVHVY010000309.1:0-5269 GCA_032160305.1 Actinoplanes sp.
TCACTATGGCAAACTCCCAGCTCAGGCAGCCACACCGTAAGCCCTCGAAAGACCGCGCAGGCGTCGCCCTGACCTCGCGACCAGCGACTTCTCGCCCACCTGATGCAATTCCCGAGAGTTCCCATAGACGTCGAGCGTCGTGGTGACCGAGGCGTGACCGAGCAACATGGACACCACCTCGACCGGCACCCGGTCACGCAGCATCCGGGTCGCTGCGGTGTGCCGGAACCAGTGGGGATCGAAGTCGATCCCGGTGCGGTGGCGTAACCGCAACACCAGGTCATAAACGGCCGGATAGGACATCGCCTGCCCCAGCGGCGCCGCGAACAGGTTCACGAACACGTAGTCGGAGTCGAGATCGCCGTACTCGTCATTCAGATAGTCGGCGTAAAGCCGCAGGATCGGCGCACCGACCGGGATGGTGCGGCCCCGGCCCGACTTCGTCCGGGCCCGGTTGGCGTTGTCGCGCACCACGACCGCGACTTCCCGCTGCGCCGCGTCGATGTCGCCGTGGCGCAGACCCAGCGCCTCACCAACACGCATCCCGGTCTCGTGCAACAACGCGAACAACAACCGATCCCGGCGCCGGACGCACGCATCCAGGATCGACTGGACCTCACCGACGGTCAGGACCCCGGGCAGCTTCACCGGCGTCTTCAACGAAATCGCCCGCCGCGGCTGCAGCCCGCCTTTGCTGATGTGGTGCAGAAACGGTTTGAACGAGCCCCGCCCGCCGGGCTTCCACGCGACCAGCAGGTCACCCAGATCGACACCGTGCCGGGCGTGATGCTGATAGAACGCGCTGACCGCTGACAACTTCCGATTGATCGTCGCCGCGCCGACCGCCGCAGCGACCGACGGCAGCACCGCGACCATCCCGGCCCGGCCTGCCGGCGGCAGCCGCAGCCACGCCACGAACTCGCCGACGTCTTCCAACCGGACCTCACGCCAATCCAGCCCCCGACCGCTGAGGAAGACGAAGTAGTCCTTCAGGTCGTGCGCATACGCCTTGACCGTGTTCGGCGACCGCTCGACGGCCGACAGATGCGCCAGATACCGCTCGATCGGATCGACCGGAACGTCGTCATCGCCGAGCACCGTCCACGACTCGAGCCTCGTCCCTGACGAGACGACCTTCTGCACCTGCATCGTTCCTCCGGCTGATCCCTGTGATGGACACGCCGGAGATAACCACGTCCATCACGCCGATCACGAACGCTGCTGAACCCTTGCCAGACAACGAAGACACCCCCGGAACAGCTGGAGATAACCAACGAGCGCCTGAACAAGGAAATCCGCCGCCGCACCGACGTCGTCGGGATCTTCCCTGACCGCGACGCCGTCATCCGTCTCGTCGGCGCCGTCCTAGCCGAACAACACGACGAATGGACCGAAGGTCGCCGCTACTTCGCTCTCGACGTGCTCACCCGCGCCCGCACCACACCCACCACCGGCAGAACCGGCACATCCACAGACCTGCCCGAACTGGAGACCGCAGCATGACTGATGTGACAGGCGACCTCGCCATCCCCGACCCGGACGAGCGCGCCGCACTCAACGCCGCCCTGCTGGCCACCGGCACCGAAACCGGCTTCTGGGACGACCAAGGCCGCCCCACACCCTGGCCCGACGACATCGACGAATGGACACCGGCAACCAAGGGACCCGTCACTCACAAACCCGGAGAACACCCCTTCTAACCAGCCCCACTCGAAAGATCATCCAATACACCACGTCCAGGGACTTGACCCATCTACTCCGGTCGGGCTGTCCTCGACCATCACAGGAAAAGCTCTTCAATGTCCGATGAAAATGCGCATAGGGACGTGACACGAACGGCGTGAACGACCGGTCGTGTGGACGGGTTTCTTTAGGCGCAGCACCGACACCGTGGCACCCAGCCACCACCCGTAGTGACGGCGTGGTGTTCCGCCGACCGGACGACGGGACACCTTGCCGAGGCGGCACGCCCTATTCGGCGGAGAGCTTGACCCGGCGCAGCAGCTGGGCGTTGAGCGCCACCACGATCGTGGAGGCGGACATCAGAATCGCGCCGATCGCCGGGCTGAGGGTGAACCCGGCCCAGGCCAGCACTCCGGCGGCGAGGGGGATCGCGATCACGTTGTACCCGGCGGCCCAGGCTAGATTCTGGATCATCTTGCGGTACGACGCCTTCGACAGCCGGATCACCCCGGTCACCCCTCGCGGATCCGAGGAGGCCAGCACGACGCCCGCGGACTCGATCGCGACATCAGTGCCGGCGCCGATCGCAATCCCGACGTCCGCTCGGGCCAGGGCGGGGGCGTCGTTGACGCCGTCGCCGACCATCGCCACCGTCAGGCCCCGGGCCTGCAGCTCGGCAACCGCCCGGTCCTTGTCGGCCGGTAGAACTTCCGCGAACACCTCGTCCACCCCGGGCCGGAACCCGAGGTCCGCGGCGACCGCCTCGGCGACCGGGCGGGCGTCCCCGGTGATCATGACGATCTTCTGAACGCCCTGCTCCCGCAGCTGCGCGATGGCCTGCCGTGCCTCCGGTCGTACCTCGTCCTCCAGTGCGAACGCACCGAGCACCACCGGCGCGCTGTCGTGGGCCAGCCGGATCAGGTGCAGGATCGCGGCCCCGCGCCCAGACCAGCCGTCGGAGGCGCGTGCCAGATCGTCCGGTGCGTCGACGTGCAGCTCCCGCAGCAACGACGGACCACCGACCGCGTACGTCTGGCCGTCGACCACGGCTTGGACCCCACGGCCGGTCAGCGACCGGAAGTCCCAGGCCGCAGCGTGTAGACCTCGCTCCGACGCGACCGTGACCAACGCCCGGGCCAGGGGGTGTTCGCTGTCAGCCTCGACAGCCCCGGCGATCCGCAGCACGTCGGCCTTGCCGTACCCATGGGCGGCGGCCTCACCGGTCACGGTGTGCGCGCCCTTGGTCAGGGTGCCGGTCTTGTCGAACAGCACCGCGTCGATGGTCCGCATCCGCTCCAGCGCCAGACGGTCCTTCACGAGGATTCCGGCCTTGGCCGACACCGCCGTCGACAGGGCGATGACCAGCGGAATGGCCAGGCCGAGCGCGTGCGGGCACGCGATCACGAGAACCGTCACGGTTCGTACCACCGCCTGGTTCAGGTCACCGAGCGACCACCACACGACGAACGTCACGGCGGCCGCGCCGGTGGCGATGTAGAACAGCATCGCGGCGAACCGGTCGGCGAGGACCTGCGCCCGTCCGCTCGACTCCTGCGCCTGCGCGACGAGGCGGCCGATCCCGGCCAGCGCGGTGTCGTCACCGACCGCGGTCACCTGCACCCGCAGCGCCGAATCGGTGGCAACTGTCCCGGCCACCACCCGGTCACCAACTCCGCGGGCCACCGGGCGGGACTCGCCGGTGATCATCGACTCGTCGAGTTCGGCGGCTCCGTCGACGATGCGCCCGTCCGCGGGGACCCGGCTGCCGGATCGCACCAGGACCGTGTCGCCCACCCGCAGATCCGCGGCCGGAACCTTCTCGATGCCGCCGCTGGCGGTGATCCGGTCGGCGTCGTCGGGCAGCAACGCGGCCAGCGCCGCGAGAGCGCCCTGGGCCTGGCCGATCGCCTTCATCTCCTGCCAGTGCCCGAGCAGCATGATGGCCACCAGCGCGGCCAGCTCCCACCAGAAGTCCAGGTCGAACGCGCCCAGGCTGGTGGCCAGCGACGCCACATACGCGACGGTGATCGCCATCGAGATCAGCAGCATCATCCCCGGGGCCCGATCCCGGACCTCGCGGACACCGCCCACCAGGAACGGCCACCCGCCGTAGCGGAACACGACCGTGCCCAGCACCGGACCCACCCAGCTCATGCCGGGGAAGTCGACGGTGTAGCCGAACCAGTCCATCACCATGTGGCTCGTCGCCACGATCGGCACAGTCAGCGCCAGGCTCAGCCAGAACTTGCGCCGGAACATCTCCGGATCGTGCCCCGCATGCTTGTCGTGACCCGTGTGGCCCCCATGCCCGTGCGGGGTCGTCACGCTGCCTGCGCCGTGGTGGTCGTGGGCCGAACCGGGCTGCGGCGACGCCAGGTCGCCGTGGTGACCTTCGTGGGCTCCTGTCGGCACGTGTGCCCCCGCCGTCGCTGAATGATGCCGATGTCCTGCCACCGCTATGTGGGCGGGCTCTGTGCCGTCACCGGAACTCATAGCTGTCGCCTCCCCGTCGAACGTATACCCCTATGGGGTATAGAACAATGGCTGGCACTCGAGCAGGCTCCGGGCGTGAACGGGCCACACCTGAGATCGATCAATTGATTTTGATGTATTCTCGGGCCATGGCGTCGTCGAGCCACACCGCGCCGGCGTTCGTGCGTCTGGCCGGGCATCCGTTGCGCTGGCAGCTGCTGGCCGAGCTCACCCGCAGCGACCTGAGGGTCCGCGAGTTGGTCACGCTGGTCGGACAGTCGCAGAACCTGGTCTCCTATCATGTGCGGCTGCTGCTCGACGCCGGCCTGATCACCGCCACGCGCAGCAGTTTCGACGGCCGCGACACCTACTACCACCTGGACCTGGACCGCTGCGCCTACGAACTGGCCGGCGCCGGAGCCGCCCTGCACCCGGCCCTACGCCCGGACAGCACCACGCCGGCCCCGCCGGATGCCCCGCGGCGACCCAGCCCCACGGTGATGTTCGTGTGTACGGGCAACAGCGCGCGTTCACCGATCGCCGAAGCGTTGCTCCGCCAGCACACCGCCGGCCACGTGACGGCGGTCAGCGCCGGAACCCACCCCAAATCGCAGCTGCATCCCCACACGGTGCGAGTGCTGCAGGACCACTTCGGCGTCGACGTCGCCGACCAGCGCCCGCGACACCTGGAGACGTTTACCGGCCACCGGTTCGACTACGTCATCACCTTGTGTGACAAGGCCCGCGAAGTCTGTCTCGGCTTCGGCGACCGGCCCCGGCTGGCGCACTGGAGCGTTCCCGACCCCACCGCGGCCAGCGGCAACGACCAGGACAGCTACCCCGCCTTCGTCCGAACCGCTGCCGATATCGGCACCCGCGTTCGGCATCTACTTCCCGTCCTCGCCAATGACTCCAAGGAGGTTGAGTCGTGACCGCGCCCGACCAGTACGCCGTGACCGCGCCCGACCAGTACGCCAGCGTCCGCTACCTCGTCGACGACGTTCAGGCCGCCGTCGACTTCTACACCACCCACCTCGGCTTCCAGCTGAAGTCCAGCGCCGCCCCCGCCTTCGCCGATGTGGTCCGTGGCCCGCTACGGCTGCTGCTGTCCGGA
>JAVHVY010000314.1:0-5496 GCA_032160305.1 Actinoplanes sp.
GCACTGACGCAGTTCGACCGGACCGGCGCCGACATCGTGCTGCTCGACCTGATGCTGCCCGAGATGTCCGGTACCGAGGTGTGCCGCCAGCTCCGGCAGCGCTCGGCCGTTCCGATCATCATGGTGACCGCCCGCGACAGCGAGATCGACAAGGTGGTCGGCTTGGAGATCGGCGCCGACGACTACGTGACCAAGCCGTACTCGCCGCGGGAGCTGGTCGCCCGGATCCGCGCGGTGCTGCGCAGGCAGGGGGCGGAGGTGGCCGAGGTGTCCGCGCCGACGCTGGCGGCCGGCCCGGTCCGGATGGATGTGGAACGCCACGTGGTCACGGTCGACGGCACCTCGGTGCAGCTGCCGCTGAAGGAATTCGAGCTGCTTGAGCTGCTGCTCCGCAACGCGGGGCGGGTGCTGACCCGGGGCCAGCTGATCGACCGGGTCTGGGGCGCCGACTACGTCGGTGACACCAAGACCCTGGACGTGCACGTCAAGCGGCTGCGTTCCAAGGTGGAACCGGAACCGAGCGCGCCCCGCTACATCGTCACCGTGCGCGGCCTGGGCTACAAATTCGAGGCCTGATCAGCCCTGCTTGTACAGGCGTGGCGGCCCGGCCTGCTTGTCCAGGCGTGGCCGATCAGCCTGCTTGTCCGGGCGCGGCTGATCAGCCTGCTTGTCCGGGCGCGGCTGATCAGCTGTTTTGGTCAGGCGTCGCGGCGATGGCCTGCGCGGCCACCGTGGCCGGGTGGACGGCGACCAGGCCGGACTTGAGGCGCTTGGCGCAGAGTTCGGCGAGGGTGGCGTAGGCCCGCTCACCGATCAGGGCGGCCAGCTCCGGAGCGTAGCTCACGTACATCGGTTCGGTGCCGACGTGCGCCTCCGGTGAGGACGTGCACCACCAGTCCAGGTCGTGCCCGCCCGGGCCCCAGCCGCGCCGGTCGAACTCGGTGACGGTGGACACCAGGATCTTGCTGCCGTCCGGGCGCTCGGTCCAGTCCTGCGCACGGTGTACCGGCAGCTGCCAGCACACGTCCGGCTTGTAGGTCAGCGGGTGCACGCCGTCGCGCAGGGCCTGGGCGTGCAGGGCGCAGCCCGCGCCGCCGGCGAAGTCCGGGTCGTTGAGGAAGACGCAGGGACCGTCGTCGGGCTGCGTCGCCGTCCGGCGGGCCGGTTTGCTGCCGTCGATGGTGTCCATCTCGGTGTAGTTCTTGAACCCGCGGCGGTAGTGCTGCCAGTTCTCCGGCTTCAGCTTCGCCGCGGCGGCTTTCACCCTGGTCTCGTCGTCGGCGTCGGTGAAGAACGCGCCGTGCGAGCAACAGCCCTCCTCGGCCCGGCCGGCGATGATGCCGTGGCAGGTGGAGCCGAAGACACACGTCCAGCGGGACAGCAGCCAGGTCAGGTCGGCGCGTACGCGGTGCTGGTCGTCGGCCGGGTCGAGGAACTCGATCCACTCCCGGGGGAAGTCGAGGTCGACCTCGCGGGCGCGCGCGGCTGCCGTCGCGTCCATCACGATGCGTATCTGGGTGCGGCGGCTCACCGGCACGAGCTTACGCCGGGGAGCGGTTCCCATTGCGTTACCGCCCGTTTGTGTGGTTTATGTCTGATATTGCGGCGGAGCCGGGGGGCCGACGGGTCTACCCTGGAACACGTGAGTTTCCGCGTTCCCGTGCTCTTGTCCAGCTCCTCGGTCTTTCCCGAGCCGACCGCGGCCGCGTTCGAGATGGCGGCCACGGTGGGCTACGACGGCTTGGAGGTGATGGTGTGGACCGACGCCGTCAGCCAGGACGCCGGCGCCCTGCGGGGGCTGTCCGACCACTACGGCGTTCCGGTCCGCTCGGTGCACGCGCCCTGCCTGTTGGTGACCCAACGGGTGTGGAGCCCGGACCCGTGGGAGCGGCTGGATCGGGCGGCGCAGCTGGCCGTGTCGCTGGGCGCCCCGACGGTCGTGGTGCATCCGCCGTTCACCTGGCAGCGCGACTATGCCCGCAACTTCGGCCCAGGGCTGGCCCGGATGCAGCAGAAGCACCCGGACATCACCTTCGCCATCGAGAACATGTATCCGGTGCGGATGGCCGGGCGCACCTTCGTGCCCTACGTACCGGGCTGGGATCCGACCGAGGCCGGCTACGACGCCTACACCCTGGATCTCTCGCACGTCGCCGCCGCGCGCGGCGATTCGCTGGAGATGGCCGACCGGATGGGACCGGGTCTCAAGCACGTGCACCTGGGTGACGGGACCGGCGAGGGCCGTGACGAGCATCTCGTGCCGGGTCGGGGCACCCAGCCGTGCGCCGAGCTGCTGCAGTCGCTGTCCGGCCGGGGTTTCCGCGGCTCGGTCGCGCTGGAGGTGTCGACCCGCAAGGTGACCAGCCGCGCGGTGCGCGAAGCGGACCTGCGCGAGTCACTGGAATTCGCCCGACGCCACCTGGCCCCGGCGCGAAGCCCGGCCGCCCGCGGCTGACCAGCCTGGCCCGTCAGCATCCCGAATGAGGGCGAAGACCTTCGAGATGTCGCTTTACTCCGTCATCGACTCGGTGCGCCCGGTGGAAGGATCAGCGCGTCCAGCGTGCCATGGGTGCCCATGCACATCACGCAGAGCGCTCTCGCGGCATCCGGGTAGACGACCGTCGACGGCTCGTAAGCGTGCGGTGGGTACGTCATCGTCTGTACGACCGCCCGTGTCTGCACGGTGAAGTGGTAGCAGCTGTGCATCCGGCCGTTGGGGTAGGCGCGAGCGATGTCCGGGGTGGCCATGGGGGTCAAGATTTCCCCGTGTCGCCGGAGGTTGGTGACGTCCTCGCAGGTCTCCGCGTGCACTAGCACGGCGGGCGGGTACTCACGCGACATCGCGGTCACCCCTCTGCGACGGTCCGGCCGCAGGCGCGCAGGATGGCTTTCACGCCGTCTTCCAGCCGGTATTTGCCGAGCCAGTCATCCATCTCGTTGACCTTGCGCCGGTAGGCGTTGAACTGGTCTCCCACGCTGGCGTGCAGGTAGCCCAGGTAGTCGCTTCGATGGGTGACGCTGTAGCCGCCCTTGGTGGAGAGGGTCAGGACAGCGCCAGCGATCTCACGCTGCCCTCCGGGAACGCGGCGCTCCATCTCTCACCCCCTGTGGTGTTCGGCTTGGTCGAGTACGTCACCGATCGTGCGGTGGTCATCGC
This sequence comes from Actinoplanes sp., assembly GCA_032160305.1. GTDB lineage: Bacteria > Actinomycetota > Actinomycetes > Mycobacteriales > Micromonosporaceae > Actinoplanes. Next base: position 3,158 of record JAVHVY010000314.1, read on the forward strand.
CGTGCCACGCGCGTTGACCCAGCCAAATCGCCCGTGGTAACGCCACAGCGCGGACACCATCGGCTCTTCACCTTGAACGACACCAACCCTGCGAGGTAGCCCACCACCAACGTGGCAAGCGCTATGCCGATCAACATGCGGACCAACTCCCTAGAGCATCGATGATCATTGCCGCCAGGTGGCGGTTGCCGAGGGTCGTTCTTCTTGACTTCCGCTCCCGTGATGAATGCGGCACTCGTAGTGTCCTCTCAGACAAATTGTCTGGCAATTTATCTTGCAAATTTCCTAGCAAGTTGTTTCCAACTCGGTACCGCAAGCCCTCCACGGAGGGATGGCAGGATGCTCACCATGGCCGCCCCTACCGTGCGCAGACGTCGGCTCGGCATGGCGCTGCGTCGCCTGCGCGACAACGCCGAGATGACCTTGGAACAGGCGTCGGACGCTGCCGGCGTCTCGGCCCCCTATGTCAGCCGGATCGAGCGCGCGCAGGTTGCGGCCAGGGTGGCAGTGATCAAAGCCCTACTTGATGCGTACGGAGCCGACGAACCGACCTCGGTCGAACTGCTGGAGATCGCCGGAGAGGCTGGCCGGCGCGGATGGTGGCACCGGTACAGCCGTGACAACCTCATCCCGCCGGAATACGCGTCACTGATCGGATTCGAGGCGGCGGCGTCCGAGATCAGGACGTTCGAGCCGATGATCATCCCCGGCCTCCTGCAGACGTCCGCCTACGCTCAGGCTCGGCTCACGTCCGGGCCAGTGCGGTTGACCGCCGACAGGATCGAGGCGCGCGTTCAAGTTCGCGGGGAGCGCCAACGCATCCTGGACCGAGACAACCCGCCCGTTGTCTCCGTCGTGATCGATGAGGCAGTGATCCGCCGCAAGGTAGGAGGCGCCGACGTCATGCGGGAACAGCTACTGCACATCGCGACCATGGCCGAGCGACCGAACGTCGATGTCCAAGTGGTCCCCTTTTCCGAGGGCGCCTACCCTGGTACGGGACCGTTCGTCATCCTGAGCTTCGACGGGGAGGACGACGTTATCTATCTCGAAACCATGGCTGGCAACATCTACCCTGAGAGCGAGATGGCGTACTACAGGGATGCATTCGTGCGCATTCAGCAGGATGCGCTCAGTAACGAGCGATCAGTCGATCTCATTCAAAATGCGGCAGAGGAGTCCAAATGACCGCTTTGGGGCCGGAGTGGCGCAAGTCTGGCCGCTCCGACAGTAACGGCAACTGTGTTGAGCTGCGAGACAAGCACGGCCGGGTGGAGATGCGTGACTCCAAAGACCCGACCGGACCGATACTCGGCTTCAGCCATGACGCGTTCGCCGACTTCATCGGGGACATGAAGGCGGGACGGTTCGTTTCGTACGGGTCCAGTCTGGCGATAAGTTCCGGCACCGCGGCAGCAGCAGCCGGACCGAATGCGGCCAGTACCCGCATCGGCGGCAATCCGGGCTCGCACGAATCCGGCAGCGCGGCCAGGACCAGTCGGGCGGCGGCCACCGGCGCCTGAGGGTCGGCGGCCGCCCAGGCGACCGCCTTGAACGCTTTCGATCCGGTTCGCCAGCCGTTCGACCCACTCGTAGCAGTCCTGTTCCCGATCGAGGCCGGTCAGCGCCCGCGCCCCGGAATTGTCAAGATCGGTGAGACCAGTGGGTGTTAAGCAGCGAGGATCAGGGCCTCGCTCTGGTCGGTCGCGGGTTCGGGCTTGTTGATCCAGGCGGTGTCGGCCAGCCGCAGAGATTTCGGTTGGGGCCGGCGGGTGAATCGTTCGGGATTGCGGGCCCAGGCGGTGTCCAGGACCTGTTGGCGTGCAACGGTTGCCGCGCTCGCGTGTCCGTAGTGGACGGCTGCCGGTGTGTGCAGGCCGATGCCGATGTGGTGGTGTTCGTGGTTGTACCAGGTGAAAAAGCTGTCGCAGAAGGCTCGGGCGTCTTGGACCGACCCGAACCGGCCCGGGAAGCGTGATCCAGATCACACACAACCCCGCAGGGGTCGGGCGGCATCTACTCATCGACAGTTCGAAATGCTTTCGATGAGGAGTCACCCAATATGAAAAAGACTGCTGTTCTCGGTATGGCGGCCACCGCTGTGGCCCTCCTGGTCGGCTGTGCGGCCTGTGCCTCAGGTTCGGACGCGACGTCAGCGCTTGCCGCGGCCTCGGTCCCGGCGTCCACCCCAGCCAGCCCTGTTCCCTCGTCCGTGGTCGCGTCGCCGCTTTCCACCATTTCTTTCTCCGACGACGACCTGACGTTCACGCAGAAGGGTGCTGTGGTGAACGTGTCGAAGGGCTCGGATCAGGTGGCGTCGCTGACGCTGGCGTCGGCGA
>JAVHVY010000324.1:0-19751 GCA_032160305.1 Actinoplanes sp.
GCGACCACGGCGAAGCCCTTGCCGGCGTCGCCGGCCCGGGCCGCTTCGATGGTCGCGTTCAATGCCAGCAGGTTGGTCTGTTCCGCGATCGCTGTGATGACTTTGAGGACGTCGCCGATCTCGTTCGAGGAGGCGCCCAGCTGGCCGACGGTCGCGGTGGCCTCCGCCGCGCTGTTCACTGCCGTGTCGGCGACCCGGGCCGCTTCGGCGGAACTTTGGGCGATCTCCCGGATCGAGGCGGACATCTGTTCGCTGCCGGCGGCGACGGTCTGCGGTGAGGTTTCCGGCGACGATCGCGTCGATCGTGGCCGACACCTGACGTAGCGGCATGACGATGCGCCTGGCCGCATACAGCGCCAAACCGAGCGCGGTCGACGCGACCGTCAACCGGTCGCTCAGGCGGCCGAGATGATCACCTTCAGCGCTGAATGGGCGGATGCGTTCCGGAAGACGTCGTAGGCCTCGTCCATCTGGTTGAAGGTGAACGTGTGGGTTCCCATTTTCTCGGCTGGGATCCGACCGCTGCCGACCATCTTCAGCAGGGTCGGGATGGAAACGGTGTCGACCAGGCCCATGGTGAGGGTGACGTTGCGGATCCACATGTCCTGCATCGGCAGCTCGACCGGGGCCCCGTGCACGCCGATGTTGGCGATCGTGCCGCCGGGGCGGACCACGGCCGCCGCGGTCAGCAGGGTCGCCGGATAGCCGACCGCCTCGATCGCGACGTCGACGCCGAGCCCGTCGGTCATCCCCACGACGTCGGCGACCGTACCGGGGCCGGCCTCGACCACGTCGGTGGCGCCGAACTCCAGGGCCTTGTCCAGGCGGAACTTGTTCGAGTCGACGGCGATGACCTTGGCCGCGCCCCACAGGCCGGTGGTGAGGATCGCCGACAGGCCGACCGCGCCGGCGCCGATCACGGCGACGGTGTCGCCGGGACGGACCCCGCCGGCCAGGACGCCGACCTCGTAGCCGGTGGGTAGCGAGTCGGCGAGGAAGATCGCCTGCTCGTTGCTGACCGACTCCGGCACGGCGTAGAGCGAGGTGTCCGCGTACGGGACGCGGACCAGGTCGGCCTGGGTGCCGTCGATGAGGTGGCCGAAGATCCAGCCGATGCCGCCGACCGTACGGCAGTGCGACGGCATCCCCCGCTGGCAGTAGTCGCAGCGCCCGCACTTGGTGATCGCCGGCACCAGGACCCGGTCGCCGACCGCGAAGCCCCTGACCGCCTCGCCCACCTCGGTGACGGTGCCGACGGCCTCATGGCCGAGGATCCGGCCGTCGGTGACCGCGGCGACGTCGCCCTGCAGGATGTGCAGATCGGTGCCGCAGATCGTCGTCGTATCCACCCGGACCACGACGTCGGTCGGCTCCTGCACGGTCGCGTCGGGGACTTCCTCCCACGCTTTCCGGCCGGGACCGTGGTAGACGAGCGCCTTCATCGGGACCTCCGTTGGTGTGACCGGCATCTCAACTCGACCGACGCTAACAGCGCCAATGGAGCATAACTGTCCCAGAATGCGACGGTCAGCGACCGCGGTGCACCAGGCGGCGGAGCTGGATGATGCGGGCGGCGGCGACAGCCATCGCGATGAGCGCGCCGCCGACTCCGGCGACCAGCAGGGCCACCGCGAGGGACACGCTGCCGGACATCCAGAGGAAGTCGATCCGGACGTTCGCCGTGTTCTGCGCCACGAAGATGATCAGCAGGATCAGGGCGACGGCGCCGGTCCAGATGCCCAGCCAGGCCGCACTCACCCGGGTCCAGGGCACCCGGACCCGGACGCGCTTCTCCGTCCCGGCCGGCGGCAACAGGTCGGGCGAAGCCGGCGGCAACAGGTCGGATGAACCCGACGAGCCGGGCGGCGGGAGGTCCGGCGCGGGCTCCAGGGTGGCGCCGGCGGCGGAGCCGTCGAACGCGGCCAGGACGGGCCCGTCGGTGCTGCCGGTGGGGCGATTTTCCGAAGGCTGAGCCATAACGTCCAGTATCCCCCGGATAACGGTGCGCCAACCATCGCCCAGAATTAAGGACAAGCTAATAGACCTCCTCCGAAACCCAACGATATGGTCGCCGTTCCGCCGTAGTCAGGAATTGCCACGACCATGCGTACGCGACTCTTCGTCGTCGGGGGCGTCGCCTTCGTCACCCTGCTCGCCGGGGTCGCCGTCGCGACCAGCGCCAGCGCCGGGACGACGACCTACGAGGCGGAGGCGACCGGCAACGCGCTGACCGGCGGGGCGTACGTCGCGGACTGCCGGCGGTGCTCGGGCGGCAAGCGGGTCACCGCGGTCGGGCTGCTCGGCGGGCTGGGCGTCACCGGGGTGGCCGTGGAACGGGCCGGCGCCACGAAAGTCCAGGTCACGTACACCAGCAGCGCGGACCGGACCGCTCTGATCGGGGTGAACGGTGCGATGGCGACGGCCGTCGCCTTCCCCAGCACCCGGGGTGACGAGCGCACCGGCACGGTCCGGGTCATTCTGACGCTGCGGGCGGGTGACAACACGCTCACCTTCGCCAACCCGGCCGGCCCGGCCCCGGACATCGACAAGATCGTGATCACCACGCACGGAACGCCGCCGATCGTCGTCCCGACCGGCACCACCGTCGCGGCCCCCGGCGTGACCGCGGCGACGTCCGATGCGGCTGCTCCGAGGCAGCCCACCGGCCCGCCGCCCACCGGCCCGCCGCCCAGCGGACAGCCGGCCCGGCCGGCAGGTGGGTCAACCAGTCTGGCGGACAAGCCGGGCAGCTCGGCGCGAACAGCTGGCCGGAACGCGGGCAGCCCGGAGAGCCGGCTTGCGGCCCAGGTCGTCGACCTGGTGAACACCGAGCGTGCCAACGCCGGGTGCCGGAGCGTCACGGCCGACCCGAAGCTGACCGCCGCCGCACGAGCCCACTCCGCCGACATGGCCACCCGGGGCTACTTCGACCACATCACGCCGGACAATGTGGACGTCGCCGCCCGGATCACCGCGGCCGGCTTCGCCTGGACGGCCGTGGCCGAGAACATCGCCAAAGGGCCGCCCTCCGCAGCGGACGCGATGACGAGCTGGGTGACCAGTCCGGGTCATCAGGCGAACATCGTCAACTGCGGCTACGTCCGGATCGGCGTGGGGGTGGCCGCCGACGCGAGCGGTGTGCTGCTCTGGACCCAGGACTTCGGAAAGTGACAACTCCTGGCACACTCGTGAGCGTGACCGACGGTGAGCTCGAGAGCTACAGCCTCGTCGAGCTCGCCGTCAACCGGCTCAGCCAGGAGATTCTCAGCGGCCGCAGCGATCCGGGCGAACGGCTCGTCGAGGAGCAGCTGACCCGCCGGCTGGGGATCAGCCGGGCGCCGCTGCGCGAGGCCCTGCGCCTACTCGCCCAGCAGGGGCTGGTCGAGCACACCCCGCGCCGGGGCGCGCGGGTCGCCACGCTGTCCGACGGGGACGTGCGCGAGCTCTACGAGGTCCGGGACGTGCTCGAACGGCACGCCGTGCAGAACTGGCCGGCTGGGGCCGAGCTGTCCGGGCTGGACGCGGCGCTGGAGGTGATGCGCAAGGCGACCGAGACCGGTGACCGGCTGGCGATCGCCGACGCGCACCGGGCGTTCCACGTTGCCGTGGTCGCGTTGGGCGGTAACCGGCAGCTCACCCAGGTGTACGAGTCGGTGCTGGTCCGGATTCAGCTCTACATGGCCGTCAATCTGCGCCGGGAGGCCGAGGTCGCCGACCCGGCCGACGGCGTGCACCGGCACGAGCGGCTGATGGCGGCCGTGCAGCGCGGTGCCGCCGCCGACGTGCTGGCCGAGCTCTCGACCCACGGCGCCCGCACCTACCTGAGCTGAGTGGCCGGCCTGGGGTTGAGCGGGCCCACCTGAGCGGAGCGGGCCCACCTGAGCGGAGCGGGCCCACCTGAGCTGAGCGGGCCGGCCTGGGGCTGAGCGGGCCCACCTGAGCTGAGCGGGCCGGCCTGGGGCTGAGCGGGCCGGCCGCACGACGCCGGGCTGGCAACATGCAGCGGCTGACACGCCGGCTGAAGATGCGCGGAAGGTTCGGATCAGCACGGCAGGACACGAGGCCGTTACATTTCGTGCGGCTCGCCGAAACCAAATTGTCGACAATCGACAGAGTGAAGCCGATCACAGGAGTCGCCGAGGACATCCTCCGTCGGCTCGCCGTGCGCGGCAACGACGGCGTGTGGATCAGCACGGTCGGAGCGGAAGCGCTACTCCAACGGGCAGCCGAGCTGGACGCCACCACCGACCTGCCGCTGCGGGGCGTCCCGTTCGCCGTCAAGGACAACATCGACGTGGCCGGGATGCCGACCACGGCAGCGTGTCCCGACTTCGCCTACACCCCGCAACGGTCGGCGCCGGTCGTGCAGCGGCTGCTCGACGCGGGCGCGCTGCTGGTCGGCAAGACCAATCTCGACCAGTTCGCCACCGGGCTGACCGGCACCCGCTCCCCGTACGGAACCCCGGAGAGCGTCTTCGGCGGTGGCCTGATCTCCGGTGGCTCCAGTTCGGGGTCGGCGGTGGCGGTGGCCGCCGGGCTGGTCTCGTTCGCGCTGGGCACCGACACCGCCGGTTCGGGCCGGGTGCCGGCCGCCCTGAACGGGATCGTCGGGATCAAACCGACCCGGGGCCTGCTCAGCACGGTCGGGGTGGTGCCGGCGTGCCGCTCGCTGGACTGTGTCTCGATCTTCGCGCCGGACGTGGCGACCGGCTCGGCGGTGCTGCGGATCGCCCGGGGTGGCTCCGGTCAGAGTGCGGCAGTGGTGAACCCTCGGGTCGGCGTACCGAAAGCCGTGGATCTTGAGTTTTTCTCCGATGCCGGGCAGGAGAAGGCCTTCGCGGCCGGGGTCGCGCGGTTCCCGAGCAGCACGACGGTCGGGATCGAGCCGATGTACGAGGCCGGCGACCTGCTCTATCGCGGGCCGTGGGTAGCCGAGCGGCTGGCCGACCTGGGTGACTTCCTGGGCGAGCATCCTGGCTCGGTGCTGCCGGTGACCCGGGCCGTGCTCGAGTCGGGGCTCAGGTTCACCGCCGTGGACCTCTTCCGGGCGCAGCACCGGCTCGCCGAGCTGCGGGAGTGGACCGGCCGGCTCTTCGACGAGATCGACGTGCTGGTCGTGCCGACGATCGGGACCACCTACACGCACGCCGAGATCGCCGCGGACCCGATCGTTCGCAATCTGAATCTCGGCCGGTACACCCAGTTCGCCAACCCGCTCGACCTGGCCGGGGTGGCCGTGCCGAACGGTTTCACCGCCGACGGCCGCCCGGCCGGCCTGACCCTGCTCGGCCCGGCCGGCACCGACGCCACGCTGGCGCTACTGGCCGCATCGCTGCAGGAGGAGACGTGCTGCTCGCCGACGGCACCGAGGTGACCGGATCTCTCGGCGAGTCCTACGCCGCGACCGGCGCCGGGGACATCACCGCGCCCGGTGGCTGGCGCAACTTCCGCTCGAAAGGACAGTCATGACCGCACGAATCGGACCGGTGCCAGCCAACCCCTACCGGTGGCCGTACGACGGTTCGGTCGACGTCGCAAGTACCGCGCTGATCTGCATCGACTGGCAGGTCGACTTCTGCGGCAAGGGCGGTTACGTCGACTCGATGGGCTACGACATCGAGCTCACCCGGGCCGGGCTGCCGGCCACCGCGAAGCTTCTGGAGCACGTCCGCGGGCTGGGGATGCTCGTCATCCACACCCGCGAGGGGCACGACCCCGACCTGTCCGACCTGCCGGCGAACAAGCGCTGGCGGTCCAGGCGGATCGGCGCGGAGATCGGCTCGGACGGGCCGTGCGGTCGGATCCTGACCCGGGGCGAGCCAGGCTGGGAGATCGTGCCCGAGGTCGCCCCGGTGGCCGGTGAGGTGATCGTCGACAAGCCCGGCAAGGGCGCCTTCTACGCCACGAATCTCGACCTGGTGCTGCGTACCCGCGGGATCACGCATTTGATCTTGACTGGAATCACCACGGACGTCTGCGTCCACACGACCATGCGGGAGGCCAACGATCGCGGATACGAGTGCCTGATCCTTTCCGACTGCACGGGGGCCACCGATCCGTCCAACCACACCGCCGCGCTGCACATGGTCACCATGCAGGGCGGCGTCTTCGGCTGCGTGTCCACTTCGGACGACGTCATCGCGGCCACGGAGCCATCCGACCACCCCACCCGCCGCCCACAAACGGACTGAAGGCGGTCTGAGAAATGATCACTGTCGACGCCCGACCCACCCCGTTCACCTTCGACCCCGAGTCGACCGCACTGATCGTCATCGACATGCAGCGCGACTTCCTGGAGCCCGGCGGCTTCGGCGAGAGCCTCGGCAACGACGTCGCCCAACTGCGCCGGACCATCGAGCCGCTGGCCGCCTTCCTGGCGACGTGGCGCGCGGCCGGCCTGCCGATCATCCACACCCGCGAAGGTCACCTGCCGGATCTCTCCGACTGCCCGCCGGCCAAACTGATGCGCGGCGCGCCCAGCATGCGGATCGGCGACCCCACCCCGAACGGCCGGATTCTGATCCGCGGCGAATACGGCCACGACATCATCGACGAGCTGCGGCCGATCGAGGGCGAAGCGGTCGTCGACAAGCCCGGCAAAGGCGCGTTCTACGCCACCGAGCTGACCGAACTGCTCGAGAAGGACGGCATCAAGAGCCTGCTCGTCGCCGGCGTCACCACCGAGGTGTGCGTGCACACCACGGTCCGCGAGGCCAACGACCGCGGCTACGAGTGCCTGGTCCTGGCCGACTGCGTCGGCTCCTACTTCCCCGAGTTCCAGCGCGTCGGCCTGGAGATGATCGCCGCACAGGGCGGCATCTTCGGCTGGGTCGCGTACTCGACCTTGGTAAATCTGGAGGCCCAGCCATGACCGCGCCCACGACAACCGCCAAACTGCCCTATTGGGTACGCGGTGACACGAACGCCTTCTTCGGCTTCGGCGTCAACGTGCTCGTCAACGTCCTGACCCTGACCGGCCTGTGCATCGGGGTGATCAAGATGCCGGCCGGTGACGTCTTCGGCGTCATCCTGCCCGCGCTCGGCATCGCCCTGGTCCTCGGCAACGTCTACTACACGTTCCTCGCGCGCCGACTGGCCGCCAAGGAGAACCGGCCGAACGTCACGGCCATGCCGTACGGGCCGAGCGTGCCGCACATGTTCATCGTCATCTTCGTGATCATGCTGCCGATCTACCTGAGGACGAAGAACCCGATCCAGGCGTGGACCGCCGGGATCGCGTGGGCCTTCATCATCGGCGTGATCGTGCTGATCGGAGCGTTCGTCGGGCCGTACATCCGCAAGTACGCCCCCCGGGCGGCCCTGCTCGGCACCCTGGCCGGCATCTCGATCACCTTCATCTCGATGACCCCGGCCGGCAACATGTGGAAGGCCGCGTGGATCGCCCTGCCCGTGTTCGGGCTGCTGCTGATCGGTCTGCTCACCGACGTGAAACTGCCGTTCAACATCCCGATCGGCCTGGCCGCGCTGCTGATCGGCACGGCGATCGGCTGGATCGGCGGCGCCATGTCGGTGCCGGACGTGACCTCGGCGGCCAAGGACATCGCGTTCGCCTTCCCGCACCTGAAGGTCAACCTGCTGATCGACGGCCTGCGGGACATGGCCCCACTGCTGGCCACGGCCATCCCGCTCGGCGTCTACAACTTCACCGAGGCGATGACGAACGTGGAGAGCGCGGCGACCGCAGGCGACCGGTACAACCTGCGCAGTGTGCTGCTGGCCGACGGCGCGGGCGCGATCATCGGCTCCTGCCTCGGCTCGCCCTTCCCGCCGGCCGTCTACGTCGGACACCCCGGCTGGAAGGCCGCGGGCGGCCGCACCGGCTACTCGATGGCGACCGGCGTGGTGATCGCGCTGCTCTGCTTCTTCGGGCTCTTCGGCCTGCTGGGCTCGATCTTCCCGACCGCCGCGATCGTGCCGATCCTGCTCTACATCGGACTTCTGATCGGCGCCCAGGCATTCCAGGCGACACCGCGGGCGCACGCGGCGGCGGTGGTCGCGGCTCTGATCCCGAACATCGCGTCGTGGGCCACCGGCCAGATGGACAACGTGCTGTCGGCGGCCGGCACCTCCGCCACCGACGTCGGGATCGGCAACCTGGCCGGCGCGGGCGTCGTCTACGACGGTCTGAAGACGCTCGGCTCCGGCGCGATCCTGGCCGGTCTGGTGTTCGGCGCGATCGTCGCCTTCATCATCGACAAACGCTTCTGGAACGCGGCGATCTTCTCCGGGGCGGGCGCGGTGCTGACCTTCGTCGGCCTGATCCACGCGGAGAAGGTGCAGTGGAACGCGGACGGGCAGGTGACCCTGGGCTACCTCTTCCTGACCGTGGTCTGCGTGCTCTTCGCGCTCACCAAGCCCAGCCCGCGCGTTCCGGACGCGGAGGAGCTGGCCCTGGAACGCCTGCACAGCGGCGAATCCACGATGGCGGGCAACGACTTCACCGAGGCGCCCGAGGGCGGTGTGCCCGAACCCAGCAAGGCGACCTCCGCGGTCTGACCTGTCCTGTCCCTGGCGGCCCGGCCTGCTCCAGGCCGGGCCGCCGTGCTCCGGAGGTATCGCGATGGAGATCAACAAGGCCGGCGTGGTCGACGAGGTGGCCGCGGGGTTCGCCGCCTACGAGCGCGCGCTGGTCGACAACGACGTCGAGCGGATCCTGGGCTTCTTCGCCGCCGAGGCGGTCCGCTTCGGCATCGCCGACCAGCAGGCCGGGATCGAGGAGCAGGCCCGGTGGCGGCACGCCCAGCCCGAACTGCCGCCGGGCCGGCGACTCAAGGACACGACCGTCCTCTCGTACGGGGACGACGTCGCCGTGGTGACGACGCTGTTCGGCTATCCGGGCTCGGACGTGCTCGGCCGGCAGTCGCAGACCTGGGTACGGCTGCCGGTGGGCTGGCGCATCGTCACCGCGCACGTGTCGGAGCCGCGGGCCTCCCGACGTGACGTCCCGTGACTGCCAGCCCGGCGACCCGCTGACCGTGCGCCCGCTCTAGCGCGGTGACCACCAACCTTGGCCGGGTTGGGAACGCCGCATCCCGGTGCACAACGACACCGGCCAACCCGGTGAACGTTCGTGGTCACCGCACTAGCGATCCAGGATCAGGATCGTCTCCTCGATCTCGGCGGCACGTCCGACCCGCTGCTGGTGGCGGTCGAAGGCGGCCCGGTTTGCCGCACAGCGGTGGCATCATTCGACACGGCTGGTCGGCGGGGGTTCGACACGGCTCGTGGGAGTGCGTCGACGTCATTCGACCCGGCGCGGCGGAGGGTGATGAGGCAGGAACGGCTCGGGGTGGGCACGGTTGCGGGCCGCGTCCGGCTCCGCCGTGGGCCGCTGTACGCGGCCGTTGTCGTCCTGCTCCTGGCGGAGATGGCGTTCGCCATGGTCACTGCCGCTCTGCAGCAGACGCCGACCACCGATGAGCCGGTGTACGTCGGGACCGCTGTCGTCTACCTGCAGCAGCACAGCCTGCGCTACAACGCGGAGCACCCACCGCTCGGGAAGCTGATCATGGAAGCCGGACTGGCCTTCGCGCATCCGCGGCTGGACCCGGGCTTCGTCGGGGACCACTGGGCGCTCGGTAAGCATCTGCTCTACGAGTCGGGCAACGATCCGTGGCGGCTGATGTTCCTGGCCCGGCTGCCGATCATCGTGCTGACGCTGCTGTTCGGGCTGGTCGTCCTCGCCTTCGCCCGGGACCTGACCGGACCGGCCGGCGGCCTGATCGCCCTCACCCTGTACGCCTTCTCCCCCGACCTGATCACCCACGGGTCGCTGGCCACGCTGGACGTGCCGGCGGCCGGCTTCCTGGTCACCGCCCTGTGGCTGACCTGGCGCGCCCGGGACCGGCCCCGGCGCTACCTGCCGCTGGCCGGGCTCGCCCTGGGCGCCGCGCTCGCCACCAGGATGAGCGTGCTCCCGGCCGTACCGGTGGTGCTGGTCCTTGCGGCGGTCGCCGTACTCAGCCGCCCAGCCGCACTGCCGGGCTCAACGGCATCGACGGGCTCAACGGTTTTGTCTGCCTCGGCTGCGCTTGCGGCCTCGGCTGCTTTGCCAGTCTCGGCTACTCCGCAGGGATCGCGGCGGCGGGCGTGGCTGCGAGGGCTGGTGGTGGCCGGCGGGGTCGGCGTGATCGCCACCGCTGTGGTCTGGGCGAGCTACCTGGCCGTAGACCCGCGGCTGACCTGGGTCACCCCGGCGGACCTGCCCGCCGTGCACGGACTGCGCGCGCTGGCCGCCGACCTGGTGCCGTTTCCCGCGCCGTACCGCGACGGGATGCGGATCCAGTTCGGCATCGAGGACGCCACCTTCGACGGGTTTCTCTTCGGACGGCTCTACCAGGGCAGCCTCTGGTACTACCTGCCGGCGGCGTTGCTGGTGAAGACCCCGCTGGGCGCGCTCGCCTTGTGGCTCGCCGGGGGCGCCACGATGCTCCGCCGGCTGCGGACCGCCACCGCGTACGTGCTGCTCCCGGCGCTGGTGCTGCTGCTCGCGGCGCTGCCGGGCGCCCGGGACTTCGGGGTCCGCTACGTGATCGTCCTGCCGATGCTGCTGGCGGTGGCCGCCTCGGCCGCCGCGCTGTGGCGACCGCGGTGGGCGCGGGTGGCGACGCTGGCGCTGCTGGCGTTCGTGGCGGTCAGCTCGATCCGGACCTACCCCTACTACCTGCCGTATTCCAACGAGGCGTTCGGCGGCCCGGCCAAGACCTACCTGCGGCTGCACGACTCGAACTCGGACTGGGGTCAGGACCTGGGCCGGCTCGCCGACCGGCTGCGCGAACGCTATCCGGCCGACCGGATCTGGCTGGTCTACAAGGGCAACGGAGTCCCGGCCTACTACGGAATCGTCGCCGCCGACCCAACCACGGTCCCGCCGGACCAGGTGCACGGCATCGTGGCGATCTCGGACGACGCGATCGACAAGGCCGGACCCGGGCTGAAGGCGCTGATCGCGTCGAGCACCCCGGTCGACACCGTCGGCCACTCGATCACGATCTTCCGCCGCTGACGACGCTGCGAACTCCCCAGGTCAGATTGACAGCCGTTTCCTCCGGTGCGGACGACCGTACCGGAGACGGGCTTGACATGTGACCTGTTGGTCTCATAACTTGGAGTCATGACGGATGACGATCGGGTTTTCAAGGCCTTGGCCGACCCGACCCGTCGGTTCCTGCTCGACCTGCTCTTTCAGCGTGACGGCCGCACGCTGACCGAGCTGGAGTCGGGGCTGGAGATGTCCCGCTTCGGCGTCGCGAAGCACCTCAGAGTGCTGGAAGACGCCGGTTTGGTCATCACGCGCCGGTCGGGGCGGGAGAAACTGCATTTTCTCAACGCCGTGCCGATCCGGCTGATCCACGACCGGTGGATCGACAAGTACACCGAGCAGCACGTGACCGCCCTGATCGATCTCAAGAACGCACTGGAGGAAGAGCCATGACCACCGAAACCGACGCCCTGACCACGCAGGTCTTCCGGGTCTGGATCAAGGCGAGCCCGGAGAAGATCTGGGCCGCGATCACCGACCCGGAGTGGAACGGACGCTACGGCTACGCCGCGCCGGCCCACTACGAGCTGACGAAAGGCGGGTCGTTCAGTTCGAACGCCAGCCAGGACATGAAGGACTACGGGGCCGCGAACGGCTTCGAGGTGCCGGATGTGATCGTCGACGGCGAAGTGATCGAGGTCGACCCGCCGCGGCTGCTGGTGCAGACCTGGCGGATGCTGATGGACCCGACCACGGCCGCCGAGCCGTTCACGACCCTGACCTATCAGATCGAGGACTCGAAGACCCAGCCCGGCGTGTGCAAGCTGACCGTCACCCACGAGCTCGCGGGCGCACCGGCTACGGCCACCATGGTGGCCGGCACCGACGAGGCCGGCGCGGGCGGCGGCTGGGCCTGGATCCTCAGCGACCTCAAGACCCTGCTGGAGACGGACAAAACCCTCGCCGAGTAGGGCGCAGGTGCCCCGGGGTTCCGCACCCCGGGGCACGCGCCGTCAGCTGAAGAGGTGGAGGTCGACCACCCAGTGGAAGACGTGGACCACCCAAGCGGTCTGCTGCAGGTGGGCCAGGCCGACGCCGACCAGGAACAGTGCGGTGATCAGGTGGCTGCCGCGGGCGCTGCGGCGGACCCGGTGGAACTGCTTCTCCAGGACCACCCGTCCGACCAGCCGGGCCAGCGCGAAGATACCGCCCGCCACCAGCACGCTCACCACGAAAATGATCACCGACGTGGTGAAGGGGCTCTGGGTCGACAGGGCCCAGATCCCCCAGCAGACGAAAGCGAAGAGCAGCGCCGCAGTGCTCAACCCGCCGCCACGCCGCAGATCGCGCAGCCGCCGGCCCGGCGCGGCCGGCAGACCGGCCGGATCGGCGCCGGGCCAGCCGGTGCCGGTCGGTTCGTGCTCGGCGGCGAACGGCCGGCTCCGGGGATGCTGATTCACCTGGGCGCGGCCCCGGGAGAACGGCGACTCCGGCTGCGCCGGTTGCTGCTGGTTGATCGGCGCGGTTCCGCCGAGCGGCGGCTGCGGCGTGGTCGGCGGATCCGCCCACGGGTCCTGTGGTGGCATGTCGAGCGTGCGTTCCGACCACTGCGGATGGTCCTGCATCGTGCCCCTCCCCTACGGCCACTGATCGCCGCCCTGACATCGAGGGTAGCGAGCCGACAAATAAGTGGCCCCAACGCTCGCCTTCCGTTACACAGATGCGCATGGGTGAGCCGGAGATCGGGTTGCGGGCCGGGGTCGCGGAGGACTGGGACGCGATCGCCGACCTGATGGGCTATGTCTTCCACGAGACCTGGTCAGGCGAGGTCCGGGCGACCGAAGGGTCGGTGTTCGAGCCCGAGCGGGCCCTCGTCGCCGAGGACGGCAAGCTGATGGTGGGGCACGCGGCGGCGTACACCCGGGAGTTGACCGTGCCGGGGGCGATCGTCCCGGCCGCGCACGTCACGCTGGTCGGCGTCGCGCCGACGCATCGCCGGCGCGGCCTGCTGCGCCGGATGATGGAACGCCAGCTCGCCGACATCGCCGCCGCGGCGCGCGAGCCGGTCGCCTCGCTCTGGGCCAGCGAGACCAAGATCTACCCCCGTTTCGGGTACGGGATGGCCGCGTTGCGGCTGGTCGTCGAGGTGATGACCCGCGAGGTGACGCTGACCGCTCCGGCCGGCGAGGGAACGTTACGGCTGGTCGAACCGGCCGAGGCAATCGCCGAGTTCGCGCGGATCTACGAGCGGCTGCGCCCGGCGAAAGTGGGCTGGTCGAGCCGCGACGAACGCTGGTGGACATTCGTCCTGGACGACCCGGAGTCGGTCCGGCACGGCGCCACCGCCCTGCACGGCGTGATCCACGACACTAAGAACGGTCCAACCGGCTACGCCCTCTGGCGGGTCAAGGAAGGCTGGAACCAGCACGGCCCGGACAGCACCACCCAGATCCGCGAGGTCGCGGCGGCCGACCCGCAGGCCTACGCCGCGTTGTGGCGATTCCTGCTCAGCATCGATCTGACCCGGTCGGCGAACGCCCGCTACCTGGCCCAGGACGAGCCGCTGCTGCACATGGTCGACGAGCCGCGCCGGCTGGGCGCCCGGATCGGCGACGGGCTGTGGATCCGGATCATCGACCTGCCGGCGGCGCTGACCGCCCGCCGCTACCGCACCGACGTCGACGTCGTGATCGAGGTCACCGACCCGATCCTGAGCCGTAACACCGGGCGGTGGCGGCTCACCGGCGGCCCCGAGGCGGCCACCTGCGTCGCCACGACGGAGCCGGCCGATCTGGCCTGCACCGTGCTCGAACTGGGCGCGGCCTATCTCGGCGGCACGCCGCTGGGGTCGTTGGCCGCGGCCGGGCGGGTGCGGGAGCTGACCCCGGGCGCGCTGGACGCGGCGTCGACAGCCTTCGGCTGGCACCGGATGCCGCATCCGACCGAGTCGTTCTGAGATGCGGCCGTCGGCGGTAGGTTCGCACCCATGGGCGAACCTGAACGTCGACGCCGCCGGTTGCGTCCCCCGCACACCCCGAACCCGCAGACCCCGGACCCGCACACCCCGAACCCGCACACCCCGGACCCGCACACCTCGAACCCGCACATCCCGGACCCGCACACCCCGAACCCGCACACCTCGAACCCGCAGACCTCGAACCCGCAGACCCCGAACCCGCAGACCGCGGATCCCGCGCCCGCCGCAGGGCCGGTGCTGAACCCGCCGGCTCCACCGGTCTCGGCCCTACCGGCCCCAACCCCGCCGGCCGCTGGTCTGCCGGATCCGGATTCGCCCGACCTGGACTCGCAGGCGCAGACACCGCCGATCGCGGACCCGGTCGAGGAACCGGCGACGAAGCCGCGGGCGGTGGGCTTCGCCGGCCGGCCGCGGCCGGTCCCCGGAGATGACCGCGAATCGGAACGCGGCCTGCGCGGCCTGGTCGGCTCGGGATCGTCGCAGGTCAGCGTCGGCGCGGCACTGCGCGCCCGGGACGCGGCCCGGCCCACCGAAGCGCACCTGGCCGAGGCGGAGCAGACCCTCGCGATCGTGCGGCGCAACTGGACGCCCCGCGAAAGTCTGCCCCGCAACCGGTAGATCAGGTCGCCGGGCTGATCAGGTTGACGGGATGGCAGGCAGCTCGCGGGTGCGCTCGTACTCGGTCAGGATGGCGATCCGCCGGGCGTGCCGCTCGTTGCCGGAGAACCGCGTGGTCAGGAATGCCTCGGCGAACGAGGCCGCCTCGTCCAGGGTGTGCTCGCGGGCGCCGATGCTGAGCACGTTGGCGTCGTTGTGCTGGCGGGCCAGCTGGGCGATCTCGACCTTCCAGGCCAACGCCGAGCGGACCCCGTCGATCTTGTTCGCCGCGATCTGCTCGCCGTTGCCGGAGCCGCCGATGACGACGCCGAGGCTGCCCGGGTCGGCCACCACCTTCGCCCCGGTAGCCAGGCAGAAAGCCGGATAGTCGTCCTCCGGGTCGTAGCTGTGCGGGCCAACGTCGACGACGTCGTATCCCTGCTTGAACAGGTGATTGACGAGGTGCATCTTCAGCTCGTAGCCGGCGTGGTCGGAACCCAGGTAGACACGCATGGGCAAAGTCTGTCAGAAGGTCAGAGCGGCGCGCAGCGACGACGCGATCTGATCCGCCGCGGCGCGGGCGGCGTCGAGCAGCACCAGCTTGCGAGCGAAGCCGTGATTCATCCCCGCGTACCGGACGTGCACGGTGGGGACGCCGGCGGCGATCAGCGCGTCGGCGTAGTCGGCCCCCTCGTCGCGCAGGACGTCGTACTCGGCGGTGATGATCAGCGTGGACGGCATCCCGGCGAGGTCGGCGGCGAGCGGCGCCACATCGGGCGAGAAGCGCAGCGCCCGGTCGGGGACGAAAGTGTCCCAGGCCAGCTGCACCGCGGTCCGGTCCAGGCCATAGTCACCGAACTCCGCGTAAGACTCCGAGGCGAGCATCGGGTCGATCATCGGGTAGATCAGCACCTGATGGTCGAGCGGGGTCGCCGCGTCCCGCTGCCGCCGGGCCGCCACCGTCGCGAGCAGGCCGCCGGCGCTGTCCCCGCCGATCGCCAGCCGGGTCGGATCGACCCCGAGAGCAGGACCCGCTATGCGTACGTAGCTCAGCACGGTCTCGACGTCGTCCAGGGCGGCCGGGTAGATGTGCTCGGGTGCCAGCCGGTAGCCCACCGACAGCACGGCACAGCCGGACCGGTCGGCGATCCGCCGGCACACCCGGTCGACGGTCTCGATGCTCCCGTACACCCAGCCGCCGCCGTGCACATAGACGAAGACCGGGGCGTCGAAGGTCTTCGCGTAGAGCCGGCAGGGCACGCCGCCGGCCACCAGGTCGGCCACGACGGGCAGCGGCAGCTCGGGACCGGTCTCGGCCTCGTTCGCCTCCACCATCGCCTGCCGGATGAAGGCGAGCACCGCGCCGGGGCCGGCCGCCAGGACGTCGGCGCCCGGCCGGCGGCGGATCGCCGCGGCCGCCACCACCTGCGGGTGCAGCATCAGTTCAGCTGGGCCAGGACGAGGCCGCCGCGCGCCTTGGGGGTGAACCAGGTGCTCTTGCGGGGCAGCTTGAGCCGGGCCAGGTTGACCGCCACGAAGTCGTCGACCGACACCGGGGCGATCAGCACGGCCAGCTCGGAGCGGCCCGCGTCGACCTCGCCGCGCAGCCACTCGGCCGGATAGTCGCCGCCCACGTACGAAATGCGCTTATCGTCCGGGTCGAGGCCGAGCACCTCGCCGAAAAGGACCCGCTCGACCAGAGCGTGGTCCAGGCTGTCCACCCCGGCGGAGCCGTCCGACGGCAGGGTGACGGCGTAGGACCGGCCGGCGGCGTACAGCTCGATCGTGCCCTTGGCCGGGATCGCCGCCGGTCGCGACAGCTCCTCGACCCGCGCCCCGGCGGCGATCAGCCGCGGCCCGAAGTCGGCCACCGCCAGCTCGCTCACCAGCCGGTTGTACGGCTGGATGGCGACCGAGGCCGGGGTGGTCACCACGGCCAGGAAGCGGGGCAGGCCACCGGTCTGCGCGGCCAGGCTGCGGTGGTTGCCGTCCGCGACGACCAGCTCGCCACCGCCGGCCAGCCCGGTCAACTCGTCCTGCAGCGGACCGGCGGGGATCACCCAGATGGCGTGCGTACGCCCGGTCTGGTCGGTGTCGGTCGCGGCCGGGGCGCCAG
The DNA here is from genome assembly GCA_032160305.1 of Actinoplanes sp. Lineage (GTDB taxonomy): Bacteria > Actinomycetota > Actinomycetes > Mycobacteriales > Micromonosporaceae > Actinoplanes. The sequence goes on from JAVHVY010000324.1 coordinate 16,693, forward strand.
CCGTGTCGGCCGCGGCGGCCAGCGCGGCGTGCAGCTCGTCGCCGCGGCCGGTCTGCAGCAGCAGCACCGGCGAGAGCAGGGTCTGCAGGGTCTCGGCGAGGGCGACCCGCTCGCGGACCTTGGCGATGAAGACATCCTCGTTGCGGATCACCAGGCCCGGCTCGTCGGCGCTGGTGGAGATCTGGTCCGTGTCCACCAGCGCCCACAGTCCGTACGCCGCGGGCTCATCCGGCGCGGTGATCCGGTACAGGACCACCACTCGCTCGGCCGGGGTGTAACTGCCGTCGGCGCGCTCCTCGGCGAGACGGTCGGCCGCCTCGGGCAACGCCTCCAGGAACGTCTTGCCGACCGAGCCGGGCGCCCGGTGCGGCATCTCGACGGCGAGCGCGCTGTGCGGGTTCGCCTCGATGATCGCGGTGATCTCCGCGTCGTCGGCGAACTCGTCGTAATTCTGCGCGCCGGTGCCGCCAGTGGTGATCCAGGCCCGGCTGATCGGGTGCACGACGGTCATGGCGTGCCACCTTTGGCATGCCCTCCTGGCCCTTGCTTCGCTGCGGTGCAGTCGGTCATGCCCGTGCCACCTTTGGCATGCCCTCCTGGCCCTTGCTTCGCTGCGGTGCGGTCGGTCATGCCGTGCAACCTATCGGGTCGGCCAGTGGCGCCTTTCGACGGGCATGTTGGCCCGTGACCGGGCCTGCTGGGTGAGCCGGTGTGCGTCCGCGCCGGCCGCCGGCAGCCGCGAGACCGTGATCGGCGGGGCCACCATCTCGGCGAACTCAAGAGGCAGGTTCGTCCAGACCCCGCGGTCGACGGCGTACGTCGTCGCGGAACAGTCGGCTTCAGCCATGGCACATCCTGTCGGTCGTCAGGTCGTCGGATGACAGTGGTCATCTCATCCAACGACTGACGGCAGGCAGCGGTCGAACCTTAGGCAATATTTCAGTCAAAGAGGCAAGATTCAGTCGAAGATCGGGCCGACGTCGCGGCTGCGCTTGAGCTCGTAGAAGCCGGGAGTGCCGGCGACCAGCAGAACCCCGTCCCACAGCTTGCCGGCGGCCGCACCCTTCGGCGCCGGGGTGACGACCGGGCCGAAGAACGCGACCGTCTCGCCCTCGACCGGTCCGGGCGCGTGGATCACCGGGGTGCCGACGTCGGTGCCGACCGGCTTCATGCCGGCGTTGTGGCTGGCGGTCAACGCCTCGTCCCAGACGTCGCTGGTCGCCGCGGAAGCCAGTGCCGGGTCGAGGCCCACCTCGGCCAATGCCTCGGTGTAGAGCTTCTCGTCCAGCTCGTACTTGTGCAGGTGGATCCGGGTGCCGAGAGCGGTGTAGAGGTCGCGCAGAACCTGCGGGCCGGCCGCGTCGGCGGCGGCGATGCAGACCCGCACCGGGCCCCGGCCCTTGACCATCAGATCCTGATACCGCTCCGGCAGATCCCGGCCGGAGTTGAGCACGGAGAGGCTCATCACGTTGAACCGCACGTCGAGGGGGCGGACCTTCTCCACCTCGAGCAGCCAGCGCGACGTCATCCACGCCCAGGGGCAAATCGGGTCGAACCACATGTCGACCGTGGCGCGTTCAGTCATTCCTCGATCTTCGCACCATCAACTCCACGATCCGGGTGACGTGCGCCACCGCCGCTGCGCATAGGCTGGCGTGCAAAGCTCGGGACCGGGGCTCCGAGCCCTCCCCCCGCCGTTTGCTTGGAGGAAACATCGTGGCCGGAGTTCGTAACCTGACCCAGGTCGAGGCTGCCGAGCGGAGCCGCCTGCTCGAGGTCACCGGGTACGACATCGCCCTGGACCTGACGGACGGCTCCGGCAACCCGGGCGAGACCACCTTCCGGTCCGTCACCACCGTGACGTTCACCTGCACCGAGCCGGGCGCGCAGACGTTCATCGAGGTCGCCGCCGCCGCGGTGCGTTACGCGGTGCTGAACGACGAGCCCGTCGACCTGTCCGGCTGGTCGGCCGAGGCCGGACTGGCCCTGACCGGACTGCGCGAGGTGAACCGGCTGGTCGTCGAGGCCGACTTCGCCTACTCGGCCAGCGGCCAGGGTCTGCAGCGCAGCGTCGACCCGGTCGACAAGGAGATCTACCTCTACAGCCAGTTCGAGACGGCCGACGCCCAGCGGGTCTACGCGGCGTTCGACCAACCCGACCTGAAGAGCGTCTTCACCTGGCACGCCACGGTGCCGACGCACTGGAAAGTCGTCTCGAACATGCCGGTGGAGAGCTCGCTGCCGGCCGGCCCCGGCGTCAAGACGGTGCACTTCTCCGAGTCCGCCCGGATGAGCACCTACATCACCGCGATCTGTGCGGGGCCGTACCACGAGGTCCGCGACTCCCACGACGGGATCTCCCTGGGCGCCTTCTGCCGGGCCTCGATGGCGCGGTACCTGGACACCGACGACCTGTTCCTGATCACCAAGCAGGGCTTCGACTTCTTCCACGAGCAGTTCGGCGTGCGCTACCCGCTGCCGAAGTACGACCAGCTCTGGGTGCCCGACTTCAATGCCGGCGCGATGGAGAACTTCGGCTGCGTCACCCACGCCGAGGCGCACTACATCTTCCGCTCGCAGGTCACCGACTACGAGTACGAGCAGCGGGCCAACACGATCCTGCACGAGCTCGCACACATGTGGTTCGGCGACCTGGTCACCATGCGCTGGTGGAACGACCTGTGGCTGAACGAGTCGTTCGCCGAGTGGGCCAGCCACTGGTGCAACACCGAGGCGACCCGCTTCGGCGACGCCTGGACGACGTTCCTGTCGGTGCGCAAGAACTGGGGCTACCGCCAGGACCAGCTCTCCTCGACCCACCCGGTCTACTGCGAGATGCCCGACCTGGAAGCGGTCGAGGTCAACTTCGACGGCATCACCTACGCGAAGGGCGCCAGCGTCATCAAGCAGCTGGTGGCGTACGTCGGGCTGGATTCGTTCCTGGCCGGGCTGCGCGCCTACTTCCAGCGGCACGCCTGGGGCAACGCCACCTTCGACGACCTGCTGAGCGAGCTGGAGACGGCATCCGGCCGGGAGCTGCGCAAGTTCGCCGCCCAGTG
>JAVHVY010000266.1:0-6887 GCA_032160305.1 Actinoplanes sp.
GATCTCTACAGCGACGACGCCCAGTTGCTCACCGCCATGGAACGCGCCGCCGAGCTGGGCATCACGGTGATGATCCACGCGGAGAACGGCCTGGCCATGGAGTTCCTCCGGCAGCGGGCCCGGGAACGCGGGCACCTGTCCCTGGCGTGGCATGCGAAGACCGCGCCGCCGGCCATCGAGGGCGAGGCCACCCGTCGCGCTATCGTCCTGGCCGAACTCGCGGGCATGCCGACCCTGTACTTCGTCCACGTCTCCTCCGCCGACGCGCTGGACGCCATCGCGGACGCCCGCAGACGCGGCCTGCCCGTCTACGCCGAGACCTGCCCGCACTATCTCTACCTGGACGCCGCGGAGCTCGACCGGCCCTGGGCGCAGGGCGCCGACTTCGTCTGCGCGCCACCGCTGCGCACCCGGGAGCACCGCGACCGGCTGTGGTGGGCGCTCTCGGCGAACGACCTGTCAGTCGTGTCGTCGGATCACTGCCCGTTCTGCCGGTCGACCCTCTTCCCACCGGACGAGCGTGACTTCTCCCAGCTGCCCGGTGGGATCGCGGGGATCGAGTTCCGCGTACCGCTGATCTACGACGCCGCGCTGCGCGGAAAGCTCTCGCTGCCGCGATTCGTCGACGTCACCGCCACGTCCCCGGCACGCACGTTCGGCTTGCACCCCGAGAAGGGGTCGTTGGCGCCGGGCTCGCACGCCGACATCACCGTCCTCGATCCTCGGGGCGTGACGCGTACCCAGGCCGCAGATCACCACATGAGGGTCGATCATTCGGTGTTCGAGAGCCTGACGTTGCGGGGGCGGGTCCACGCCGTCTACCTCCGCGGACGGCAACTGATCCAGGACGGCAGGTGGGTCGGGCCCCAGCAGGACGGCCGGTTCATCCCTCGGCGGCCGGGCACGGATCTCTACGATCGGCGCTCCCTGCCCGGCCGCGACGGCACGGCGGTCTCATGAGCACCGCCGTCGGCCTGACCCATGGATCTCCGGTGAACCGAGACTCATCCCGGCCGCGCCTCATCGCGATCGACGTCGACGGCACGCTCCCCGCGTGGTCCGAGGCCGTGCAGGAAACGCCCGAGCCGGTCGGCAGCAGGCTTCGCACGGCGCTGCGCGCCGCGCAGGCCGCCGGTGCCTCAGTCGTGCTCTGCTCCGGCCGCTCACCGCAGGGGATCACCCGGGTGATCGACCGCCTCCGCCTCCTCGATCAGGCCGGCGGACGACTGTGGATGGTGGCGGGCAACGGCACGATGGTGTGTCGTTATGCGCCTCTGGAGATCGTGCACGAGCAGGCGTTCGATGCCGGCCCGGCCGTGCGGGCGTTTCTCGAAAGGCGGCCGTCGGCGCTGGTGGCGGTCGAGCACGGGGGAGTCGGTTACCGCCTCACCGCGCCCTTCCCGGCCGGTGAGCTGCCGGGAGAGATGATCGTGACCGACCTGGCCGACCTCCTCGCCCGGCCGGTCAGCCGGGTGATCATCCGCGATCCCGCCTCGACGCCTGGCGAGTTCATGCGCATCGTCGGCGGGCTGCGCCTGCCGGGAGCGAGTTACAGCATCGGCTGGAGCGCTTGGCTGGATCTCACGCCGGTCGGTGTCTCCAAGGAGTCAGGTCTACGGTACGTCTGCGCCGAGCTCGACCTGACCGCCTCCGACGTCCTCGCGATTGGTGACGGGCGTAACGACATCGAGATGTTGAGCTGGGCGGGTCGAGGAGTCGCGGTGGGGCAGGCTCCCCCGGAGGTCCGCGCCGCGGCGGATGCCGTCATCGAGGCCGCCGAGGACGACGGTGTGGCCCTCGAACTCGAACGCTGGTTTGGCCGTCGCCATGGTGCGCGGTGATCGAGTCCACTGCCGGAAAGGGTGCGGCTGATCGCCATCGCGACCGATCCGCCAGGCGAGCGGCACACGAGGGAATACGCCGGAAGGAGAGCAGGCTTAGGATGGCGCCCGCCCGTTCCTCCTGAGAGGAGTCGACCATGGCTGATCCCTCCCTGGAGGCACGACTGTCGGGGCGCACCCGATGGACCCGTGACCTCACCGACCTGCGGTCCTTCCTGCGTACGGAATCAGGAAGTGCCGGGGTCCTGGTCGCCGCCATCGCGGTCGCCCTGCTCTGGGCCAACCTGGCCGGCGGCTCCTACGAAGCCTTCTGGCACACCGGGCTCAGCGTCCGGCTGGGCGGCGTGGGCATCGACCTGGATCTGCGCGAGTGGGTCAACAGTGGGCTGATGACCCTGTTCTTCCTGGTGGTCGGGCTGGAGGCGCGGCGCGAGTTCGACCTGGGCGATCTGCGGGACCGGACCCGGTTCGTGCTGCCCGGCCTGGCCGGGGTGGTCGGGATGGCGATCCCGGTGCTGATCTTCCTGGCGGTCAACCACGACGCGCCGGGTGCGCACGGCTGGGGCGTGGCGATGTCCACCGACACCGCGCTCGCCCTCGGCCTGCTCGCCCTGCTCGGCCGCGAGGTGCCGGATCAGGTCCGGGTCTTCCTGCTCACCGTCTTCGTGGTCGACGACCTGGTGGCGTTGGTGGTCATCGCCACGGTCTACAGCGCGGACATCGAGGTGATGCCGCTGGTCCTGGCCGCGCTCTTCTTCACCGGGCTGCTCGTGATGACCCGGTTCCGGGTACGGCTGGCCCTCGGCTACGCGCTGCTCGGCGTCGCGATGTGGGCGGCGATGCTGAAAAGCGGCGTCGACCCGGTGGTCTCGGGACTGCTGATCGGCCTGATCGCGGTGGCCTACCCCCCGGGACGCGAGGATCTCGAACAGGCCAGCGGGCTGTTCAAGCTCTTCCGCGAGCAGCCGACGCCCGAGCTGGCCCGGGACGCGACCCGCGGCCTGTTCCTGACCTTGAGCCCGAACGACCGGCTCGAACGGATGTACCACCCCTGGTCGAGCTATCTGATCGTGCCGCTGTTCGGCCTGGCCAACGCCGGCATCGCGATCGACGGCGGTTTCCTCGCCCGGGCCTTCATGTCGCCGATCACGCTCGGCGTGCTGGCCGGCTACCTGCTCGGCAAGCCGGTCGCCGTCGTCGGCGTCTCCGGGCTGGTCACCACGCTGAGCCGGGGCCGGATCCGGCCCGGCGTGGGCTGGGCCGCGGTGCTCGGCAGCGGTACGATCGCCGGGATCGGCTTCACCGTGTCGCTGCTGATCGCGACGCTCGCCTTCACCGGACCGGAGCTGGCCGAGGCGAAGATCGGCGTGCTCGCCGCGGCCGTGATCGCCTCCGTGCTGACCTGGGCGGTCTACCGGATCACCGCGCTGCTGCCGACCGAACGACGGGCCCGGGCGCTGCTCGGCGACGCCGACCAGTTGGTCGACCTGATCCCCGAGGTGGACCCGGAGCGCGACCACGTGCGCGGTCCGGCGGACGCCTCGGTCACGATCGTCGAATACGGCGACTTCCAGTGCCCCTACTGCGGGCAGGCCGAGCCGGTCGTCCGGGATCTGCTGGCCGACACCGACATCCGCTATGTCTGGCGCCACCTGCCGCTCAGCGACGTGCACCCGCAGGCGCAGATCGCGGCCGAGGTCGCCGAGGCCGCGGCGGCGCAGGGCGCCTTCTGGGAGATGCACGACCTGCTGCTGGCCAACCAGGACAACCTCAAGATCATGCGCCTGCTCACGTACGCCGCGGAGCTGGGCCTGGACCAGGAGCGGCTGCACGACGAGACGATGAAACACGTCTACGCCGAGCGGGTCGCCCGGGACGTGGAGTCAGCCGACCTGAGCGGGGTCTCGGGCACTCCGACCTTCTTCATCAACGGTCGGCGGCACTACGGCGCGTACGACATCGAAACGCTGAAGAAGGCGGTCAAGACCGCCCGGGTGCGGGCCGGAATCGCCCGTCCCGAGGTCAGTTCCGGGCCTCGTCCGTAGCCCAGCGCGGCCTACCGGTGGCGGCGGCGACGGATCACGACTGCGGCGGCGACCGCCGCGGCGATCCCGGCCAGCACGCCCACCGGCAGCGGCCGGCGGGCGAGCGCGGTCACGTCCCCATTCTGGAGCTGCTCCTTGGTGGCGGCCGCTTCGGCGGCGGCCCGCTCCCGGATCTCGCCCGCCTTCACGGCGACTTCGCCGGCCTTGGCGGCTGCTGCCTGGGTGACTTCGCCGGCCTTGGCGGCGACGGCGTGTCCGACCTCGTCCGCCTTCTGCTTGGCGTCGTCCGCCTTGACGGCGGCCTTCTGCCGGGCGGCGGTGACCTTGGCGGCGGCGCGCCGCTTCGCCTCGGCCGCCGACTCCTGGACGCGGGCCGGCACATCTGCCTTCGCCGCCAGCGCGGCGGCGGTCTCGCCGAGTTCGCCGCGCGTACGCGCGATCTCGGCCCGCAGGTCGGCGGGGTCGCTCGGAGTGCTCATCTGATCCTCCCGTGCTGGAACCCGGCCTTGACCGCGTTCATGTCGCGTTTGCTGCTTTCGACGGCCTCCACCGGTTTCGGCGGTACGGCCTGCTGCACCTGCTTCTTGCCGATCAGTGCCATGACTCCGGCGCCCGCGACCACCACGACCGTGACGATCAGGGCCGCCAGCCAGGCCGGCACCCACCGGGCGAGCACCGCCCCGACGGTGACCAGGAGAGCGCCCACGCCGTAGAGGGCGAGCACGCCCGCCGTACCGAAAAGGCCTGCGCCGAGGCCGGCGCGCCTGCCTTTCTGGATCATTTCGACCTTAGCCAGTGCCAGCTCGTCGCGGACGAGTGTGGTGACTTGCTCGCTCATCTGGCTGACAAGATCCGCCGTCGACTGCCGTGGGTGAGGTTCGGTCATGCGGTTCATTTACCCCACATCGGCCGACTCAACCAGCGTTACTTGACGCGGGTTCACCGGGTCGATCATGATCCCGCGGTGCCCACTACGACGACGGCCTTGGATGATTGTCCGCAGTGCCAGTCCGCTCTCGTCTGCGTTCCCGACGCCGAGCGGTGGTGCGGCGTCTGCGAGTGGAATCTCGACTTCTACGAGCCCCGGCAGCGCACCGGCTGGGTGTGGAACAGGATCATCCGCTGGGATCACCGAGCCGGTTTCCAGGCCGACCGGCTGCTCGCCGAGCTGTCCCGCCAGGACCCGAACGCGCTGATCGCGCCGGGAGTGTTCCGCGTCCTGGTCGGAGTCTCCGCCGCGCTGATGCTGACCATGCTGGTCGCGTTCTTCGGCGGGGTTCTGCTCCTCGTCGAGCACACCGGCTTCTGGCACGTCGTCGCCGGGCTGGCGCTGACGATCCTCGCCCTGACGTTGCTCCCACGGTTCGGCCGGCTGAAGAAGCTGCTGGAGCCCGGCTACCGGGTGCCGGACGACGAGGCGCCGGCGCTGCGCGGGCTGATCGAGCGGATCGCGGGCGAGATCGGGGCGCCCGTACCGGACGTGCTCGCCTTCGATTTCTCCTGGAGCGCGACCGCCGTCAGCGTCGGAGTGCGGCAGACCACAGTGCTCGTTCTCGGCGTACGCCTGCTGCTGGCTCTGCAACCGCAGGAACTGGTCGCTCTGCTCGGGCACGAGCTGGGCCATTTCGGCTACGGCGACAGCGAGTGGAGCCTGCTGACCCGGCCGGCGCTGACCGTCTTCGGCGCCTACTCCCGGGCACTGCGTCCCCGCCGCGGCGACCCGGTGGATCTCGCCATGCATGGACCGATCGCGATCGGTTTCCAGTTGTGGCGGCTGGTCGCCGGCACGCTCTCGATCCTGCTGTGGGGCATCCACATCGGCCTGAACCTCCTGGACGCCCGCCGCAGCCGCCGGGTCGAGCTGCGCGCCGACCTGGCCGCCGTACGGGCGGCCGGCACCGCGGCGACCCTCAGCCTGGTCGACGTGTTGGCCCAGATCGGCTCGCTGAGCGGCTACATCCAGCATCACGTGCCCGCCGGGGAGGCGGCCGCGACGTGGCGGCGGATGCTGGCCTCGGTGCGCACGCGCGAGGGCCCGGCCGCGCCGATCGTGCGCCAGCACTCCATCCGGGCCCAGGCGTCGCTGCTGGCCAGCCACCCCACGCCGGGACGCAGGCATCAGTGGCTCGCCGGCCTGCCGGCGACCGCCCCGACGGTGGTCCTCGATGACGCGCTCGCCGCCCGCATCCGAGCCGAAATCGACCTGTACGCGGAGGCGATGCACGCAACGATGCTGGATTACGTCACCGACTGACCGGACCCTGTGGCACAGGACAGATCGGCTGTTCTCGTTGTGTGGGTAGTGCGTGGTTTGTTCGCGAAGTAGCCGGCACGATGCCCGCGTGAATGAACTACCGGCCTTCCCGATGACCCGTGGCTGCCCGTTCGATCCGCCGGCCGAGCTGGGCCGGTTGCGCGAGCAGGAGGCGGTCAGCGGGCCATCCGGCTCGTCTAGGCGGCCAGTGTCGCCCAGACCACTTTGCCGTCCCGGCATGGCATCGCGCCCCAACGCACGGCCACGCTGTCGACCAGCAGCAGCCCGCGCCCGCCCGGCTCGGTGAGCTCCGGGCGGTGCAGTTTCGGCTCGACCGGCGAGCCGTCGCGTACGGCGAGGTGCAGGTAGCGGGGCCGTCGGCTGATCCGCAGCGTCATGATCGTGCCGGCGTGCTCGGCGGCATTGGTGACCAGTTCACTGGCGATCAGGCAAGCCGGGCCGATCAGGTCGGGCAGCGACCACCGGGTGCACGCCTCGGTGGCCATCATGCGGGCGTGCCGGGCCGCGGCGGTAGTCGGGAGCAGTCGGTCGACCATGGCCGGGGGCCCGCCGCGCCCGGCGGCGACGACGGCTCGGCCTTCGGCCATCGTCGTATGCACGGGCAGGCGACCGTAGCGTCCGCTGGTGAGTGCCTCGGCGACCTCCGGCTTGGCCGCGCAGAGCAGCATCGGAATGCCCGGCCAGACGCCGGCCTGCAGGATGAGGGCGGTGAAGACGGCTGGGGAA
>JAVHVY010000372.1:0-5242 GCA_032160305.1 Actinoplanes sp.
GCCATCTTGTTGCTCGGCGTCATCCACCGCTCGAACAGCCTGCGGTTGCGGCGAGTGCGCAACGACCCGAACGCCGGCAGGAACTCTTCCGCCGCGATGCGGGTATCCGAGCGGGGATCACCCTTCATGGGCCGCACAACGGTCGGCAGCACACCGTTGTGCGCGAGCACGGTGCGGGCGTCACCGCCGACGGCCAATGGGTGGCAGTTGTCGAGGCCGGTGTGACCGTGGGTGGCGTACCGCGAGTGGAACAGCGCCGGACCGTCGGGATACCGGTGGCGTTTCGCCTCGAACGCCTCGATCATGGCCCCGGCGTCCATGCCGCGCTCCACGATGAGCTGACCGCCCGCAACGATCGCGAAGCCGTGACCGTCGGCGTTGTAGAACGTTCCGTGCAGCAACGCGGTCGTGTCTGGCATGACGTTTGCCGGGTAGAACGTCAGGAGACACATGCGAGCGTCTCCAACTGCCGGGTGAGTGGCGCGTACGCCGGCTGCTCGTCGAGCCACGCCACGAACGCTTTCCAGGTCCAGCCGGCGCCGTTGGCGATCTGACCGACGGTGAGGTCCCTGGTGTACTCGACGGACGCGGCGGCGAACCCAAGGGCGGCCTTGACCTCGTCCGGGTCGAGGGAGCTGGCGAAGATCCGCAGCTCGAAGGTGTCGGTGTTGCCTGTGTTGATCGCCCGGAACCGCGGCCCCACTGCGCCTTTGGCGAAGTCCTTGACCGCCCGACGGTCGTCGTCGGTGAACGCCGCGTACTGCGAGGACCGGCGTGCCAGGGTGGTGACTTGGTGTTCGTTGCGGTAGATGAACTTCATCCACCGGAAGGTGTGGCAGGCGGAGGCAAACCCGGCTCGGGACACGTGCACGTGGATGCCGGTGCTGTCCGTCGCTTCGCACCCGGCTCGTTCGAGCTGGGTGAGCATCTCCCACGGGAACTGGTCCATCGCCCACTGGTAGGACATGGGGTGGGTGACGATCTCGAAGCCGTGGCCGATGGAGGTGTCGTTCTTCAGGTAGCCCAGGGTGCCCAGGTGGCTGTGGGCGATCTCGGCGCAGTCCCAGTCCGAGGACGGAGTCTCGATCTCGATCTCCGGCCCGAGGAACAGCGGTCCGGTCCCGTGGAACACCGGCGACGGTTTGTAGCAGTAGTCGTAGACCAGCCCACCCCGGTCGTCATCGTCGTTGCTGCAGTCGCTGCAGTCGCAGTCGTCGCTGCAGCAGTCGTTGGCGCAGTCGCGTCCGTCGCGGTTCCAGCCGTCGCACGCTTCGCACTGCCAGTAGTAGTCGCGACGGCACCTCTGGCAGATCATCGACCCGCGCAGTGTTTCGATGGTCTCCGCGTCCGGAACCGTGTCCTGGCAGCGGTCGCAGGTCACGCAGTCGTCGCACGACGACCCGTCGGGTACGTGCTCGTCGCAGCCGGGGCAACGTGATCGGTTCGATGCGCAGGTGCCGCAGTCGATGTCACCGTCGTTGATGTCGATGTCGGATGAACATTGCGTGCATGGCATAGCCACACCTCCGTGATGTCGTGGTTGACGGAGGTGCGGGCCGTCCCCTGGGTCTTCGCACCTCCTGTCTGCCCGTGTGGGCGCGATGATTTGGGGACTTCGCCGTGCAGGTGGATCAGGTGGACGTGCCGGTCAGCTGCTGGCTGCGGCACGATCCGTAGCGAGCCGTGGGGCTCCGCCAGGTTGGGGCGGCGGGTGCCCGCGCTCCGGCCGTCGGCGGTTGCTCCGACGTCGGCCGGGGCGCATCGCGGTCGATCGCCGGATCAGGCGGACGTGACCTGCCGGTCCTCGAGACCGGTGTCCGGAGATGTCGCGTACCGGCAGATGACGTGCTTGCCGTGGTGCCCGCCGGCGCAATCGATGTCGGCTAGGAGACGGTTCGGGTCGGTCGCCTTGCGGCGCAGCATCGCTTCGTACTCGTCGATCTGCGCACCGTGTAGCCGCTGGTAGTGCACCTGCTCGGCGGCCTGGTCCGAGGTGATCGGACGGTCCGGGAACGCTTGCAGCCACATGCGGAAGTACAGGCCGGCGGCTGCGCCGTGCAGCGCCACCTTCAAACTGGCCTGGGCGCACACCAGGCACATCTCCGCTGCGGTCGGGATGCGGGTGTCGGTGCCCGCCACGAGGCGCTCCAGCAGCTCGCGGACGTGGGAGCGGTAGACGAACTCGGCTCCCATGCCCATACCGATGTCGCGCGGCTGAAGGAGGCTGAACGCGTGGTACAGCGTGTCGGCCTGGTCGGGGTGCCGGCGAGTCGCTCGTTCGATCTCGTCCTCGGCCCAGTCCATCGACGAAAACAGCCCTCCGAGATCGGACATGATCGTGGCGATCAGAGAGGCCACGTCTGAACCGGAGGTGTGCTCGTTGGCGCCGTCGCGGCGGGTCGGCGATGGTGCGCTGGTCTTGGTGCTTGACCTGGTCATCAGGGTTGCTCCGTCCATCGTGGACGGGCATCGCACGTGCCGCCGGCCCACCACGGGCGGCGGTGGTGTGCGACGCCCGTGGTGGGTTCTTGCGTGGTGGCGCGACTGGTGCGCGTCGAGTGGAGCTGCCGCAGCGTGGGCGCCGCGGACGGTTGGCGGTCGCCAGCGGTGCGCGGTGTGCGCGATCAGGTGGTGGCGGCGGCTGCTGCCGGTGGCCAAGTAACCACCCGGCGGATCGTCGCGATCTGGCTCCAGGCGGAAACCTGCGACAGTTTGACGACGTCACCGGTGTGCGGGGCCTGGATGAGCAGGCCGTCCCCGATGTACATGCCGACGTGGCCGGGGTCGGACATGCTGCCGTCCGATCCGGGGATGAAGATCAGGTCACCGGGCAGCAGGTCGGCGACTCCGGCGACTTGCGTACCGATGTGCTGTTGGTCGTCGGTGACCCGGGGCAGGCTGATCCCGCCGTTGCGGTACGCCTGTTGCATCAAACTGGAGCAGTCGCACTGCTTGGACGGGTCGCCCGAGTGCGGATCGGTGCACGAGCCACCGAACGTGTAGGGCGTGCCCATCTGCCCAAGGGCCCAGAAGATGGCAAGCGCCACCGCGTCCGGTGTGTTGGCCGGAAGGGTAAAGTCGGCGGGCAGCGCTGCCCCGTCGCCGGACATGCCGTCGCCGCCGGTGCAGCCGCCATACAGGCCGTAGGACACCGCGACCAACGCGGTGGCGTCGGCCTCCCACTTCGCATATGCGTCGATGTGGGCGCTGCGCTGGACCGCTTGCGCCGCCTCAGTGAGGGGCAGCTGTTCCCAGTTCGAAACGGCCAAGAGCTTGTCGTAGAACTTGTTGGAGGCGTAGACGGGATCGCGGAGCTGTTCCGCGGTGCCCCATCCCTGGCTGGGACGTTGCTGGAACAGTCCGACGGAGTCGTGGTCGTTGTTGTCGCCGAGGTCGTCGAGGTCGTCGAGGTTACGCAGCAACGATTCCTGGATCGCGGTGGCCACCGCGATGACCAGGCCCCGGGTGGGGATGCCCCGGCCGGCGCCGACCGCGGCGATGGTCGCGGCGTTGGACAGTTGTTCGCTGTCGTAGCCGGTCAGGTGCGGGGGCGATGCGGTGGTGGAGACGCTTGGAGACATGGTCGCCGAGGTGGCACTGGGGTTGAGGGTTGGGGTGCAGGCTGCTGCGGCGCCGCTGAGGCCGATGAGTCCGCCGACGCAGCAGGCGCCCATGCCGAGCACGATGGCGATGAGCGCCGTGACGGCGCGGCCGGTCATGGCCGGCCTCCGATAGTGCTGGTCACGATGGTGTCCCTTCGAGGTGGTGTCACGGCGGTTGCCGTGGGGTTGAGCGGTGTCTCGGGCGCCTCGAAGGGCCGCGGGCGGGTCACGGCGATGTGACCCACCCGCGGTGGAGGTTTACGAGACGGTTTCCAGGGGTGCGTGGCCGTTGGACTGGGCCAGCTGCGCGAGCTGGACCAGGCGGCCGGCAGGCGGGATGGGCGAGTCCAGCAGCCGGGTCATGCCGACGGCGCGGATCCACTGGACCTGCCGGACCGAGATGGCGTGCCGGTCGGCGAACACTTTGTTGTCGACGTCGGGCTCGGCGACGAGCGCCGCCCATAGCTGCCGCCACCGGTCGTACTCGGCCTGCTTGGTCGGCACCCGCTTGAGAACATCGGCGGGCGGCATCACGACCTCGGGCCCGGGTGCGGGCTCGGGGTGGTCGTCGATGGCGGGCTGCGGCGGCTCGACCGCTTCGACCGCGGACCGCGGTACCAGTTGGACGCTGAGGGACCGGACCCACGCCTCGGCGTCGAAGAGTTCCATCAGCCTGGTTGCCACGGCGTCGATGTCGGCCGTGGTGACCGCGATCGACGCCAGGATCGGATCCTTGTGCTGGGCCCGCATGTGCTTCTCGATGTGCGTGGCGAGGGCGGCGTTGCGCCGTTCGACGCGCAACTGCTGCCGGGCGACAGTGAGGGACTCGTGCACCTTGTAGCCGTGCTCGACCGCGAGCGCCGAGGCGCGGCGGGTGACTTCGGGTTCCCTGCGGCGCTGGGCGAATCCGTAGTCGGGTGCGGTGTCGGCGAGTTTCCCGGCGGCCCGCAGGGCGTCGCGGCGGCGGGCGGCGCTGTGCCCGAGCCAGATGCTGTACGCGAACACGCCGAGGCCGCCGAAGACAGCGGCCAGGTAGGGCACGTCGCGGTGGCCGATGATGTTGATGGCGACACCGACGGTGACGGAGCTGGCCGACAGGATCCGCCACATCGTGGCGGGCTCGCCGAGGCGCTGCCGGGCGTCGGCGAACGCGCTGGTGACGACGCCGCCGAGGTCGATGACGACCGCGAACGGTAGGACGAGGATCGCCCGGAGCCACCAGGGGAAGCTGGCGGGCCACGGCGGGGTGACGACGCCGACCCAGATCTGGCCGATCGTCGATCCGCCCGCGGCGATGACGTAGAAGACCCAGGCCGCTTTCTCGGCGGCCGTGCTGTGCCCAGCGGCGCTGGCGTTGGCTTTCACGACGCACCTGCCGGGCGGGGGTGGCGGGGAATGCTGAGATACATGGATTCCTCCTGCGTGTAGGCAGGCCAGCGCCCCGTGCGGGACGCTGGCCTGAATGGGCGTGGGCGTCCCACTGCGGCAGGCACGGTGATGTGCCGCCGGTGGCGCGATTAGGAAGTGGTGCGTGCGATCCGGAACCGGGCCGGTTGGACGCGGGTGCGGATGACCTCGCCGGTGTCGGCGAGCGCCAGCAGCCGGGTACGGATGGCCCCGTGGGAGTGGCCGAGCGCCTT
>JAVHVY010000373.1:0-22781 GCA_032160305.1 Actinoplanes sp.
CTCGCGAGGACGTGACCTCGCGAGGACGTGACCTCGCGAGGACGTGACCTCGCGAGGACGTGACCTCGCGGGGACGTGACCTCGCGGGGACGTGACCTCGCGGCGCACCCGGCGGGGGCGGGCTGGGTGTCCCGTTCGCCCTGATCGTCGGCCTGATCGCGCTCAACCCCTGATCGCGGCGCCCGGGTAGAGACAGTCACATAGGATGCGGCCCATGTCTGCGCGGCGTGAGATCCCGCTGCGGCCGATGACGCTCGGCGAGGTGCTCGACGCGGCCGTGTCGCTGCTGCGGCGCCGAGCGCGGCTGCTGCTCAGCGCGGCCGCTGTGCTGGCTGCGGCAGAACAGGTCGTGCTGGCGCCGCTGCGGGAGCGGGCCGGGCTGTCGGCGCCCTACTATCTGCCCGAGCACGACGTCGCCGGGTGGTGGCTGCTGACCGGGTTCGGCTTCGGGCTCGAGGCGACGATCATCACCCTGCTCGGCGCGCTCGCGGCCGGCGGGGTGGCGTCGGCGCTGCTGGGCCGCCCGGTGCGCGACCGCGCGCTGTGGCGCACCTGCCGGCCCGTCGCCACCGTGCTCACCGCGGTGATCTTCGGCGGGACGTGCGGCGCGGCGGCGCTGGCCGGTTTCCTACCCTGGATCTTCGGGTACGGGTTGCTCGGGCTGGCCGCCCCGGCGCTGGTCGTCGACCGGTCCGGCAATCCGTTCAGCGCGCTGGCCCGCTCGGCCCAACTGGCCTCCCGGTCCGGGCTGCGCGGCTGCTGGGTGCGGATCGCCGCCTATCTGACCTGGTTCGCGATCCGGTTCGCGCTGGGCGCCGGCTGGATCGCGGTGCTCACGTCGTTCTCCGGGTCGTGGCCGCAGTGGCTGCTGTGGGCGGTACCGGTCGCCTGGGCGCTGGCCGATACGGTCGCCTACGCGGCGCTGGCCTGCGTCGACGCGGTGCTGCTGGTGGAGATCCGGGTGCGCACGGAAGGGCTGGACATCGCGCTCGCCCGGGCCCGCAGCCGCGGCGAGGACGAGACCGCCGTGCTGGTGCAGTCGTGACCCGCTTCATCGACGAGCTGGCAGCGTCTCTGTTCGACGTGATCCCCGCGCAGTACGTGCTGCTGATCCTGCTGGTCCTGGGGGGTCTGACCGCCGCGCTCTGGTACTGGTATCCGTCCTGGGTACCGCGCCGGCTGCCCCGCCTCCGCCTGCCCCGCTGGCGGCTGCGCTGGCCGTGGCGCCGTCAGCGCCGTCCGCGCAAGGCCAAGATCGAGAAAGAGCCGGCCCCGGCGTACGCGGAAAAGAAGCCGGACCGGCCCGCGACCGTGCCGGGCGTCGCCCTGTCGCTGGCCGACCGGCTCGCCGCCGAAGGCCGCTATGCGGAGGCGATCCGCGAGCGGCTGCGCGAGACGGTCGGCGCGCTGACCGCCGCCGGAGTGGTCGACCCGGAGCCGGGCGAGACGGCCGCCGAGCTAGCCTGGATCGCGTCCATCCGCCGCCCTGCGGTCGCGGTGGCGCTGGGCGGGGCCACCGAGCTGTTCTCCGAGGTCTGGTACGGCGACCGCCCGGCCGGCCGCGACCAGGACGAACGGATGCGCTCGATGAGCGGCGAGGTCCAGGCCCGACTGCAAGGCGGAAGGCTGTCGTGAAACGGCGCAAACGGCGCATCGTGCTCCCGCTGGCGGTGGTGCTGGTGGTGCTCGCGCTGACGGTCATCGCACATGTCGCGCAGCAGAGCGACCCGACCGACGAGTCGTTCCTCTCGCCGACCAGCAACGCCGACGACGGTGCCGCCCGGCTGGCCGGCCGGCTGAGCGCCGCCGGGGTCCGGGTCGACCGGCGGACCACCACCCCCGAGGCGCTGGCCGCGGCGGAGGGCGACACGCCGGCCACCGTCCTGGTCACCACGCCCAGCCTGATCTACCCGGCCTACCTGCCCGATCTGCGCGACCTGCCGTACGGCGCCCGGCTGATGCTGATCGCGCCGGACCAGCGGGTCCTGTCGGACGCCGGGATCGATGCCGAGGTCACCGGCTCCCGCTGGGCCGCGGCGGCGCCCGCGCCCGGCTGCTCGGCCCCGTTCGCCACCGGACCGGCGGCGGTGCGGCGCGCCACCTACGCGAGCGGGGCGTACCGGGACCAGACCACCTGTTACGGCGGCGGCGTTCTGGAGGTCAACGCCGGCGGCAGCATGATCACGCTGGTCGGGGCGTCCGACGCGTTCCGTAACGACCGGTCGGGCGAGCACGCCAACCAGTCGCTCGCGGTCGCCCTGCTGTCCCGCAGCCCCCGGGTCGTCTGGCTCGACCTGCACGAACACGAGGTACTGCCCCCGCCGGAGCTCGGCGCGACCAGCAAGCCCGCGCGGCCGGCGGAGACGGCCGAGCCGGTGCCCACGAACGCCCCGGACCATGGCAACGATGCGGACCCGAACGACGGCGGGAATCCCGGCGCACCCGGCGGCGGTGACCAGCAGGGCGGCGACAGCGGCGGCGGGCTGGCCCAGACCGCGCTGGGCCAGGCGTTCCCGCCCGCGGTCTGGGCGACCCTGCTGCTGCTCGTGCTGGCCGGCCTGGCCGTGGCCCTGGCCTCGGCCCGGCGACTGGGCGCTCCGGTGGCCGAGCCGCTGCCGGTCCGGGTCCGCGCCGCCGAGACCGTGCGCGGCCTCGGCGGGCTGTACCGGCGGGCGAGGGCCCGGGACACCTCCCTGGCCACCCTGCAGGGCGCCGCCGTGCACCGGCTCGCCGACCACTTCGGCATGCCGCACGACAGCTCGACCGCCGACGTGGCCGAACGGGTCGCCGGCTACACCGGGCAGGACGCCGACGAGGTGCGGGCGGTCCTCGGCGCCGCGGCCGAGGGCACCGACCGGGACCTGACCCGGGCCGCCACCGAGGTGCAGAGCCTGGTGCGACACGTGACGCAGCGGCAAGTGACCAACGAGGGGAATGTGCTGTGACATCATCCGTACCCGTGGAGGCGATCACGGCCCGCGACGCGCTCGGCCGGCTGCGCGCCGAGGTCGGCAAGGCGGTCGTCGGCCAGGACGCCGTGGTCGGCGGAGTGGTCATCGCCCTGCTCTGCGGCGGTCACGTGCTGCTCGAAGGTGTCCCCGGGGTGGCCAAGACGCTGCTGGTCCGGGCCCTGGCTGCCGCCCTGGACCTGGACACCAAACGGGTCCAGTTCACCCCCGACCTGATGCCGGGCGACGTCACCGGCTCTTTGATCTACGACGCGCGCACCGGGGCGTTCAACTTCCGGCCCGGCCCGATCTTCACCAACCTGCTGCTGGCCGACGAGATCAACCGGACGCCGCCGAAGACGCAGGCCGCGCTGCTGGAGGCGATGGAGGAACGCACGGTCAGCAACGACGGGGTCTCCCGGCCGCTACCCGATCCGTTCATCGTCGCGGCGACGCAGAACCCGATCGAGTACGAGGGCACGTACCCGCTGCCCGAGGCGCAACTGGACCGGTTCCTGCTCAAGCTGGCCGTGCCGCTGCCGCAACGCGACGAGGAGCTCGGCGTGCTGCGGGCGCACCACAACGGCTTCGACCCGCGCAACCTGCGGGCGGCCGGGGTCGGCCCGGTTGCCACGGCCGCCGACCTGGCCGCGGGGCGCGAGGCGGTGCGGCGGGTCGCGGTGACCGACCCGGTCCTGGAGTACGTGGTCGACCTGTGCCGGGCGACCCGCAGCGTCCCGTCGCTGGAGCTGGGCGCCTCCCCGCGCGGTACGACGGCGCTGCTGGCGGTCGCGAAGGCCCGCGCCTGGCTCAGCGGCCGCGACTACGTGACGCCCGACGACGTGAAGTCGTTCGCCGTGCCGACCCTGCGGCACCGGGTGCGGCTGCACGCCGAGGCGGAGCTGGACGGCATCACCGTGGACTCGGTGCTGCGGTCGGTGCTCGGCGCCGTGCCGGCGCCCCGCTGATGATCACGCCACGGTTCGCCGTGCTGCTGGTGCTGGCCGTGCCGCTGCCGGCGCTGCTGCCGGCGCCGTACCTGGTCCTGCTGGTCGTCGTCGTGGTGCTGGCCGTGGTGGCCCTGGCCGACGCCGCCGCGGCCGGTCCGCTGACGGCGATCCGGCTGTCCCGGCGGGGCGACACCGCCGTATGGCTCGGCGACAGCGCCCGGGTCGACCTCATCGTGCGCAACGAGGGCACCCGCACGGTCGCCGTGCGGCTGCGGGACCGCTGGGTGCCCTCGGCCGGCGCCGGTTCCGCCGAGCACCGGCTGCGCCTGGCCGCCGGGGCCGCGGAGACGATCACCACCACGCTGACCCCGACCCGGCACGGCGACCGGCCGGCGGTGCGGGTGACGCTGCGCTCAGACGGTCCGCTGGGTCTGGCGTACCGGCAGCGGCGGCAGGGCTGGAACGAGACGATCAGCCCGGCGTGGACGCTGCGGGTGCTGCCCCGCTTCCCGTCCCGGCGGATCCTGCCGGAGAAGCTGGCCCGGCTGCGTGTCTTCGACGGCGCGGTGGTGACCCGCGGGCGCGGCCAGGGCACCGAGTTCGACGCCCTGCGCGAGTACGTGATCGGCGACGACGTGCGCTCGATCGACTGGCGGGCGTCGGCCCGCACCCACGACGTGATGGTCCGCACCTGGCGCCCCGAACGCGACCGCCGGGTGATCTGCGTGCTGGATACGGGCCGCACGTCGGCCGCCCGGATCGGCGACGAGCCCCGCCTGGACGCCTCGATCGACGCGGCCCTGCTGCTGTCGGTGCTGGCCTCCCGCGCCGACGACCGAGTCGACCTGCTCGCTCTGGACAGTGAGGTACGCAGCCGGGTGGAGGGCGGCGGCCACCGCTCCAAGCTGCCCCGCATCATCAACGCGATGGCCGCTCTGGAGCCGGCGCTGGTGGAGACGAATTTCGGCCGGCTCGCGGGCGACCTGCTGCGCCGGGGTCACAAGCGCGCCCTGGTGGTGATCTTCACGGCGCTGGACGCGGCTCCGCTGGTCGAGGGTCTGCTCGCCCTGCTGCCCCGGCTGACCACCCGACACAAGGTGGTGGTCGCGAGCGTCCGCGACCCGGAGACCGCCCGGCTGGCTGTGCTCCCGCCGACCGGGGCGACCGCCGACGACGTCCACATGGCGGCGGCGGCGGAGCTGGCCCTGGGCGAACGTGACCGGGTCCGCGCGGTGCTCAGCCAGCAGGGCGCCGTCGTGATCGACGAGACCCGCGACCTTTTCGCCTCAAAAGTCGCCGATGTCTACTTGATGCTGAAGGCCGCCGGCCGGCTCTGAGTCAGGCCCGACCCACCGCCCCGACCCACGGCCCCGACCCACGGCTTTGGTGGCTGTCTGCACCCGGGCCCAGCTCACCGCATCCGGGCCCCAGCTCACCGCATCCGGGCCGAGCTCACCGCATCCGGCCCGTGGGGCGCGGGCTGCGCCTCAGGCGGCCGGGACCGGCGTGACGTCGTGGTCGGCGGCTACGTCGGCGGTCTCGCCACGGCGGTGGGCGGCGCCGCCGAGGACCAGGGCGTAGGCCAGGAAGGCGAGCCAGGCCGCCGCGCCGATGGCCACCCGGATCGCCGCGGGCAGGGCGCTCGGGGTCACGTACGCCTCAAGGAAGCCACTGACCGCGAGCACGACGACCAGGCCGAGTGCGACGAGCATCCCGCTTCTCGCCCGTTGGGCGAGGGCCTGCGCGCGGGTGCGCGCCGGGCCCGGCGCGATCCAGCCCCAGCCGATCCGCAGGCCGATGCCGGCGGCGACGAAGACGGCAGTCAGCTCGAGCAGTCCGTGCGGCGCGATCATGGTGAAGAAGAGGGAACCCCGGCCGTGCTCGATCAGCACGCCGCCGAGCAGGCCGATGTTGAGCAGGTTGGAGCCGAGCAGGTAGAGCACCGGCACGATCAGGACGCCCGCCGCCAGGCACTGCGCGGCCAGCAACGCGTTGTTGGTCCACACCTGGGCCGCGAAATTCTGGGCGTGGAACTCGCTGTAGTAGCCGACGAAGTCCTGGTCCACGACCTGCTGGATCTCTGCGTCGGAGATGAACAACCGGGCCATGTCGGGTTTCGCCGCGAAGTAGGCGATCAGGCCCCCGCCGAGCACGACGTTGGCCGCCGCGACCGCGATCCACCAATAACGGGTGCGGTAGAGCTCGCTCGGGAAGCCGGCGATGAAGAACCGGCCGACCGCGGCCCAGGAGAACCGGCGGCCGCCGGTGATGGCGGCACGGGCGCCGAGCACGAGCCGCGACAGGGCAGCGACCAGCACCGGGTCGGGGGTGTGGCTGCGCACGACGCTGAGGTGCGTGGAGGCGCGCTGGTAGAGCAGGACCAGTTCGTCGGCCTCGTCGGGTGACAGGTGGCGCTTGCCGGTCAGCGCCTCGAGCCGGTTCCACTCCCCGCGGCGTTCGGCGACGTATGCGTCCAGGTCCACCGCGGCAGCGTAGCGGCCCGCCCCCACAGCCGGGCGCCCGTCGTGTTCACTGGGCGGATGCTGGTGAACGGGGAGGCGGTCGAAGTCGACCTGCGGGTCGCGCGGCTGGGGTCGCGCGCGCTGGCCCTGATGATCGACATCGCGGTTCAGGCCGCCCTGGCCGGGCTGCTCTGGCTGATCATGCTGCTGATCTTCGCTCTGCTGCCCGGCGACGTGGCCGACGAAGCCCTGGTCAGCACGGCCGGCAGGGTTCTGGTGGTGCTGGTGTTCATCGCCTATCCGACGACCCTGGAGACCTTCACCAACGGCCGCAGCATCGGCAAACGGGCGATGGGCCTGCGCGTGGTCCGGGAGGACGGCGGTCCGATCCGGATCCGGCACGCGCTCACCCGGGCCCTGGTCGGCGTGGCCGTGGAGTGGCCAGGCCTGCTGCTGCCGCTGCTCACCTGGGTGGTCAGCATGGGCACGATGATCGCCTCCCCGCAGGGTCGCCGCCTCGGCGACCTGGCCGCCGGCACGCTGGTGATCCACGAACGGGCGCCGGCCGCGTGGGGCTGGGTGCCCGCGATGCCACCGCACCTGGCGCCGTGGGCGGCCGCGCTCGACCTGAGCGACCTCGACGACGACCTGGCCCTGGCCGGCCGCAACTTCCTGGCCCGCCTCACCGACATCCGCGAGCCGCAGCGCAGCCACTTCGCCTACACGCTGGCAAACGAGGTCGGCGCCCGGATCCGGCAGGCGCCGCCGCCCGGCACCCCGATGTGGGTCTTTCTAGCCGCGGTCCTCGCCGAGCGCCGCAGCCGCGCGGGCGAGGCCGTCCACACCACCCGCGAGCTCACCGACCGGATCTGGCCTGGCTTCGGCCGCCCGGACCGGCATGCCGTCGCCCGCGCCCTGGCCCGTGACGAACCCGTCGCCGCCCTCGCCAAAGTCCCCCGCCTCCGCAGCTCAGCGCCCTACTAGCCCGGCTTTCCGCACGTCACCTCGTGGACCAGCACCGATTACGCTCGGTCACGGATCTTGCGAGCTGGGGACCTGCGGAAACTCGGAACCACGGGAAGCAGGACGAGTCGGGGACCTGCGGAAACTCGGAACCCGCGGGAAGCAGGACTAGCCGGGGCAACGCCCCGCGCCGGACCCACCGCCTCCCTCTGGGTGCGGCTCAACGGCGCCGGCCACCGGTGTCAGGCTGTGGTCCGGCGGCGCTTGTAGCCGAGGATGACCAGGCCCGCGCCGGACACGACCAGGAAGACGCCGATCGGCAGAAGGCCGCCGCCGGTCCGGGGCAGGTTGGGGTTGTCGCCCGTCGAGATGGTGCTGTAGTCCGACGGCACCGCTGCCGCGACGGCATCCGGTCCCGGATCCGGGGCGGCGGTCACCGCTTTGCTCGACGCGCTCGCGATCGCATTCCGCACCGCGCGCACCCGCACCCGGTAGGGCCGGCCGTTGTCGAGCCCGGCGACCGTGCCGACGACCGCGCCGCCGGTCCGGGCGGACTCGAGCCGCGACCAGGTCGAGCCGTCGTCCGTCGACACCTCGTAGGCGGCCGCCGTGCGGTCGGTATCCGCGGGCGGCTGGAATCTCACCGCCAGCGAGCCGTCGGCTGCGGTGACGGCCAGGCCGGTCGGGACAGCCGGCTCCGCCACCCGCAGCACGGTCGCCGCCGGCGTGACCGCGACGGCCGCGGTGGCCGGTCCAGCGCCTGCCAGGTTCACGGCACGGACCCTGATGGAGTACGCCCGCCCGCCCATCAGCAAGGACAGCGTCCCCTTGCGGGCCGTCCCGTCGGCGATGACCGCGATCGGGGCCCAGCGGTTGTCACCGGTGCTCACCTCGTACCGGATGATCGGAGCGCCACCGTCGTCGGCCGGCCGCGCGAAACTCAGGACGGCGCCGCCGATGCCGGGCCGCGCGGCCCACGCCAAGGGCGTGCTCGGCCGGCCGGCCACCGGATGGGCGACCGCCGCCGCGCTGGGTACGCCGGAGCCCACCCGGTTGAGCCCACGGACCCGCAGCTCGGCCGGGCGCCCGTTGGTCAGCCCAGTGACGTCGCCCCGGATGACTCCGCGCTGGTCGGCGGTGATGTCCAGGCCCAACCAGATGCCGTCGTCGACGCTGACCTCCCACCCGGTGACGACCGGCCCGGTGCCAGCGCCGGGCTCGAGGATCAGCGTCGCCCGCTCGTTTCCGGCGGCCACGCTCAGGTGGCTCGGGGCCAGCGGTGAACCGACCGCGAACACTGAGGCGATCGCACTCGGGTCGCCGCCGCCGACCTCGTTCACGGCACGGACCTGCAGGTCGTACGTCTTCGTCGGGCTCAGCCCGTGGATCACCCCGGTACGCGTGCCGCCGGCCACGGTCACCGCCAAGGGCCGCCAGTCCCCACCGAGCGAGTATTCGTAGCCGGCGATCGGCCGCCCGCCGCTGTCGGCGGGCGCGGCGAAGGTCAGCGTCGCCGACCGGTCGCCGGCCGCGGCGGTCAACCCGGTCGGCGCGACCGGTACGACCGCGGCCAGCCTGACGTTCAGGATCTCGGACTGCGGGCCCGTGCCGTGCGAGTTGGCCGCGCGTAGCCGCACCGGATAGCTTGAGCCGTTCCGTAGGCCGTTGATGGTCAGGGACCTTCCGGCGGCGGGAATCCGCACGGTCGGCGACATAATCCAGGTGGCGCCCCCGTCGATGCTGACCTCGTAGCGGTTGGCCTCCGTGCTGGTGGCCGGTCCCGGCGCGAAGTAGACGACCGCACGCCCCTTGCTCGGCGTGGCGGTGAGGCCGGACGGCGCCCCCGGCACCGACTCGGCCGCGAAGGTGATCGGCGCGGCGGCCGGCCCCGGCTTGACTCTGTTAACAGCCCGCAGCTGAACGTGGTAGCGGGCCGGGCGGACCGTCAGCCCGGTGATCACCCTGGACCGGGCGAGATCCGTCCAGTCGCCCTTGCCGAACCTGTACTGGTAGGCGCTGATCGCGCTGCCGCCGTCCGCCGGAGCCGTGAAAGTCAGGGCCACGGACCGGTCGTCGACCACGGCACGCACGTTTGTCGGCTGCCCCGGTGCCAGGGCCGGCATGAACAGCGACACGGCGGCGCCGGACCCGCTCGGCGGGGTGGTCAGGCCCGCGTACCGGGCCCGCACCCGGAACACATGCGTGCGTCCCGGCGCCAGCACGGTGAGAGTCCCGCCGATCTCGTCGCAGGGCCGCCGCTTGCGGCCGGTCGGCGCCGCGTCGAACGCCGTCCAGGGACCGCGGTCGAGCCGCGCCTCATAGCCGATCGCAAACCTCGACTGAACGGGGCAGAAGCCGATGGTGACCTGCGTGTCGCCACTGACGGCAACCGACAGCCGACCCGGCACGTCGGGCGGACCGCACGGAGTGTTGTACTCAGCCGTGACCTGCCCGGAAGCCCGCACGCCGTAGGTCGCGTTGACTGCGGCCGTAAGCCCGGCCGCCAGGAAGTTGGCGCCCCGGGTCCGGGCACCGCCGCCCCCGCCGGCGACAGCGACGATGCGACCGTCATAGCGGAGCACCGTGGCACCACCACCACCCGGGCCAGGCAGGCCGGTCATCGCACGGTCACCACGGTCACCACGGTCACCGACGAATCCGCCGAATCCGCCGATCTGCGGACCGATGGCGGCGCCCGTCGCCGTGCTTCCCGCGGCCCCGACCGAAACCGTGAAGTCGGTGCCCGGCGTGGTAGGCATCGTGAAGACGACCACCCCCGAATTTCCGGCGGCGCCGAGCGCTGTTCCGGTGCCTCCGCGCAGGATGAACCTGATCCCGCACACCCCGACGGGCACTGTCTCGGCAAGCACCCGGCTGCTGTCATTCCAGGTGTCTGAGGTGCCGATCGCCGCGAGCGCGGGGAACGACGGGAGCAGCACCGCTCCGGCCGTCCCCAGCACCGCCGCGGCGGCTGCCACGCCCTTCCGGACGCGCCTGCGACCCATCAACAACACGGCGTACCCCCGTTCGATTGAGACCCTCGATGCGCAATGGCCTCAGCCGAAAAGTACCTAAACGCGGACGGGATAATGTGAAAACGCTACATTCGGTCGAGTACCTCGATCCCCAGCAGATCGAGCCCTTGGCGTAGCGTCCGGGCGGTTAGATCACACAGCGTCAGCCTGCTCCCCCTGGTCCCATCCGGCGCGTTCAGTACCGGGCACTTCTCATAGAACGCGCTGAACGCGACCGCCAGCCCGTTGAGGTAGCCGGCCAGCCGGTGGAACTCGAGCGACTCGCCGACCCCTGCCGCCACCGGCCCGAACGCGAGCAACTCCAGCGCCAGGGCCCGTTCGGCCGGCTCGACCAGAGTGATCGGCCCGGGCCGGCTCCCGCCCGCCTTCCTGAAGATCGACTGGATCCGGGCGTACGCATACTGCAGGTACGGCCCGGTGTTCCCGGACAGTGAGAGCATCCGGTCCCAGTCGAACAGGTAGTCGGACATCCGGTCGCCGGACAGATCCGCGTACTTGATCGCCCCGACACCGATCACCCGGCCGACCCGGGCCGCCTCGGCCGGGGTGAGATCGGGCGACTTCGTCAGCGCAACGACCGTCGCCCGCTCGACGGCCTCGTCGACCAGGTCGATCAACTTGACCAGGTCGCCTTCCCGGGTCTTCAGCGGTTTGCCGGCCGGCCCGAGGATCGACCCGAACGCCACGTGCTCGGGCACGACGCTGGCCGGCAGCCAACCGGCCTCCCGGGCAACGGCGAAGACCATCTGGAAGTGGCTGCGCTGCGGCGAGCCGACGACGTAGAGCAGCCGGTCGGCCTTCAGCTCCCCGACCCGGTGACACACGGCGGCGAGGTCGGTCGCCGCGTATCCGAATCCGCCGTCCCTCTTGCGCACGATCAGCGGCATCGGCTGGCCGTCGCGCCCGGTGAAGCCCGCGGGGAACGCGCACAGCGCCCCGTCGCTGACCCGCAGCAGCCCTTTCGCCTGCAACTCGTCGACGAGCCCCGGCAACCGCGCGTTGTGGAAACTCTCGCCGACGAGATCCCCGCTGGTCAGCGTCACACCGAGGCGGTCGTAGACGGACTCGAGATATTGCCGCGACACGGCTACCAACGCGCGCCAGAGCCGCACCGTGCGTTCGTCGCCGCGCTGCAGGGCGACCGCCCGTAGCTGGGCCCGCCGGCGAAACTCCGGATCGGTGTCGAAACTGACCCGGGCCGCCTGATAGAACGCGGTCAGGTCGGCGAGCGACTGCTGGCCGGCCCCGGAATCCGGCTCGCCGAGATCGTCCAGATGCTCGATGAGCATGCCGAACTGCGTGCCCCAGTCGCCGACGTGGTTGACCCGGATCACGTGCTGGCCCTGCCATTCGAGCAGCCGGGCGGCGGCGTCACCGAGCACAGTCGACCGGATGTGGCCGACGTGCATCTCCTTTGCCACATTCGGCGATGAATAGTCGATGACGACGGTCTGCGGCTCCCGCACCGGCATGGACTCGATCGCGACCGCACCGGCCAGCCGCGCCAGAAAACCGTCGTTCACCGTGAGATTGACGAAGCCGGGGCCCGACACCTGCGCCGTGGCGACGCCGGCCAGGTCGGCACAGGCGACCACATCGGAGGCGGTCTCCCGCGCGGCACGGCCCAGCTGCCGGGCGACGGTCAACGCGGCGCCGGACTGGAAGTCGGCGTGCTGCGAGCGCCGCACGGCCGGTTCGACCGGGAAGCCGGCGACCGCGGCAAAAGCCGCCCCGAGCCGCTCGGAGAGCAAGACCTCAAGATCCATGACAATCCCATCGACGTACGCGAACCGCGGGTCGATGGGAGCCGCGCCACGTGCCGCCGGCGGGTCGACCCGCCGGCGGAGGACATGTGTCAGCGCGGACGGAGGGCGAAGCCCCGGCGTCGCTCGCTGCAAACCCAGCTGCTGCACATGGGCCGCACTCTACCGGTCCGGCACCGATCCCCCGGCTGGCTTTTCGCCTCGCACCGACCCCGCATGCGCCCGCCGCCCCGGCACCCGGTGACCGGCGCATCCGCACGCTTCGCATTGACATGGGATCGATTCTCGTGGACGTCGCCGGGCTGGTCGGCGTTATCCACAGACGCGGGTTGTCCACAGGTCCGGATGCGGATCCCGACGGGTCCGAGGCGGAGGAGGATGATGGGCCGGGCGAGGACGACACTGCACTGAGGACGGTTTCGACCGTTCCCAGGGCACTGAGCGGGGGTGCGGTGAGACGACCAGCTGACTCGGGACAACAGTGCGGCGCGACGGGGCTCGACGTCGCGCGGCCGGGCGGCGAGGCGAAACCGGGGCTGCCGTGACGACCACCTGGGAGCCGGGGACGCCCGGGGTCCTGGCCCTGCCGTCTGGGCGGCTGATCCGTGGTCGCGGGCTGCGGCGGCCGTTGTCACCCGGCCTGGTGCCGACGTTCGGGCTCTATCTGCTCGGCACGGAGCCGCCGCCGACCGGCTGGCTCAGCCGCTGGGTCGACTGGCCCGACTTCCGGCTGC
Source organism: Actinoplanes sp. (assembly GCA_032160305.1). GTDB lineage: Bacteria > Actinomycetota > Actinomycetes > Mycobacteriales > Micromonosporaceae > Actinoplanes. Next base: position 12,856 of record JAVHVY010000373.1, read on the forward strand.
CGGCCGACCGGGCCGACGCGGCGGCGGCCTTCCGCGAGGCCTGGGACCGGGCGCCGTCCGATCGCGTCGAGGTCGCCTGTGGCGGCGGCCGGGGACGCACCGGCACAGCACTGGCCTGCATCGCCGTGCTCGACGGCGTCCCACCGGCCCAGGCCGTGGCTTTCATCCGCGACAGCTACGACCCCCACGCGGTAGAAACCCCCTGGCAACGCCGCTACGTCAGCCGCTTCGTACCTGCTTGACACGGCACCCGGCCACCGGGGATGCGGCGGGCCATTCCCGATTGCCTGCCCGGGCGGCTGGGCCGGCGCAGGTCAGGTGGCGGCGACGCCGCCGGCGTCGACCAGCTGCTCTACGTAGGCGTCGATCCGGTCGGCCATCGTCTCGTCCGTGATCAGGAATTGCAGGCCCAGTTTGTTGCCCTCCGGGGTGACGTCCAGGTTGACGACCCGGAGGTGGACCGCGATCGAGGACTCCGGCGGGCCGATCTCAGTGTCCAAGACGTCGCCCACCGCCAGCACGACACCCAGGCCGACCAGGACCCGGATGCCCCCGATGCCGATGTTCAGCAGACTCGCCTCGACCGGGGTCGTCGCGCCCGCCAGCATCAGCTGCAAAGGGCCCGTCGCCGCAATCCGGTCGGACTGGCGGCGTTCCAGCTGGGCGGCCAGCCCGGACATCTGCTCGACCCGGCCGATCGTCTGGCTCATCTGGCCGGCCAGTCGCTCCACCACGGCGCCCTGGTCGGCGGCCACGGTGCGCAACGAGGTGGCCGCCTCGCCGACGCTACCGATGCCGGAGACCATCGCGGCGATCGTGCCGGACATGTCCGCGGTGTCCCGCTCCAGTTTCTGGATCGTCTCGGAGATCTGGTTCGTCGAGCGCGAGGTCGTATCGGCCAGTTCCTTCACCTCGTCGGCCACCACGGTGAAGCCCAGGCCCAGTTCGCCGGCCCGGGCGGCCTCGATGGTCGCGTTCAGGGCCAGCAGGCGGGTCTGTCCGGCGATGCCGTTGACGATCGCGGCCGTGGTGGCGACCCGGCGCAGGCTCTGTTCGAGCGAGCTGATCACTTCCGCCGCCCGGTGGGCGTGGCCGACCACGGTCTCGGTCGCCGCGTCGGCTGCCGAGATGCCGTTGTCGATCGTGTCGGACGCCTGCCGCACATCACCGACCTGCTCGGTGACCAGGCGCAACTCTTCGGCGATCACCTCGGTCGACTCATTGATGATGGCCTGGGCCCGGTCCCGCAGACGCAGCTCGGCCTGCCGCTGGTGCAGAAAACTGACCCGCAGTTGCTCCTCCCGGACAGCCTGGGACTTGCGCAGTTCGGCGTCCTGGGCGACCAGCCGGGACCGGGCGGTACTCAACGCTTTGCCGATGTCGCCGAGTTCGTCGCGTCCGGCGGGCAACGGCCAGGGGTGGAAATCACCTTCGGCGATGGCGGTCACACCGACCACGGCCAGCGCCACGTCGCGGCGGGTGCGCCACAGCACCGCGGCCGCGAACCAGGCCGCGAGTACGAACCCACCGATCGCCACGGCCAGCACGGTTGTCCGCTCGTTGACGAAGCCCGCGATCCGGGCGGCGAGCAGCGTGGTGAGGGCGTCGACGAACGCATCGACCGCGGACCCGACGGCCACGGCGGTGGCGGTGACCTGAGCCGGGCCCGGATCGGCGAGCGAATCGGTGAGCGTCTTCGCGAGTGCGCCGAAGGCGTCGGCGGCCGCGGCCGCGCTGGCCAGCTGGGTGTCCAAGCCAACGAGCGCGGTGCTGTCTGCGGCCGTACTGATGTCGCTGGTGATGCTTTGTCCTGCTCCGGCGATGGCACCGGCGCGGACGGCTTGCGCGGCGACCGCGGCGCTGCCGGCCGCCTCGGCCGGTGCGGCCGCCTCGGCCGCCGCCACCAGGCCTTTCGGAAGCTGGACGACCTGGGCGTCCATCACGTAGAACGAGTCGAGATCCGGGTCGAGGATCAGGTTCGAGTTGTTGCCGGCCACGGTGATCAGGGCCGCCAGTGCGTTGGCCTGGGCGAGGCGTTCCGTGGCGTTGCTCGCGCCGGTCGGCACCGCGGCCAGGGCATCGCCGACCTTCAGCTCGGGATGGGCGGACACGGCGGTCTTGAGGGCGCCCAGATCGAGGGTTTTAGCGGCGACGACGTCGACCAGCGCGTGCAGCGCCGGGCGCACTACGAGGGTGCCGTCGCGCTCGGCCGCACTGAACGCGATCTTGGCGTCCGATTCACTGGTGTAGCTGTAGGTCGCCACGATGCCGGGGATCATCAGGACCAGAACCAGCACGCCGAGACGCAGGCTGGTCCGCATCCGGTCGGCGGCGGCCAGGGCCGGCCGCAGCAGCACGGGCGATCTGGTCACAGGCGGGACGACCTAGCGGCGATCCACTGCCCCGGGAGGCGCCCCGTGCAGGTGGCGGGCAGCAGGCTGGCGGCGCCGACCGTCTCGACGCCGAGCTGACGACCGCGGAAGCCCGTAGTCATCCGCATGCCCCGATTCCACCACGCCGGAGCACGTTTCAGGGTGATTTGAACCTTTCTCGGAGGTGACTGGCCAATGACTCCTGCCCGGCTCTTGTCAGGGGCGAGGATCCCGTGCTCGCTCACCAGCCGCGTCGTCTCCGGCACCCCCGCACGCCCTGATCGTCGCCGGGCGGCTGGTCAGCCGGCCGGTGACGGGTCTCGCGGCGGGCACCATCAAGTGAAACTGACGTGACCCCGCTCATCGCAACTTCACCCTCCGGGGTGCACGATGCCCAGGTGAGCATCAAGCCGCGGTACGTGGGGGCAGCGCTCGGCGTGGGCGCGCTCGCGCTCACCGTCGTGCTGCACCGCGGCCCGCTGCTGCACCCCGGCGACGTGCTGCACGCGCTGGCTCAGGCCGATCTCTGGTGGCTGCTGCTCGCCGTGGCCGCCCAGATCGCCTCCCTGGTCGCCTTCGCCGAGCAGCAGCGCTACCTGCTACGCACGTTCGGGGGTGTGATCACCCTGCGCCAGTCGACCCGCCTGACCCTGGCCCGCACGGCGATCTCCGTCACCGTGCCGGGCGGGGCGGCCGTCTCCGTCGCGTTCTCGATCCGGCAGTTCCGGGCCCGGGGAGTCAGCGCCGGGGCGGCCACCGCGGTCACCGTCCTGGCTGGGCTGCAGGCGATCGGCGCCCTGCTGCTGGTCTATCTGGCCTGGTTCTCGACCGTCGGCCTGAACGGCACCTCGGGCATCGGCACCGCGGCGATCGCCGGCACCGTGCTGGTCGCGCTCATCGTCGGGCTGCGCTGGGCCCGCGGCCGGCGGCACCTCGGCGACAAGCTGCGCGCTCTGGCCAGCCGCTGGCGCTGGACCAAGGCGGTCGCCGATGTGGCCGTCGGGGCCGTTCGCAGCGCCGCGTCGCTGTCGGCCGGGGACTGGGCCGCGGGGGGCACGGCGGCTCTGGCGAACTGGCTGCTGGACGTGGCCTGCCTGGTCGCCACCGCGCACGCCTTCGGCCTGAGCATCGGCGTCGTTCAGATCGTCGGCGCCTACCTGGCCATCCAGCTGGTCCGGCAGATCCCGCTGACGCCCGGCGGGGTCGGCGTGGTCGAGGCCAGCCTGCTCGTCGCGCTGGTCGCCCTGGGCGCGACGAGCGGCACCGCGGCGGCCGTCGTGCTCGCCTACCGGCTGCTGTCGACCTGGCTGATCGTCCCGATCGGCCTGCTGGCCTGGGTCGGCCTGCGGTCCGGCGCACGCGCCGGGGACGCTGGCGCGGCAGTCGCCGGATCGGGCGAAACCCGCCGGTAGGAGGGCACTGCCCCGAGCCGGCCAAGCAGCGCGTCAATGACCTGCCGCAGCTGGCCCAGGCGCTCCCGGCGCAGGGTGCTTCAGCTACGCCAGACGACTACGGCGATCTCCCGCATCCGTTCCACGACCGGCCCGCCGAGCAACTCCCGCAGTTCCTTCTCGAAGGCCGCCCGACGATCCCCGAGCAGGTACGGCGTCGACCCGGAGAGCGAGAAGACCGCGGCCACCATCTCGTCCACGCCGCGCTCGACCAGCTCACCGCCGCCGACCTCGAGCCGGACCGGCCCCGAGTATCCGGCCTGCCGCATGACGTCGTCCTCGCCGCCGGGGGTGCCGCTCGGCAGGACGCCCCGACCGGCTCGGCGTACCGGTCCGAGGTAGCTGCGGATCAGGTCGTCGATCCGGTCCCACAGTTCGTCGTCCACGCCGCGGTGTGTGTTGGCCGCCACGTGCACCCAGGCCCCGCCGCGGGGCAGCATCGCACGCACCCGCTCGGCCACCACCGGCTGATCCATCCAGTGGAACGACTGCGCGAACGTCACCACGTCGACCATTCCGAGGTCGGCGGGAAGCTCCTCGGCGCGCATCCGCCGCCACCGGGCGTTGCCGATCCCCCGCCGGCGGGCCTCGGCGATCATGCCCTCGTCCGCGTCGACCCCGACCACCGTCCGGAAGTACGGCGCCAGCACGGCGGTCAACGACCCCGGCCCGCAGCCCACGTCGAGCAGGCGCCCGGTCTGATCCAGGCCCAGTTCGTCACGGATCGCCACGCCCAGCTCGGCCGGATACGGCCGGCGGCCACGCCCGTAGTGTTCGGCGCTCCCGGCGTACAACGTCTCGTCCCATTGCCAGCTCACGACATGACAGCATGCCCGGTCAGGTGCAGGTCGGGTACGGCACCGTGCCGAGATCGTGGAAACCGCCGACGTTGGCCTGCTCATCGCCCCACTCACGGTGGAAATTCACCACGAACAGCACCGGCTGCGCCGCCGGACAATCCCCATTCGGTACGTGCACCCGCACGCTCAACCAAGTGTTGGCCCCGCCCGGCGGGATCGTGTCAGTGACCTCCGGTTCGGTGTCCATCCCGCCCGGTTTAGGAAGAAACCCGCCCGCGGGAGGTCCGCGCGGGCGGGGGGTGTCTCGTCAGTTCAGCTCTTCCTCGGTGCCGTCGGGCAGCGCGTTCTCCCGCAGGTGGCGGTTGTGCCGCGGTTCCTGCTTGACCTTCGCGTCGTTGACCCGGCGGCGCAGGTCGTCGCGGACGTCGTTCAGCGCCGCGTGCAGATCCTCCTCGGCGGAGGTGGTGACGATCTTCTGCCGCCCGGAGATCCAGCACTCCAGGGTGACCTTCTGTCCGCGGGCTTCGCGGTCCTTCACCGAAACCTCGATCTCGGTCTTGTCCGCGGGGAAGGCGGCCAGCCGGGCGTCCAGCGTGGCGAACTGCTCGACGATCCAGTTCCGGTCGCCTTGGGAGAAACCGGTCCCGACCCGCAGGCACTCGCCCACGGTCGCTGGATTTGCTGCAGCACTCATGATCGCAGTCCCTCACTCCGACGACATCGCTGTCGTCCCTCAGTAGTTGATCAACCCTTACCCACCTTGAACCGCTTTGGAACCTACCAAAAGGCCCCGAAATCGGGATTGATGGCCCACGGGCTGCCCAGCCTCGCCACCCCGGGCGGACGCGATCAGACCTTGCGCCAGCGGTCCCGGTCGTCCGGAGCCGACGGCCGACAGACGACCGGTACGCCCTTCGCGGTGATCCCCGCCGCCCCGCGGGGCGCGCAGGGCGCGCCGACACGCACCCCGGTCTGGACCGGCGGTCCGGGCGACACGGTGGTGGGCGCCGGAATGCTGCTCGGCTTCGGCTTCGGCGTCGGCGTCGGCTTGGGCTGGTCCGCCACCGTCTGCACGGGCGGCTTCGGCGCGACGGCCGGCGTGGTCGTCGTCGGCGTCGTGTGCGGTTCCGAGGTGAAGATCTGGTCCGGGGTGGTGGCCAGCGTCGGTAGGGCCGACTGCGGGGCCGCCACCGGCGGCGGATCCGACTTGCTGCTCAGCCGGTTGAGGTTCCACAGGCCGGCGAGACAGAGGGCGACCATCATCAGCGCGCAGACGCCAAGGATCGTGAGCAGCCGCAGGCGCCGCCCGGCCGCCACAGTGGGCAGCTCAGCGGTGTCCTGCAGCCAGCGCTCCAAGGGTCCGCTCATCCCGTCCACACTGACCGGTCGTTGGGCCATCGTCGATGGGCCGTTCGTGCACCCCTGGTCGCCCGGCCTGGAATCGCGGCGAGGAAACCGCCGACGAAAGCGTCCCCGAGCCCGATCGTCGTCGGCTCGGCGACGTCGATCCGAAAACCAGGAAGGCACCGTACGACGTTGCCCATGCGGTCCTGCAGAGCCGCGGCGAACTCCACCGCCTCCGCTCGGCGCGGCCGGGTGCGCAGGCGTTCGCGGTCCCGGTCGGTGTAGTCGTCGCCGTTACGGTAGCGGGCACTCGCGGTCACGATGCCCTCGTTCAGCGACTCCGCATACCTCCCGACCCCGTCGCCGAACGCCGCCGCCCAGTACCTGGTGTGCACGACCAGGGTCGGCCCGGGGATCAGGGCGTGCAGCGACTCGATCGCCTGGGCCACCTCGGTCACACCGAGCAGGTCGACGCCGTGGCCCAGGTGCGACTGCAACTCGTCTTCGTTCAGCCCGTAGATGTCGATGACCTCCAGCAGCGCATCGCGGACCCGTCGGCTGTGTTCCGGCTCGTGGAAGGCGGCGTCCTCATAGTAGACGAGCGCCCCGGCCGGCAGCTGTCGCAGATGGCGTCGCAGCGCCGACAGGCGACGGTCGAGGACACGCCGGTCGCGGATCGCGTTCAATCCGGAGATCAGAAAGACCCGCGCGCCGCGCAGCAACGCGCCCAGGCCGTCGTTGAGCAGCATGGACTCGTTCGCCGGGTCGTTGACGTAGATGAGCCGGTTCGCAAACGGCGTGCGGATGTCGATGTCGCCCGCCCGTACGCGCAGGCCCTGGTCGTACTGGACGATCAGATGTGGAAAGAGGGTGTCCCCGTCGCCGCTGCAGATGTATTCGCAGTCCGCCGGCAACAGCCCTCGTACGACGTCGTTGACGCTCACCAGGTGCAGAATCGACGGCACCCCGAGCCGGCTCATCTCCTTCGCCGCCCGCACCGAGGTTCCGCCCAGTGTCGTACGGGTGGGGAAGCGCTCCGCGAATGCGCTCAGGCACTCGGCGGAGGCGACGAAGTGCTCGCCGCCGGCTCCCTTCCTGAGGTAGGTGAGAATCGAGATGACCAGTTCACGCTCGTCGGCGACCCGGACCGCCGGAGTCAGTTCGGCATCGCGGATCCGGTACTCGCCGACGAGGCGTTCCAGGACCGGCGCGGACAGCTTGAGTTCGTAGTCGACGCATCCGCCGAGACCCAGCACGACATCGCCGGCCATGTCAGTACAGGGCGGCCTTGCCGGCCGCGTCGAAGAGCTCGATCTTCTGCCCGGCCACCATTTTCATCGCGTCGATGCAGGGCGGCTGGATGGTGAGCGGTTCCCGCAGATCCGTATCGGCGAGCACTTCGCGCATCTTCATGTGGTAGGCGACCTTGATGTCACTGGAGATGTTGATCTTGTTGATGCCGAGCCGCACGGCCTGCGCGATCTCGTCGTCGGGGTTGTTGGAGCCGCCGTGCAGCACCAGGGGAATCATGACCCGTGATTTGATCTCCTTTAGCAGGCCGAGTTTCAGCTCCGGCTTCATGGTCTTCGGGTAGATGCCGTGGTAGGTGCCGATGGCCACGGCGAGGCTGTCCACGCCCGTCGCCTGCACGAAGGTCACCGCGTCCGCCGGATCGGTGTAGATGATGGCGTCGCTGCCGTCCTCGGCCTCGTTGTCGGTCTTGCCGATCGTCCCCAGTTCCGCCTCGACCGACAGTCCGACCGCGTGAGCGGTTTCGGCGACCTTTCTGGAGATGGCGATGTTGTCCTCGAAGGATCGCATCGACGCATCGATCATCACTGACGTGAAGCCGATCTGGATCGCGGTCAGCATCTGCTGATAGGTCCCACCGTGATCCCAGTGGATCGCGATCGGCACCGACGAGCGGTGAGCCCGGTGGGTCATCGCGACGATCACGTCCGTCCCGATGTGCCGCACTTCGTCGGGGTGGATCCCGATGAACAGCGGTGCATTCTTCTCTTCACTGACCTCCACGATGCCGTTGAACATCGCGTAGTCGCTGATGTTGAAGGCGGGCACGGCGAAGTTGTGCTCGTTCGCGACGTCCAGGATCGCCTTGCCGGTCGTCAGCATAGCCGGATTTCTCCTTCGGGTAGGTTGTCGCGCGGCCCGGCGAGAGGGGTCAGGCCTTGACGGCGCCAGAGGTGAGGCCCCCGATGAATCGCCGCTGGAAAAGCAGGAACAACACGAGTACCGGGATGGATCCGAGGATGCTCATGGCCATCATCTGGTTCCACTCGTAGGAGTGCTGTCCCATCAGGAGCTGGATGCCGATGGGCACGGTTCGCATGTCGTCGGTGCGGGTCAGCGTCAGCGCGAACAGATACTCGTTCCACGAGATCATGAAGGTGTAGACGCCGACGGCCACCATTCCCGGAACCGAGATGGGCACCAGGATCCGCCACAGCGCCGTCCAGCTCGACGCTCCGTCCACCTTGACGGATTCATCCAGTTCCCGGGGCAGGGTGTTGAAGTAGGCGGTCATCATGATGATCGCGTAGGGCAGCGTGAACACCATGTGCGTGAGAATCAGCCCGGGATAGGTGTTGTACAGGCCGAGCGCCACGACGAGACCGAAGTAGGGAATGACGAGCGTGATCGGCGGCACGGCCTGGACACTGACGATCGCCGCGTTGATGGACCGCTTCATCGGGAACTGGTAACGGCTGAATCCGTAGGCCGCGAGGATCGCCACGAACAACGTCAGTGCCGTCACCGAGATCGCGACGATGTAGCTGTTGATGAAGAACCTGATGTCGGCCCCGTCGCCGAGGATCTTGCGATAGGCGTCGAAGGAAAAATTCTTGGTGATCAGCCGGGGCGGAACGGCGAAGACCTCCCCGTTGGTCTTGAACGAGGTCGACAGCATCCAGACGACCGGCAGTCCGGCGAAGGCCGCGCCGGCGCACAGCCCGGCGATGACGGCGATCTTCGCGCCGAGGCGCCGCCGCTTGTGGGTGAGCACGCGCGATCACCTCTCCTTTTGCAGGCGGACGTAGAAGAAGGCCAGAACCATCGTGAGGAGCAGGACGATGACGGCGCTGGCGGAGGCGGTACCGAATTCGTAACTGCTGAAGGCCTGCTTGTAGGTGTAGGTGCTGAGCATCTCGGTCACGTTCAGCGGGCCGCCGCCGGTCGTCATCCAGATCAGGGCGAATTGCTGGGAGGTCCAGATCAGATCGAGCACGGCCATGCTGATCAGCACCGGCCGCAGCTGCGGGATCGTCACGTGTCGAAACTGCTGGAGGGCGCCGGCACCGTCCACGGCGGCCGCCTCGTAGAGATCCGCCGAAATGCCCTGCAGCCCGGCCAGGATACTGATCATGAAGAACGGGAAACCGGCCCAGATGTTGATGACGGTCAATGCCCACAGCGCCGTTGCCGGGTCGGAGAGCCAGCCCACCTGATCCTTCATCCCGCCGACCGTGGCCAGAATGTAGTTGACCACTCCGGACGGGTCCAGCATGAGCCGCCAGATCACCGCGATCACGGCGACCGTGAACAACCAGGGCAGGATGAAGATGATGCGGAAAACGGCCTTCGTCACTCCACCCAGCAACGGCGTGTTGAGCAGCATGGCGAACGCCAGTCCCAGAACGAGATGGGCGACCGTGCTCACGGTGATGAAGACGAACGAATTTCGCAGCGCCGCCAGGAAGTCGGCATCGCTGAGCACGGTGGCGTAATTGGCCAGGCCGGCGAAGACCGGGTTCTGCTCGACGATCACATTGTCTTTAAAGGAGTAGCTCACCACCATCGCGATGGGGATGACCATCAGAACGAAGACCAAGAGCAAGGTCGGCGCAAGATATCCGTACGGGGTGACACGCCTCGCCGAGAAACGCCGTGTGCCGGGCCGGGGCGTTGCTGGTTTTTCCGATGCCACCGCCGCGGGCCGC
>JAVHVY010000375.1:0-4507 GCA_032160305.1 Actinoplanes sp.
GCTGCTGCTGGTCCATGAGCCGAGGGCCGATGACGGTCCGGTCGCGTAGGTGACGGGGAAGACGCTGAGCAGGTCGGAGGCGACGGCTCCGTGTGTCGAGGTGTCCCAGATCGTTGTCGGGCCGGCGAACGCGGCGCAGCCGAAGGCGCCCGCGGTTCCCTCTTCGATCTTGATGTGGAGGTAGGCGAGGAGTCCGGTGCCGCCCGTGCCGACCGTCTCGGAGAGGGACGTGCCGTAGAGCTTCACCGTGGCGGCTAGTGATCCGGTATAGGAGACCTTAACGCAGTTCGTCACGATCTGGCCGGGTTTGAGACTGGCGGTGCCGACCTGTCCAGTGCCCACCGTGCCGGTGGTGAACATCGCGGAACCGGTGTCGTCGTCGGCGAGGACCACCGAGCCGACCGACCAGTTGTTGCCAACGTTGCTGGTGGTGGCGCTGAACGCGGCATAGGACGCGGCCAGGATCGCGCTGCTGCTGACCAGAAGGCCCGCGAACACGGCTCCTGCGATCACCCGTACGCTTGAAGACCGTCCTCTGCGCATCCCGCACTCCATCCCAAGGGTGGAACTATCGTCTAGTACCTTGTCGGCGGCGGTCCGTGCCGCCTAAGCGTTCGGGCAGAGGCGATTCGTCACCACACCAGGCCGCCGGTGCGGCCACCGCCGGCCAAGGTGCGGTTCGCGTCGCTCGCTGCTGGTGGAACTCGATGCGCGGACCGGGTCTGGTAACCGGCCTGGATCGCACGTCACCTTCAGGGATTGTGGCCGAATGCGATGGCGGCGACCTTCGGCAGGAGCCACGGGGCGATGATCGCGTGGACGCCGGGCGGGGTGTAGTGCAGCCCGTCGCTTCGGATGCGCACGCCGTTGACGGACCAAGTGAAGGTGCCGTGCGGGCAGACGACGGGGTCGATATCGAGCACGGTTACCTTGCCGGGCCGTCGAGTCGTCTCGGCGCGGAGCAGCGCGTTCCAGGCGTCCACCCGTTGCGGCTGATCCTCGGGGTAAAGGCCTCCGTCCGGCTTTTCCGCCCGATGGGTGTACGCGGCGGTGAGCAGGACGACCGCCGCCCCGCGCGAGCCGGCGATGGTGACCGCGGCATCGAGCTGGGCACTGAGGTAGGAGTCGTAGGCCGGCTCGCCGACGTGCTGGTAGCGGCCCTGGTATTTGCGGTCCATCAGTTCCCAGCGGTTGAGTTCGATCACGGCGACATCGGGGTTATCGGCGTTGACGGCGTTGCGCCAGCGCCCCTCCCAGGCGGTGCAGCCGGGATAGTTGGTGTGCGGTGTGCCCATTTCCAGGATGTCCGGCAGGGTGGCGATGCCGCAGCCTTGGATGGCTCGCACGCTGACCTGCAGACCCGGGTGCGGCGGCAGGTAGGTGCCGATGACCCAGGAGACCGAGTCACCCAGGAAGGTCACGTGGGGATCCGGTCCGTCCGACTTCGGCCGGCCGGGCCGGTCGACCGGTGGCTTCGGCCCGATGGCGATCCCGCTTTTCGACGACGTCGACGGGGCCGGGCTCGGTGACAGCGCCGGGATGGTGACAATGACCGGAGCCGCGGCCAGCGGCGGCGGTGGCGCGGTCACGAAGCTGATGGCCACCGCCACGAACGCTACCGCGCCGACCGCGACGGCGGCCGGTACGCGCCGGGGAAAGACCCGCCCGAGCAGCCCGTTCCGGACAGGTTGCTCGACGAAATAGAAGCTCAGCGTAGCGAGAGCCAGGGTCCCGGCGAGCCGGACGGCGAGCAGCGGCCACCCGGGCAGCCCGGTGGCATCAGCGGTCACGAACGTGAACAGCGGCCAGTGCCACAGGTAGACGCCGTACGAAATGCGGCCGAGCCAGACCACCGGCGGCAGGCCGAGGATCCGGGCGAGTGCGGCGCGGGGGCTGGCCATCACGTGGGCGATCATCGCGGCGGTGGCGAACGCGGCCAGCGTGAGGCCGCCGCGGTACATCCAGGCCGCCTGGTCCGAGGCGAGGTGCCACAGCGCGAGCGTCACCGCGGCGCCGGCCCAGCCCGCCACGCCGAGAACGGCGCGCCATGCTCCGGCTACCCGGATGCCGATCGCAGCGAGCGCAGCCCCGAGCAGCAGCGCCTGAGCCCGGGTGTCGGTGCCGTAATAGGCGCGGGCGAGGTTGTCAGGCCGGTAGAGCCAGGCACACGACCATGCGGATACGACGACACCGGCGGCACAGAGGCCGGCCAGCACCCAGCGGCCGCGACGCCCGCGCCGCCCGGAGGTAAGGCCCGCGACCAGTAGCGGCCAGATCAGGTAGAACTGCTCCTCGATACCCAGCGACCAGGTGTGCTGGAGCGGCGACGGCGCGGCCGTTACCGCCACGTAGCCGGTTCCCCGATAGATCATTCGCCAATTCGCCACGTACGCCACGGCGGCGTAGGCGTCCGTGCGCAACAGCCGCAGGGCATCGCCGTCCAGCAGGTAGCGTCCCGCCATGACGGTGGCCAGCAGCACCACCAGCAGCGCCGGCAGCAGTCGCCGGGCCCGCCGCACCCAGAACCGGCCGAATGCGATGTGACCGTTCCGTCGGGGCTCGGTCAGCAACAGCGAGGTGATCAGGAAGCCGGACAGCACGAAGAAGGCGTCGACGCCCAGGAAGCCACCGTCCATGCCGGCGACGCCGGCATGGAACAGCACGACAGACACGACCGCGAAGGCGCGGATACCGTCGAGAGCCCGGCTGTGTCCGTACGGCTGGCTAGGCTGCTCAAGCACAGACATGGCGGCGATATTCATGCGAACTCACAGTCGCCTCGCTCCGGTCACAACATGCTGACTACCCCGGTTGGCCGAACCATGCATAGGGAACGAATCCTGAAAGTGGGCTGAGCGGCACGCTGGAATCTGGCACGAATATCGTAATCACGGCCTCGGCGTGCGCAAATTCACGGCGGGGCTGGAGCCATTCGGACCTGATGGCTGCTACGACTGGCGACGTACTCGACGTCGCCCACGCCATCCTCACCGAGTCCGTACCCGTTATCTTGGACGCCTGGTTATTGACGCTGGCCGCGGTGCATCGGTGCTCAGCGGCTCCGGCGCGGTGGTCCGAAGCGCCGACGCCAGCATGATCAGGTGCATCACTCTCGGCAGATCCGGATGGCTCGGCCCCACGAGGCGCCCGTAGCGGCTCGGCTCTGCCGGGGTGGCTCACGCTGGCCCGCGGTATGCGGTTGGTGGAGCGCCGCGTGTGTCAGGGGCGCCAAAGGTCGGTGATGGCGATGCCCAGGTCGCGCAGGAGCCGGCGGAGCAACGGGAGGGACAGGCCGACGACGTTGCCGGCGTCCCCTTCGATCCGGTCGACGAAGGCGCCGCCGCGGCCGTCAATCGTGAACGAGCCGGCGACCTGCAGCGGTTCCGCACTGGCGACGTAGGCGTCGATTTCCGCGTCCGTGATGTCGGAGAAATGGACCGTGGTCGCGCCGACATCCTCCGCGTGCTTACCGGTGACCAGCTCGATGAGGTGGTGACCGGTGTAGAGGACGCCGGACCTCCCGCGCATGGCCCGCCACCGGCCGGCAGCTTCCGCGGCGTCGGCCGGCTTCCCCAGGATCTGCCCGTCGAAGGCCAGCACCGAGTCACACCCGAGCACGAGAACCCCGGCCTCGCCGGGAATGCGCGCCGCCACCGCGCGAGCCTTCATCCGGGCCAGCGACACGCTCAACGAGGCCGCGTCCGAAGCCTCCACGACGGACTCGTCAACTCCGCTGACCAGCACATCAGCGTCAATCCCGGCGGCTGTGAGCAGCGCCCGCCGAGCCGGACTGGCGGACGCGAGCACAAGCCGAGGCGAAATCCGAGTCTGCACGAGCCACACGCTACAAGTCCCCGTCGGCGCGCGGACGCTCCGGTCCGGATCATGGATGGACCATCACGTATCCCGGTTGCCCCAGCGCATCGGCCGTGACCGTGTGGGGCGGCACGTCGGCGGTCTCGTCAGGGCCCGGTGTCCCCGGCGGCGGCTCAGGCGGCGTGCTGGTCTTGGCTGGGCAGCGTCGACAGCACCCGGACCGCGTCGGCAAGGGAGATCGGGCGGTCGGGCATGGTGAGCATCTGTTCGACCCATTCCCGGATCAGGGCACTCGCGGTGGTCTGGTGCTCCTCGGCGTACGCGCGCAGCTTGCGGTGCAGCCCGGCGGGGAGGCGTACTGACGTGGGTACGTCCATCTCCTCGGGCGACGGCAACCCGGCCAGGATCTCGGCGACGCCTGCTGTCGGGTAGTCGGTGAAAGTCATAGCCCCGTCCGTGAGGGCCTGCTGAATCTGGGTCGCGGCGATCGCCGCCTGGGCGTCACGCACGACCTGCTCGTCTCCGCGGTCCGTACTCACCGGCTTGCCTCCCAGCGTCCAGGCGAGGAATCGCTTGTGCAGTTCCGCCGGCGGGATGCTCGGGTTGTCGCGGGCGGTGTCGACCACCTCGACGGCGAGGAACAAGGTCAGGTAGGTGCGATGAACTCGCCCGCCAGCCGCTCGCGGGCCGG
>JAVHVY010000270.1:0-4833 GCA_032160305.1 Actinoplanes sp.
CGGCGGTCTCGCCGTCCGCGTCTCCCTCCGGCATCGACGCCGGGTCGCCGCCCGGCGACGTCCGGTTGCGCGACAACCATGACAGCGTGTCACTGGACTGGAATTACCCGAAGGGCGCCGAGGGGCCGGTGCTCATCTCCGGTGGCCGCCAGGGACAGGAGCGGCGCGCGTTTCAGCAGCTTCCGGCCGGAACGACCGATTACGTCGTCTACGGCCTGAGCAACGGCCAGGACTACTGCTTCACCGTCGCCGTCGTCTACACGGTCGACCGGGTGGCCGCCTCGCCGCCCGTGTGCACCACACGAAAATAGCGTCCCCGATCGATATCGGGTCAGGGCCGACCAAGGCGAAGGCTCGGGCGGCGCGCCCGGGCGTGCCGCCGGAGCACTTCCCGACGAGGCGCTTGCGGATGTCGGCGATCCCGGCGGTCGGGATCAGGTGGTCGTCGACACCGTTCCGCAGTCCAGCCGGACGGTCACCGGGTAGTGGTCGGAGGCGTATTCGGCCTCGTCGCCCCGGACCACCCGCATCTCGCTCGCGTTCCCGGCCACCGCGGCCGTGCCGAGCACGTAGTCGAGCCGCATCCCGGAGAATTCGTGCCCGCCGCCGCGGGTGGTCGGCGCGGTCAGCCCGTCGCCCTGCCCCGCGACCGGCCACAGATCGGTCAGCCCGGCCGCCAGCAGTTCCTGGACCGGCCGGGTGTCCACCCTGCCGTCCGGCCGCAGGTGTCGCCGGCGGAACTGCTCGGGGAGCCGCTCGACCGCGGCGGCGTGGTCGGTCACCGGGTCCAGCGTGTTCAGGTCGCCGGCCAGCACGGTCCGATCGGTGACGTAGCAGCGGGCCAGCCGCCGCGCCTCCCGCCGCCGCTTGTTCGCCGAGTACGGGTTCAGGTGCGTGCTCACCACCGTCAGCGGGCCGGTCGCGGTCGGCACCACGACCCCCGCCCCCGCGGGGTGCCTGCCGACCCCGATGTGGCTGCGCGCGGTGATCCGCACCGGCGGCCGGACCAGCACCGCGACCGGCAGCCCGAAGCCGGAGGCGGCGAAGTGCGGGGTCATCCCGATCGCCCCAGCCAGTTTGCGCAGCCGCGCTTGGTGGTCGTTGCCGAAGTACTTCAGCTCCTGCAGGGCCAGGATGTCCGGCCGCTGCCCGGTGATCACAGCGATGATCGCGTCCAGCCGATCCGGCCCGTTGCGGTCCACTCCCCCGGTCTTGACGTTCCAGGTCATGAACAGGGTCACGGAGCGGTCGCACGTTCGGCGTCCCGGGCGGCCTCGCGCACGCCGACCGCATGCTCGTTCGGCCGGATCACCCGGACCAGCAGCGTCAGCCAGCAGGCGGCCAGCACCAACGCGCCGAGCAGGTCGGTCGGGTGGTGCTCGCCGCGGTACATCCGGGAGATCGCCACGCCGGCCGGCAGCACGATCGCCAGGGCCAGAAAGATCCACCGCCACCAGTGCCGGATCCGGGGCATGCTCAGGATCGCGATCGACACCCACAGGCAGGTGGTCGCGGCGATGTGCCCGGAGGGGAAGGACGAGGTCGGCATCTGCCCGTCCAGCTGCTCGACCGGCGGCCGGGGCCGGCCCACCGCGGCGGCCGCGCAGAGGAAGAGCGTCAGCTCACCGAGCATCGCCAGCACGACGAAGAACACGGGCCGCCACTGCCGCCACGCGGCCAGGGCGACCGGGCAGAAGACCAGCGAGACGAGCAGGATCGCGTGGGTGTCCCCGGCTTTGCTCCACAGCCAGCTCAGGTGGTCCAGCGCCGGACTCCGGTAGGTCTGCAGCCAGCGCGGCACCCCGTCGTCGAAGCTCTGGATCCAGGTGCCCGGCGTCAGGTGGGTCAGGGTGTAGCCGATCAGGTAGAGCAGGCCGAAGGTCAGCACCCAGCCGGTGACCAGCACCGCGGCACCGGCCCACGGGTGCGGGACGAGCTTCTGCTCGGCCGGCGCGAGCCGCAGGTCGGGCGCGGCCTCCGGTTCCAGACCTTCGGTGATCGGCGCCGGCGGCTGCCCGCTCTCGCGCCGCCAGACCCGCATCGCGTACGCGGTGACGCCCAGCCAGGCGGCCCCGAGCAGCCAGCCGGCCAGCACGTCGGAGAGGAAGTGCACGCCGAGCGAGATCCGGCTCAGACCGATCAGGACCACGACCGCCATCGGTACGCCGATGAAGACCGTGCGCAGTCTCGGGGCGACGACGGGCAGGAAGACCAGCACCAGGGCGCCGTAGACGACCATCGAGTCGAGGGCGTGCCCGCTGGGGAAGCTGTTGCCGGGCGCGTGCGCCACGGGCGAGTCGACCACCGGGCGCAGCCGTCCGACCAGCGTCTTGACCGACGGGTCGAGCAGCAGCGCGCCGGCCACGGTCACCGCGAGGTAGACCGCCAGCCGGTGCTGCCGGCGCAGGAGTAGCAGCACCAGGGCGATCCCGCCGAGCCAGATCAGGACCATCCGGCCGCCTGCGACCGAGATCGCGTTCGCGAGGCTGACCAGGGCTGGATGCCGGGACAGCAGGTGGTTGAGCCCGTCGGCGACGCCGCCGTCCAGGCTCTGCAGCGGCCCCCAGTGCAGCCGGACGAGCAGGAGCAGCAGGCCGAACGCGAGACCGGCGGCGACCACGGCGGCCAGGCCGAGGACGCTGCGCTCGGCGAAGTGCCGGGCAGGCGCCGTGCCGGTGGTTTCCGGAGTTTCCTGGGTGACCATGCGACTGCTCGCTTCCACTCAGTGGTGTGCCCCGAGTTACCCAGCCGCGTCCCGCCTCACACCGGAGTCCCGGCTACCGGCCCGGTGCTGCTCACGTCGACTCCTCCGCGGCGGTACGGACCCCCTCGGCGGCCTCGGCGGCGGCCCGCACGTCGTACGCGAGATCGGGGTCGCCGTCCGGCTGCGGCACGCAGAGCAGCAGCGCCCGGGGCCGGATCGCGACCGACAGGGTCTTGCCGGCCTCGATCAGGTCACCGTCGAGCTGCCGGGGCTGCGGTTTCGCGCTGCGGATCACGATCTTCTCGGCCGTGTACGTCTCCATCTGCGGCACGCGCTCCTTGCGGCGCAGCACGGCCCAGCCGAGCGCGGCCCAGTGGGCGAGGCTGTTCGGGCTGAGGATCGCCACGTCCAGTTTGCCGTCGTCCGGTTCGGCCGCACTGAGCAGGCGCACCCCGCCCTGCAGGCGCCCGACGTTGCCGATGATCACGGTGCGTGGGCGGCGGCGCAGCACCGGGCCGCCGTCCAGGGAGATGATCACCCGCATCGGCCGGTCGCGTAGATACTTGGCAGCCCCGGCGACGTAGGCGAGCCAGCCGACCACCTTCTTGGCCTTGTCCGAGGTGCCTTCGAGCATCTGCGCGTCGAAGCCCATGCCGGCCATCACGGCGAAGCACCTGTCCTCGGCGACGCCGACGTCGATGCGCTTGCGGCCGCCGTCCAGGGCGACCTGTACGCCGGTGGCCGCGTCGGAGCCGAGCCCCAGGTTGGCAGCGAGCAGGTTGCCGGTCCCGGCCGGCAGCACGGCCAGCGCGACGTCGGTGCCGGCCAGGGCGGTGACGGCGGCCATCACGGTGCCGTCGCCGCCGCACACGAAGACGAGTTCGGCGCCGTCAGCGATCGCCTGGCTGGTCTGGCCGCGGCCGGCATCCTGCTCGGAGGTCTCGTGCCAGTCCGGGGCCGGCCAGCCCACGCCGGCCAGACCCTCCTCGACGGTGCGCCGCAGGAGATCGACGTCGGACACCTTGACGGGGTTGTACACAACGGCAGAGCGGGGTCCGGTCACGGCGACAGTGTGCCGGAGCCGGATGTCTTCGGCGAGTCGGCCGCGATTGGTTACCGTCTCCGAAGCACATTGAACACGTTCAAGAGTGCGGCGTGGATTTGCCCGCTGCGCGATGATCGGCTGGCGCCGCGCCGGGGTAATCATCAGTTCGATCGAGAGGACGTCTGATGCCACAGTTCACCTACGCCGAGGTCGGCGCGACGCAGCACCGGCCACTGCCCCGCCACTACAACCACCTGCGCTACCGCGTCGCCATCGGGACCGGCACCGACGTCTTCGAACACGCGTCGCGGGCGGTGCTGAGCTTCGACGCGCACCGGGCGACCGGAGCCCGGATCGTCACCGACGCCGCCGCGGCCGCGCCCGGGGTGCGGGTGACGATCAAGCTGGGCCCGTTGACCGTACCCTGCGAGGTCGTCTACACCGTCCACGAGCCGGCCCGGGCCGGCTTCGGCTACGGCACGCTGCCCGGCCATCTGGAGCGCGGCGAGGAGGCGTTCCTGGTCGAACGCGATGCCGACGACCGGGTCTGGTTCCAGGTGGTCGCGTTCAGCCGGCCGGCGCATTGGACGGCTGTGCTCAGCGGCCCGCTGGCGGTGCTGGCGCAGCACGGGTACGCCCGGCTGCTGGGACGTGCACTCCGCCGGGTGGCCGGCCCCTCCCGTACCGTGGGGCGGTGAATCGAACCAGGGTCACCTGGTGGGGGCACAGCACCACATGGCTCGAGGAGTCGGGTGTCACGCTGCTCACCGACCCGCTGCTCAGCAACCGGCTGATCCACCTCAAACGGATGGCCGGCGGCACCCCAGCGCTGCCCGGGCCACCCGACGCGGTGCTGCTCTCGCACCTGCACGCCGACCACTTCCACCTGCCGTCGCTGCGGGCCGTGCCGGGCGAGCCGCGGCTGATCGTGCCGCGTGGGACGGCCGACTTCGTGGCCCGCAACCTCGGCGCGGAGTACGCCCGGCGCTGCCTCGAACTGTCGCCGGGCGAGGAGACCATCATCGGCGCGGTCAAGATCCGGGCGGTCAAAGCCGCACACGACGGCGGGCGCGGTCCCTGGTCC
>JAVHVY010000399.1:0-9638 GCA_032160305.1 Actinoplanes sp.
CGCCGACCGACTCGACGCGCTGGTCAAGGAGATCGGCCCGGACGCTACCGCAGTCGTCTGTGACGTGACTTCCGACGAGTCGGTCGCCGAACTGGCGGCGCACGTGGCCGGACTGGGCGGGGCGCTCACCTTGCTGGTCAACAACGCCGGCGGCGCCCGCGGGATGGACCCGGTCGCCTCCGGCCAGGTCGCCGACTGGCAGTGGATGTTCGACGTGAACGTGCTGGGCACGCTGCGGACGACCCAGGCGATACTCCCGGCGCTCGAGGCGAGCGGCGCCGGGACGGTGGTGACCATCGGGTCGACCGCCGCGTTCACGGTCTACGAGGGCGGCGCCGGCTACACGGCCGCGAAACACGCGCAGAACGCCCTGGTCGGCACCCTGCGGCTGGAGCTGGCCGGCAAGCCGGTACGGGTGGTCGAGATCGACCCGGGCATGGTGCGCACCGAGGAGTTCTCCCGCAACCGGCTCGGCGACCAGGACAAAGCCGACGCGATCTACCAGGGCGTCCGGGAGCCGCTGGTCGCCGAGGACATCGCGGACTGCGTGGCCTGGGTCGCGACCCGGCCCCAGCACGTCAACATCGACCGCCTGGTGGTCCGGCCGATCGCCCAGGCGGCCCAGCACAAGGTCGCCCGCGAGCCCAGCTGACCGGCGCAGAGCAGACAGGAAGCCCGGATGAAGCCGCTCGGCGCCGCGACCCGGGGCACGACCAACCCCAACCGGCTGCGCCGGGTGGACAACTTCATCGCGTACCGCTGCGGGGATCTGCTCGCCGCCGCGGCCGAGCCGCTGGTGGTCGATCTCGGCTACGGCGCGACCCCGGTCACGGCGGTGGAGCTGCGCGCCCGGCTGGTGGCCGCGGTCGGCGCGGCGGTCACGGTGGTCGGTCTGGAGATCGATCCCGTACGGGTGCAGGACGCCCAGCCGGCAGCGGATCCACCGCATCTGGTGTTCCGCCGGGGTGGTTTCGAGCTGGCCGGGTTGCGCCCGGCGCTGGTGCGAGCGTTCAACGTGTTGCGGCAGTATCCGGAGGACGAGGTCGCGGCGGCGTGGCGGACCATGACGGCGACGGGCGCGTTCCTGGTCGAGGGGACCTGTGACGAACTGGGCCGGATCGCCACCTGGGCCTGTGTGGACGGCACCGGACCACTGACCCTGACCCTGTCGGCCCGACTGTCCGATCTGGACCATCCGGCCACCTTCGCCGAGCGGTTGCCCAAGGCGCTGATCCAGCACAACGTGCCCGGCGAGCCGGTGTACGACCTGTTACGGCGGCTCGGCGGGGCCTGGGACGCTTCGGCGACCCCGTTCGGGCCGCGGCAGCGCTGGCTCGCCACCGTCGGCCGGCTGCGCGCCGACGGCATGCCGGTCCTGGACGGGCCGGCCCGGTGGCGGCGCGGCGAGCTGACGGTTCCCTGGCCGGGCCGGCCCGCATGACGCGGACCGGCCCGGCTTTCGGGGGGTCGAGCAACGTTGACTACCGGCCGAGAGCGACGTTGAAGACCGGGTCAGCGGCCACCAACCGGATCGCGGCCAGGCTGCTGGGCAGCGAGTTCACCGCGATGTTGCGGTCGCCCTCGTTGTCGCTGGGTGTGTCGAAGTAGCAGATCGCCTTGATCGCCGGGTGCGCCACCAGTTCCGGCAGCACCGAGGCGAAGGCGGGGGCCTTGTCGGTCGGGAATGCCGCCCGGTGGTACATCCCCCATTCGGCGACCATGAACGGCTTGCCGGGGTGGGTCCGCGCGGCCCAGTCGTAGAAGCCGAGACCGCCGCCGGTGGGCTGCCGGTCGAGCAGGTCACCGAAGTCGCCGTAGTGGTAGTAGCCCTTCTCGACGCTGACGTACGAGTCCAGGCCGATCCAGTCGACGACGTCGTCACCGGGGTAGAGGTCGGCCCACCACGGCTGTGCCAGCCACTTCTCGTTGCCCATGTACGCCAGCACGTTGACCACGTTGGTGACGCCGTCGGCACGCAGGCGCAACACGACGTGCCGGTACATCGCGGCGTAGTCGGCGGCGGTCATCCCCGACCCGGCGGTCGCGATGACGTCGTTCTCCGGCTCGTGGTGCAGCGCGAGGAAGAACTTGCGGGTTCCGTAGTTGGCCTTGACGTAGGCGGCCCAGGTGTCGATCCGGGCGTCCTTCTGCCCTGCGGCGACCGCGGCCCAGGTGGTGCCGTAGTCGACCCGCCAGTTGAGCAGCAGCACCCGTGGCCGGGCCGGGTCCTGGGTCATCGCGATCTCAGCCTTGGTGGGGAACTGCTCGTCACCGCGGTGGTAGGCGTGGAAGATCGTCGCGGTCCGGCCGGTGAGCCCTTCCCAGGCAAGCAGCGCCTGGTCCCGCGGTGTGTCGGTGAAGCCGCCGGCAGCCGCCCCCCAGAGCACCCCGCAGGACGGCACGAGCAGCGCGTCGGTGACACAGGCCGGGGCCGACGGTACGCCGCTCGGCGCGGTCGTCCCTGGCACGACAACCGGCGGCGTGGTCGTCGGGGCGGTGGTCGGAACGGCCGTGGTCGGAACAGCGGTGGTCGGAACAGCGGTGGTCGGGGGGGCGGTGGTCGGAACAGCGGTGGTCGGGGCGGCGGTGGTCGGCTTGGCCGGCGGCCGGGTGGTCGGGAGGGTGGTCGAGGCGGCGGCCGGCGCCGTGGCCGGGGTCGTTACCGCGTACGCGACCTGCAGCTGCGGGCCGCCGCCGTGGTCGTCGCCGTACTCCACCGAGTGGAACCGGGTCACGCCGCTGCCGGTGGCCTGCTTCAGCGCGAACGCGTACGTGCCCGCCTTGCCGATCAGCTTCGACACGTCGATCCGCAGCATGGTCGCGGTGCTGGCCGGTGTGATCGAGATCGACGCCGCCGGCAGCGCCGGGGCGTTCGCCGTGGTCAGCTTCGTCTCGGTCCAGCCGGCGGAGACCGGGAAGACGCTCAGCGTGGCGACGATCGGCCGGCCGATCAGCGGCAACCGCAGCTCGGCAGCGGTGACCTTGGCTCCGGCGGGCAGGGCTCCGGTCGTGAACTTCACATAGGACATTCGGGACTGCCCGCCCGACTTTCCGACGACGAGCGTGTCGTCGCGGCCGAAGTTGACGGTCCGCCGGGTGCTCGACGTGTAGGTGTCGTCGACGGCGAACGTGCTCACGGTTCCGGTTCTGGTCGCGGTAGCCGCGTGCGCCATGCTCGGGAGAGCGAGCCCGCCACTGGCGACCAGTGCTCCGGCCACCGTCACGCCGATCAGTCCTCGCCTGGCAGCCATGCTGTCCCCCCCGCGCATCCCCGGATTTGCTGTCGGGATCCACGATGGGTACGGGCAGGTGCCGCGCCGGATTGCGAACAGGTGCAGCTCAGGAGCCGCAGACGAGGAAGGCGCCGCCCCCTGGTTCAGGGGCGGCGCCGGCGGTTCGGACGGCCTCGCTAGTCGATCACCGTGTACAGGGCGTCGATCAGCAGTTCGGAAGTGAACGGCTTCTTCACCAGCAACGCGTCGTCGCCGATGAGACCCTTGGTGACCGCGATGTCCTTGGGCAGGCCGGAGATGTAGACGACCTTCATGCCCGGCCGCAGCGCGGTCGCGGTGCGGGACAGCTCCCCGCCGGACGCGCCGGGCAGACCCAGGTCGGTGACCAGCACGTCGATGTCACCCTGGTGGTCGCGGCAGGCGGCGATGGCCGACTCCGAATCACCGGCGACCAGGGTGTCGAACCCGCGGCGTTCGAGCATCCGGCGCATGATGTCGCGCAGATCCTCCTCGTCGTCGACGACGAGGACGGTGCGCCGCTCAGGCGAGGTTTGCTCCGGCATGGAACTCACGGTAACCGGCGTTCCGGAACGCAGCAGGCGGTTCCGGCAAACGGGCGGCGGTGGCCGCCGCCCGTTCACCGCGGGCGGATCAGGGCCGCAGGGTCCAGGTGTCCAGGTAGCCGCTGCTGCCGTAGGTGTCGGTGACCGTCAAGGTCCAGGCGCCGGCGCGCGGGGCCCGGGCGAGGTTCACCGCGTACGAGCCGGCGAGGTTGGCGTGGTGGTCGGATCTGTCGGCCCGCTTCAGGACGTGCTTCGCACCGTTCGGGTCGATCAGGGTGACGGCCAGGCTGCCCCGGTACGCGTCCTTGGCGGACACGGTGACCAGCGCTGTCGAGGTCGCCCTGGCCGTGCACCCGGTGATCCGGCGCGCGCTGGTGATCGTCGCCCGGCCGGCGATCCGCAGGTTGCCGCCGTCGGCGAACGCTCCGCAGTCGGGCGCGGTCCGGGACGTGATCAAGGTGGGGTCGCTGTCGATCCAGCCGGTGTAGAGCAGCTTGTTCGGTGAGCCGGCACCGCGCGAGGCGACGATGCCCGGATCGGCCTGGGCGACCAGGGCGTCGCGCACCTGCGCCGGACTCCAGGCCGGGTTGCGCCCCAGCACCAGCGCGGCGGCTCCGGCCACGTGCGGGCTGGCCATCGAGGTGCCGCTCATCACCGCGGACGCGGTATCGGAGGTGTACGCGTCAGAGACGATCTGCACACCCGGGGCGAACAGGTCGACGCAGGAGCCGTAGTTGGAGAAATAGGCCCTGATGTCGGCGGCGTCCGTGGCGCCGACGGTGATCGCGCCCGGGGTGGCCGCCGGCGAGTAGTCGCAGGCCCTCTGGTGATCGTTGCCGGCCGCCACCACGTAGCTGATCCCGGCGCCGATCGAACGGGTCACCGCGTTGTCCAGCGCCGCGCTCTGCGGGCCTTCGACGCTCACGTTGGCGACCGCGGGCTTGACGGCATGGGCGGTGATCCAGTCGACCCCCGCGATGATCGCCGAGTAGGAGCCGCTGCCCTGGCAGTCCAGCACCCGTACGCCGACCAGCTGGACGTCCTTGGCGACGCCGTACTCGGCGCCGCCGATCGTGCCGGCGACGTGGGTACCGTGCCCGTTGCAGTCGGCGGCGTTCGAGTCGTGGTCGATGAAGTCCCAGCCGGAGGAGGCCCGGCCCGCGAAGTCGTGCTGGCTGACCCGGATGCC
Organism: Actinoplanes sp.; assembly: GCA_032160305.1. Lineage (GTDB taxonomy): Bacteria > Actinomycetota > Actinomycetes > Mycobacteriales > Micromonosporaceae > Actinoplanes. The sequence continues at coordinate 4,986 of JAVHVY010000399.1, forward strand.
GGTATCGAGCAGGTAGGCGGTGACCCCGGCGGCTGTCGTGGAGGTGTAGGTCCCGGAGAGCGGCCGCGCCCGCTGGTCGATCCGGTCCAGGCCCCACGGTGCGTCGGTCTCGGTGGCGCTCGTGCGGACCGTCGCGTCCTGCTCGACGTACGAAACGGCCGGATCGGCGGCCAGCCGGGCGGCCCCTGTCGCGGTCATCCGGGCGTGGAAGCCGCGGACGGTGGCGGTGTAGTTCGAGACGACCGTGCCGCCGTAGTGCCGGACCAACTGCTGCGAGGCCGAGGTAACCTGGGCGGCGGCCGCCGAACCGGGCTTGAGGACTACGATGTAGCTGTTGCCGATGGCACCTTCGGCCCCGGCGTGCAGTACCGTCCCGGTTGGCGGGGTGGCCGGAGCGCCGGCGGAGGCGACGGCGGTCGGACCGGTCACCGCCGTGGCAGTGGCGAGTCCGGCGGTCAGCACGAAGCGGGCCGCTCGGGTCCGGCCTTCGATGCGGATCATGGAGGTCCTCTCGACTCGGCCCGCAGCGGAACACCTGCGAAACAGGCATGGTGCGGGCAGCTGAGGAGAATGCTGAGGACGAGGCGTCATGGCGTCGGTACCCGTCGAGTTGCATGCACGTTGCACATTCAGGGGGACGCCGTTGATCGCTAAGCCGGTCCATGGAGGGGCCGAAGTACCCGCTGTCAGGACCGTTGCACCACCGAAGGAGCGATGATGACCACCCTGCTGTCCCCCGAGATCGTCACCGTGGACGCGATGACCGAACGCTGCGACAGCTGCAACGCGGCCGCCCGCCTCGAGATGACTCTTACCGCCGGGGGCTCGCTGGCTTTCTGCGGGCACCACGCGAACAGACACGCCGTCGAGTTGCTCCGGCTGGCCGCCAAGGTCGAGCTGGAGAAGGGCTTCGGGTGGGCGGGCGGGGTTCCGTCGGCGTGACCTCTTGACACCCTTCGCCGCGTTATGATCGGCCCCTCACTTCTGGGCGTTTAGCCCAAATTTAGAGGGGTTCGGGCAGGTGCAGATCGCGGCGAACGACGTGGGCAGGCTGTCCCGGCTGGTCGCCGGGTCGGCCGGTGTCGCGGTCGCCTCGTTCGGGGTCCTGACCCTGCTCATCCCGCCCGAGGGCGAACCGCCCGGGACTCTGACCGGCAACCCGGCGGCTGCCCTCGTTCCGGCCGGCCTCGCGTTGCTCCTGCTGGTCCTGCCGATCGGCCACCGGGCGGCGCGGAACGGCGCCTACCCGCTGGCGGCCGGCGCGGCGCTGATCGGCGCCGTCGAGCTGGCCACCGGTCCGGCCACCGCCACCGGCCCGGCCACGGCCGCCGCAGTCGTGCTGGCCGGACTCGCCCTGGCGACGGTGGACGTCCGGCTCCGGCGGTCGCCGGACGCTGCGGTCGGCTACCGGGTCGCCGACCCGCTGGTCGCGGGCGCCACCATCATCGCTCTCGTCGCCCTGGTGCCCCAGATGTTCGCGGCGTCCTTCCCGTCCGGCAACGGCCCCGACCCGCTGATGTCGCCGCAGACCGCCGGGGCGGTGCTGCTGCTCGAACTCGGCACGATCCTGGCCCGCCCGGAGGCCGGCCCGCTGCGCACGAACGCCGTCGTCGCCGGGCCGGGCACCAAGATCCGCCGGGCTCTGCCCGCCCTGATCGGCGTGCCGGTGATCGCCGCCCTGGTCAGCGCCCTTGCCGTACGCAGCGGGATCAGCCGGCCGATCGCCGCGATCAGCACCGGGGCCGTGCTGGCCGCGTTCGCCGTGCTGGTCCTGCTCGGCTATCTGGTGCGCTCGCTGGAAGGCGCCGACCACCGGCAACGCGAACTCGTCGCCAAGCTGGACGAACGCCGCAAATTCGCCGACACCCTCCTGCAGTCGATGAACGAGGCGGTGATGGTGCTCGACGCCAACCACCGGGTGATCGACGTCAACCGCCGCTGGCTCGAGCTCACCGGCCGCGACGGCGACGCGGCCCTCGGCCACCGGCCGGACCCGCTCCCGCAGCCGGGCACCAGCGATTTCTCGATCCGCCGGGCGGACGGCACCGCCGTGCCGGTGCTGGCCACGATGGCGACGGTCGCGCACGACGACGGTAGCCCGCGGGCGTACGTGGCCACCTACGTCGACATCGCCGACCGCAAAGCCGCCGAGGACGCGCTCGCCGACCACGCCGCCGAGCTGGAACTCGGCAACGCCCAGCTCCGCGAGGCGAACACCCGGCTGGGGCAGGCCCTGGCGTTCAAGAACGACCTGACCTCGATGCTGGTCCACGACGTGAGCCAACCGATCAGCTCGATCGCCAGCCTGGCCGATCTGCTCGTCGCCGACTGGACAGACCTGCCCGAGGACTTCCGGCACGATCTGGCCACCAGGATCGACAAGAACACCCGCCGGCTGATCAAGATGATGAGCGACCTGAACCACCTCTTCCGGCTGGACACCGGCTCGGTCACCGCCCGGCGCACCCCGGTCCGGCTGCGCGAGATGGTCGAATCGGTCGCCGCGGCCGCCGGCCACGGCGTCGAGATCACGATCGACGAGCACCTGACGGCCCTCGCGGACCGCGGTCACCTCACGGAGGTCGTCACCAACCTGCTGACCAACGCGCTCGCGTACGGCGAAGCCCCGGTCACGGTCCGGGCGGCCCGCGAGGCGGACACGGTCATGCTGACCGTCCAGGACAACGGGCCTGGCATTCCGGCGGAGCTGGTTCCGAAACTGTTCGACCGCTTCGTCCGTGGCGCCGGACTGGGCCTGTTCATCGTGCGCCACCTGGTCGAGGCCAACGGCGGCACGGTCCGCTACGAACGGGCCGTCCCGACCGGCGCCAGCCTGATCGTCACCCTTGAATCGGCGACGATGGAAGCCTGACGTCTCAGATTCGGCGCAGGTACTTCCATTGGCCGACTTCACCGGCGTACCGGGCGTCACTCGCCGCCAGCAGGGACACATCGGCCGCGCGTAGGCGTTCGACCATCCACGGGGCGGGGCTGCGCCAGACCTCGCTGATCTCGACCGCGGTGCCGGTGGCGCGGCAGGCGGCGGCCAGCGCCGCGAAGACGTCGGGGGTGACCTCGTCCTCGTCGATCCCGACCTGGCTGAGCAGGCTGAGCGGACGGGCCAGCTGGGTCGGTGCGTACCGGGAGGCACGTTCGATGCCCTTGATCGTGGTGTTGACGAGGATCTCGGCGACCTGCGCACCGGTCAGGTCCCCGGCGGTCATCAGCGAGCGGACCTCGCGCGGGCCGAGCGGACCGGTGGCCAGCGGGAGCCGGGAGACGGCCACCGAGACGGCTTCGAGCTGACCCAGATCGGCGGGCCAGGCCAGCCAGCCGTCCTGCCGGACGACCTCGATCTCGGCGGCGACCCGCAGCGTCATCTCGGTGCGCCGACGGGCCCGGCCGATCGCGTCGGCGTACGCGGGCAGCCAGGTGGTGTCCGGACCGACCTGGTCGGCGAAGGTCAGCGCGGTGAGCCCGGCCCGGTCCGCGGCCGAGACGACGACACCGACACTGTCGCGCCCGGCGGCGAAGCCGGTGTGCACATGGGCGTCGACCGACAGGTCGAGCGCACCGCTGTCGACGATGGTTTTCTGCACTGCGCCCACGATCTGCTCCCCGGCCAGTTCCCAGGACGGGGGTACTTCCCGTCTGGGGAACAGAGTCGACTCCGGCCGGTGTGCCGGGGGTCTGCGGCAGGTGCAGTCCGGGTGTGCGTATCACGAGTGCTTGACGGGCTCCGCAACTTCCGGCGATGCAATCGAGCAGTCAGGCCCCGGTCGTGGTGGATTCGACCGCAACCGTTCTGCACTGGCCGGACACCCGTCCCGGCATCCGACGCTGGGCAGCCTTTCCGGTGAGCACTGACGCCCTTGGTGCCGTAGCGAAGGGACCCACCCCAGATGAAGCGCCGACATCAACGCCGTGCCGTCCTGTCCGTGTTCGCCGCCCTGAGCCTGTTGGGCAGCTTCCTCCTCACCTCGACACCCGCCCTGGCGATGCCCAAGATCGCCGGCGTCGGACTGGTCAGCACCGGCGGCACCGCGCTCAACGCGCGCAGCGGCCCCGCCTCGACCGACGCCAAGACCGGCGAGATCAAGAACGGCACCTACGTTTCGATCGTCTGCCAGGTCGTCGGGCAGCAGGTGGCCGGCACGGTCCGGACCAGCACGGTCTGGGACATGCTGCCGAACTACAGCTTCGTCGCCGACGGGTACATCGCCCGCAAGTGGTACCAGATCCCGGTGTGCAAGCCCGTGGTCAACAGCCCGGCAACCAGGTCCGGCGCGTGGATGCTGCCGGTGACGGCACCAGTGGTCAGCGGCTTCCGTACCGCCACCCGCCCCAACCACGACGGCCTCGACCTGGCCGCGGCGCGCAACACCCCGATCCGGGCAGCTGCGGCCGGCACGGTCATCCGGGTCACCTGCAACACCCCCACGAACAACTGCAACGTCGACGGTGGCATCGGGGTCGGCGGCTGCGGCTGGTACGTCGAGGTCCAGCACCCGGGCGCCATCGTGACCCGCTACTGCCACCTGGTGCGCCGCCCGTCCGTGGTGCCCGGCCAGGTCGTGGCCAAGGGCGCGGTACTCGGCTACGTCGGTATGTCGGGCAACGCCTCGGGCCCGCACCTGCATTTCGAGGTGCACG
>JAVHVY010000412.1:0-26748 GCA_032160305.1 Actinoplanes sp.
GTGATCGGCACGACCTGGCAGGTCATCGTGAACACGGCCGCCGGCGAGAAGGCGCCGGTCAAGGCGGTGCTGCCGGACGAGGGCTCGACCGGCTGGTCGGACACCTGGATGATCGCGGCCAAGAGCAGGCACCCGAACTGCGCGTACCAGTGGATGAACTGGATCGTCAGCCCGGACGCGAACGCCCAGGTGGCCGAGTACTTCGGCGAGGCGCCGGCCAACGCGAAGGCCTGCGACAAGACAGCGGACACGTCGTTCTGCGCGACCTACCACGCGACTGACGCGGCGTACGCCGAAAAGATCTGGTATTGGAGCACGCCGATCCCGCAGTGCCTGGACGGTCGCACCGACGTGACATGCACCGACTACTCGGCCTGGACCCGGGCCTGGACCGAGATCAAAGGGTAGCGGCATGGTGACGTTGCCGGCCGACAGCCTCCGGCGCCGGGTCTCCGCGCGACTCACCCGGTCGCCGCGCGGCCGGCTGGCACTGCTGCTGACCGCGCCGCTGGTGTGGCTCGGCCTGGCCTATCTGGGCGCACTGGCGGCGTTGCTGGTGACCGCCTTGTGGACGACGAACACGTTCACCGGCGACATCGAACGGGTCTGGACCCTCGACAACGTCCGGACCGTGCTGACCAACTCGGTCTACCGGGCGGTCACCCTGCGCACGATCGGGGTGGCCGCCCTGGTCACGGTCATCGACGCGCTGCTGGCGCTGCCGGTGGCGTTCTTCGTGGCCAAGGTCGCCACCCGCCGCTGGCAACCACTGCTGGTCGCCGCGATCCTCATGCCGCTGTGGGCGTCCTACCTGGTCAAGGCGTACGCCTGGCGCAGCATGTTCGGTGGCGGCGGGTTGATCGACTGGGTGGCCCGCTCGCCGGGCTACGGGCTCACCGCAACCGTGTGCACGCTGGCCTACCTCTGGTTCCCGTACATGGTGCTGCCGATCTTCGCCGGGCTCGAACGCCTTTCGAACTCGCTGCTGGAAGCGAGCGGCGACCTCGGCGCCCGGCCGTGGCGGACCCTGTGCACGGTCGTCTTCCCGCTGGCCTTCCCGGCGCTGGTGGCGGGATCGATCTTCACCTTCTCGCTGTCGCTGGGCGACTACGTGGCCGTGAAGATCGTCGGCGGGACCAATCAGTTCCTCGGCAACCTGGTCTACGACAACATCGGCGCGGCCAACAACCAGCCCCTCGCGGCAGCGGTCGGGCTGGTGCCCGTGGTGGTGATGGTGGTGTATCTGTTCCTCGCCCGCCGGGCCGGCGCCCTGGACAACCTCTGATGTACCTGACCCGGGGAATGCGGATCGGCCTGCGGATCATCACCGGCCTGGTACTGGCGGTGGTCTATATCCCGCTGATCGTCGTCATGATCAACTCGTTCAACGCGGACCGGGCGTTCGGCTGGCCGCCGGCCGGCTTCACCCTCACCTGGTGGTCCCGGGCCGCGCACAACGCCGGCGCGCTGGCGGCGTTGCGCACCTCCGTCCTGGTCGGACTGCTGGCCACGGCGATCGCGCTGGTGCTGGGCACCCTGGCGGCGATGTCCCTGCAGCGCTACCGGTTCTTCGGCCGGGACGCGGTGTCGTTGCTGGTGATCCTGCCGATCGCGCTGCCCGGCATCGTCACCGGCATCGCCCTGAACAACGCCTTCCGTACCATCCTCGGCGTGCGGCTGTCGCTGGTCACGCTGATCGTCGCGCACGCCACCTTCTGCATCGTGGTGGTCTTCAACAACGTGATCGCCCGGCTGCGCCGCCTCGGCGGCGATCTGGAGGAGGCGTCGATGGACCTGGGCGCGGACAGCTTCACGACGTTCTGGCGGGTGACCTTTCCGCTGCTGCGCACGGCGTTGCTGGCGGGCGGGCTGCTGGCGTTCGCGCTGAGCTTCGACGAGATCATCGTGACCCGCTTCACCGCGAGTCAGACCACGACGACCCTGCCGATCTGGATCCTCGACAACCTGTTCCGCCCCAACCAGGCCCCGATCGTGAACGTGGTGGCGACGGTCCTGGTGATCGCGTCGGTCATTCCGATCTGGATCGCCCAACGCCTCTCCGGCGACCCCTCCGGCGGCCGCGTCTAAGAATCCCGCCGAGGACCTCGCGGCTTCACCCGCTGACCGGTGAGCCGAGCTCGCGCAACATCGTGAGCAGCAGCTCCGGCGTCCGGTCGGGCGACTCGGCCTCGATGAAGAGCCGCCCCACCGCCGCCGCATACTGGTCGACGTCCTCGCGTTTCTCCAGGTAGAGGGCGCTGGTCAGATGCTCGATGTAGACCACGTCGGGCAGCTCGGTCTCGGGGAAGCGCAGGATGCTGAAGGCGCCGCCCATCGCGGCGTGGCCGCCCGAGTCGAAGGGCATCACCTGCAGCCGCACGTTGCGCAGCGCGCAGGCGGCCAGCAGCGCCTCGATCTGCTCGCGCAGCACCTCCCGGCCGCCGACCGGGCGGCGCAGCACCGCCTCGTCGATCACTGCCCAGAGCCGCGGCGCGTGCGGGCCGGTGAGCAGCCTTTTCCGGGCCATCCGCAGATTGGCCCGCATGGTGACCTCCGCCGGCTGCGCCATCGGGTGGCCGAGCATGATCACCGCACGGGCGTAGGCGTCGGTCTGCAGCAGGCCGGGAACGAACTGCACCTCGTACGTCCGGATCAGCTCGGCGGCCTGCTCCAGGTCGAGGTAGTTCTGGAACCAGCTGCTCAGGATGTCGCCGTAGGCATGCCACCAGCCCGGCTCGTTCGCCTCCTTGGCCAGCGCGATCAGCCGATGGTGCTCCTCGGGATCCACGACGCCGTAGAGCCGGAGCAGGTCGACGACATCGCGCTCCTTGAAGCCGACCCGGCCCAGTTCCATCCGGCTGATCTTCGACTCGGAGCCCCGGATGGCATAGCCGGCGTCGGCCCGGTCGATGCCGGCCGCGATCCGCAGACTGCGCAGGCGGGCGCCGAGCTGGATGCGACGGACCGTGGGCCCGCCGCCGTTCTGCTGACCCGCGGTCACGGGGCCCTCCGGATAGTTACGGCTTGCGACCGACGGCGCAGTACTGGTCGATCTCCGGGGCCTCGGTCTCCGGTTTCCACGCGGTCACCGAGACCACGCCCGGCTCGACCAACTCGAGGCCGTCGAAGAGCGCCGCGATCCGCTCGGGGCTGCGCAGGTGGTATTTCGGGTTGGCCGACAGGTTCCAGATCCGGACGGCCTCGGTGACGGCCGGGCTGGTGTCGCTGCCGTCGTACGTCGCCAGGTAACTGCCCGACGGCAGGTGCTGCAGGAGGCCGTCGATGATCGATTTGGCCTCCGCGTCGTCCTCGACGTGGCCGAGGATGCCCATCATGATCAGCGCGACGGGCTTGCCGAAGTCGAGCGTTTTACCGGCCGCGGCCAGGATCACGGCCGGGTCGCGCAGGTCGGCGTCGATGTAGTCGGTCGCGCCCTCGTCGCTGCTGGTCAGCAACGCGCGGGCGTGCGCGAGCACGAGCGGGTCGTTGTCCACGTAGACGATGCGGGCGTCGGGCGCGGCGGCCTGCGCCACTTCGTGCGTGTTGTCGCCCGTGGGCAGGCCGGTGCCGATGTCGAGGAACTGCCGGACGCCACCCTCGGTGGCCAGCCAGCGCACGGCCCGGACCAGGTAGGCGCGGGAGAGCCGCGCGTTCTCGGCGAGCTGCGGCATCGACGTGATGATCTGGTCGCCAACCTCGCGGTCGACGGCGAAGTTGTCCTTGCCGCCGAGCAGATAATTCCAGATCCGGGCTGTTTGCGGGACCGTAGTGTCCAGTTTAGGCACCTCCGGACTGTCTGCCACAGCACTCATCCCATCAATCGTCAGGAACCACCCGGATAGATCGGCGCAAGCATAATCCGCCCACCCGGCCCGTGCACCCCGGCCTTTCCGGCAGATCCCCAAGCCATTTTCTGTACGCACGGTCACTCCCCGACCGCAGACACCGGAGGCCCACTGGACAATCACGACAGAACGGCCGCGCCCCGCACCGGGACGCGGCCGAACAGGTGTCAGTGTTCAGTGTGCCGTGGATCAGACCCAGTCGCTGGAGCGGGACCGCCGGCGCCGGCTCGCGCCGATCGCGACCAGTCCGATCAGGATCAGCACCACGCCGCCGCCGATCACGGCGAGCATGTTGGTTCCGGTGAGGGCGAGCTTGTTGCCGGCCTTGGCCGCCGTCGCGTGCGCGTCGGCGACGGTGGTCGCCGACGGGTCGGCGTCGGGGGCACCCTTGTCGTTGGAGTAGGTGTAGTCCGCCTTCGCCGCTTTGCCGCTCCCGACGGGCTTCGCCGTGGACTCGGTGATCCGCGGCGTGGCCCGGATCGCCTCGACCGTGGCCGGCTGTTCGTTGTCGTCGCCTGAACTGCTGCCGTTGGCGGTCGACGTGTCCGACCTGGTGGTGACCGCCGGCCTGGTGGTCCGGGCCGTCGCCGGCGCCGGCTTCACGATCGTGGTCCTCGTGGTAGGCCGCTTCGCCGGCGGCGGCTGCCCGCCGGCGGCCGGCCGCGCGGCGGTGGCAGGACCGTTGTTGTTCCCACCGTTGTTCTGACCGCCCGCGTTCTGGTTCCCGCCGGCGTTCCCACCAGCCTGGTTGCCAGCGGCATTCCCGCCGGTCTGGCCAGCGGCATTCCCGCCGGTGTTGGCGCCGGCGGCGGTCACGTCGATCCGGACGGCGTCGAAGGCCGGGGTCTGGTTGGCGCGTTCCATCATCGGGATACGGTGCGAGCCGTCACCGGCCCACGAGGCACACTGCGCCGTACCCGCCGCCGGCAGACCCGGCACCTGAATGGCCACGACGTCCGGCGCCGCCGAACCCTTACTGTCCTCGGTAGCCACAAAGAACGCCGGCACCGGGTCCGGCGCGGGAGCCTCCTTCGTGCTCACCAGCATCCGGCACGCGGTGTGGAAGTGCCCACGGACAAGACCACCCGCCAGCACCGAACTCTCCACGTAATAACCACCCTGACCAGCCGCCAGGAACCGGTCCCGGATCAGATTACGAGTACTCACCAGCACCGTGAACGGCGTGTTCACCGCCACCTGCTTCGGAGAGTCAGTGATCAACAACGACGGATTATTGACCGCGGAGCCGACCTCACCGAACGCGGTCGAGACACACCGGTCACCCTTCTGGAAACCATCGTGTGCCAACAACTTGCTGGTGCCGCAGTTGTTGGTCAGGACACCGAGGCCGGCGCCGGGTTCCGGGACCGCCGCGGCACCGCCGCCGTTCTGCGCGGGCGCAGTGGTCGCACCCGCGGCCGGGGCACTGGCGCCGGCACTGGCGCCGGCCGCGGCAGCGCCGCCGTTCTGCACCGCCTGGCGGCAGCGGGTCCGCAGCGTCGCGGCGCTCGGTACGTCACCCGCGCCGTCGTCCGCGTGCTGGGTCACGGTGCCCTTGTTGGTGGTGTACGTGCCCTTCTTGGTCTTGGTCGACAGCTTCGTCGCCTTCGGCGCCTGGACGTTGGCGCAAACGGCGAGCGCCTTCTTGGTCTGCCGGGTTGTGCTCGCGTTGGAGACCTGGGTGACAGTGATGATGCCGCCGAAGGCGACCAGGGTAGCGACTGCGGCGACGATACGGCGACGGCCACTGAACGGCCACCTTGATTCGCGCCGGTAATGCAACGTTCGCATTTTGACACCTTTCGTAAATCACGTGGCAGGCGGTTGGGGGCCAGCCGGGTGCTGATGCCGTTCGGCCTGGTCGGCTGGCCAGGTCGGACCGCTCGCAGGGGGGCCTGTCGCGAGCGGAAGATCCGTAAGGGTGGTGATGCCGTTCGGCCTGGTCGGCTGGCCAGGTCGGACCACTCGCAGGGGGCCTATCGCGAGCGGAAGATCCGCAAGGTGGTGATGACGCCGGCCACCAGGGCGGCGGCGAGAACGAGGAGGATCACGCTGGTGTTGACGCCCGGGGCGCCGGTGCCGCCGCTGGCCTCGGCGACCAACCTGCCGTCCATCGGGACCGGGCCCTTGCCGGAGTTCGACACGACCGGCGCCGGGGCGGTCGGCAGCGCGCCGTAGTCGACGATGCCGCTGCTCTCCAGCAGGGTGATGTGGGTGATAACGAACTGGTTGGTCTCCTGGGCCAGCTTGCGGATCGAGTCGTTACGGGTGCTGGCCCGGATCGTCGCGATCGCCGGAAAGATCTTTCCGTGCGCCGCCCGCAGCCGGTTGACGAAGATCTCGTCGAACTGGCCCGCACTGGACGCGGTCTTCATCTCGTGCAGCCAACCCAGCTGGTCGGTGTTCGGCAGGTTCGGCAGGCTGATACTGAGCTTCTCGGCGACGTCGCGGTCCAGCTTGTCGAGCACGACGTGCTGCGCCGCGATCTTCTTGCCGATGTCGACGACCTTCGGGTCGTCCGACCTGTCGACCGCCATGTTGCCGGCCGGGATCTCCCACAGTCCGGCGAGCCGGACCCTGATCACGAAGTCCTTGTCCGCGGCGGTGACCGTTCCGACGCCTTTGTCGGAGAGCCCGGTGTTCGGCGGGATCGGGATGTCACCGCTCGCGTGAGCCACCCCGGCCGGGGCCAGCAGGCTCACCAGGATCAATGCCAGGATGCCCACCAGCCAGCGGTGCGGCCGGCGCGAGGAAGACCGGGCGGCAATCATTTGTCATTACCTCCGACGAATGGGTTTCCACGAAGCCTGTTGACCTCGAATGGGGTTTCCACGAAGCCTGTTGACCTCGCCAGAACGTTATTATCAGCCGATCGGGAAATGCAACTTCCGGTGCTCGAAATACGGCGTTCTTAAGACTCGCGACAACCAGTTCTCCGCAGCTTGCAGCCCACCCACCGAGCCATCATCCGAAAGGACGACGGTCGGGGTTCAATCACATTCGATATTCTTATTTCTCATTCACGGAATCAGTAGCTGTAGTCGGATCCGGCGCTACCGCTCGAGTTGTCCTGGCTCCCGCTGGCGGCGCCGGAGCCGTCCTTGGGCGGAGCGACCGGCTTGGAGATCGCCGGCAGGCAGGTGAGGTTCTTGGTGCCGTCCGGCTTGACCACGAACCAGGTGCCGCCGACGTTCTGACCCGACCATTTACCCGGCTGCTTGTCACCGATGTAGGTGTAGATGGGCCAGCCGCCGACGGTCAGCTGCCTGGTGCCGTCGGCGCGGGTGACCGTGCTGACCAGCTCCGCGTCGATGCCTTTGACCGTGGGCTTCCCGTCGTTGGTCAGCGCCGGGTGCCACACCTTGGCACAGTTGCCGTTGCAGGCCGACTTGGACTTCGGCTTGGCCGTGTCCTTGTCGAAGCGGTAGAAGACGAAGCCGGCGCCGTTCTCGATGACGTCGCCCATCCGCTTCACCGAGGTGCCGGTCAGCACGTCCGTGACCTGCGAGTCGGGCAGTTTGGCGGCGGTCGAGTCGCCGCCCGTGCCGTTTCCGGCAGCCGCGTCACCGTTGGGATCGACGCTCGCGTTGGGATCGACGCTCGCGTTGGGATCGACGCTCGCGTTGGGATCGACACTCGCGTTGGGATCGACACTCGCGTTGGGATCGGCGGCGGCGGCATTGGCGGCGGCCGCGGCGTCGGCGGCAGGCTGGACGCCACCGGCATCAGCCGCATTGATTCCAGCCACGTTGTATCCGGCCGGCGCGCAACCGGGTAGGGCGAAAACTGCCGCAACAGCAGCGCCCACGACCATCAACTTTCGCTTCTCCGGTGTCACGTGCCCTCCAACCAATGGTCCCTGCGGTGGTGCCTGTTCGCGCAGTAGTACGCGCGCCGGGTACGCATGGTTGAAATTCGGCTCGATGAATTCAGAGCTTTTTTCGCTGGTCGCAGCGGGTATTCGTCGATGCGCGGTGCGTGAACATTCCCACCCGCGAATAACGCAGGCCCGGTCGCTGAGCGACCGGGCCTGCGTTATTCGCTACTTGCCTTACGGCACCCGCACCAGCGTCTCGGGCGCGCCATTCGCGTCGATCTTCTGCACCTGCACGTGGGCGATGCTGTCCCGCTGGGTCGCGGTGACCGCCTGCAGCAACAGGGGTGCCGGGTTGGCGGCCGTGCCCCAGCCACGTTCGCCGACGCTCCACGTGGTCAGCGTCTCCGGGCTGCCGTCGGTGTGCACGGCGACCAGGCGGCAGGTGATCGGGCCCTTGATGCCGGAGACCGCGAAGGAGACCTGGGTGCCCCAGTCCTTCTTCTCCAGCGCCACATCGGCGCTCACCCCGGTACGCGGGTCGGTGCCGGTGAAGCCCTCACCGGCCAGGTCGGGCCCGCCGATGCCGACCCCGCCGGGAAGCGGCAGCGGGTCGAGCAGATCGCTGCCCCGGCTCGATGAGGCCGTCGGAATCGGCCCGGACGCGGTCCTGGTGCCTGAACCCGGCGCGAGGAGTCGGCCGCCGGCGAAGAGCGCACCGATCGAGATCATCGCGAAGACGACCACGGCGGCCGCGAGCGAGTAGAGCCGCCGGCTGTTCGTCCGGCGCCGCTCCTTGCGCACCTCGCCGATCATCATCGTCAGCATCTGGCCGTCCCGGCGGGACTGCTCGGTGGCGACCAGCGCGTCGGCATCGACATCCGCGAGGATGTCGACCACCGGCAGCATTGACTCGAGCTCGACGGCGCAGGTCGAACACTCGATCAGATGATCCTCGAAACGGGTCGCATCACGATCGTCGAGCACTCCGAGCGCGTAGGCGGCGACATCGAAGTGCTGTTCTTGGGTCATTCCGTCACCCCCCGCTGCTGCAGAGCCGTCCGCAATGCCCGCAAAGCGTAGTACACCCGCGACTTGGCCGTCCCCAGGGGGAGGCCCAGCACCTCGGCCGCCTCCGGGACCGTCCGGCCGCGGAAGTACGTCTCGACCAGGATCTCGCGGTGCGACTGGCTCAACGTACGCAACGAGTCCGTCACCGTCATCAGCTGGAGGACGCGGTCCGTGTCGTCCGCGGTGCTGGGGAAACTCTCCAGCTCGCGGTCATAGGTCTCCGGCGGGCGGGCGCTGACGCTGCGGTGGTCGTCGATGGCGATCCGTCGGGCGACCGTCACCAACCAGGGACGCAGCGACTGCTGACCCTGCGCGCCGAGCCGGTGCGCGTTGCGCCAGGCCCGCAGCAGCGTCTCCTGCACGATGTCCTCGGCGCGCTGCCGGTCACCGCCGGTCAGCCGCAGCACGAACATCAGCAACGGGCCGGCGTGCTCCTCGTAGAGCATCCGGACGAGGGTGTCCTCGTGGCTCGCGGTTGTCGACGCAGCCTCGTGCCGAGCCGTCTGTCGTCCGATCACGGCATCATCCTTGTCGCCACGGCCTCCATCGAGCGCCGGCCACCGGCCCGATCGCTGTTGCGTCATGCCACGCGCCCCATCCAGCGTGGGCCGCCGCTCCACAGCCACCGCATACATCGATTCCTCCTGCCGGTGCCTACCCCTTGGCCCCTAGTACGGGCCGGGACACCTGCGGGGATCAACAGCGACGGAAAAATATCCGGGAGCACAAGTCCTCCGAGTTGGGGTGATGGGAGCTGAGGAGAAATGATCACCTTTCATCGATCTGTGCCGATATGCTCGGCGAGGTACGCGAATAATACTCAAGCCGGCGGGAAGATCTAACTATCCTTCGGAGCGTATCGACAGCCTCACCGGCGGCAAGAAAACCGCCGCACTGAGCACGCTTCAGGTCACACACTGCTACCAGCACCCCCATCGGTCGTTCCCGCCACCGCTCCGCGGCAGAAGTCGGACCCGACGCGGAGACACGCAACCATGCGCACGATCAACCACCCGCACAAACTGTCCGCACCCCGCACCCGCACCCGGGCGCGACCAGATGCCGGTCAGCGACTGTGGGCGGTGGCCAGCATCAGGGCCCGGTGCAGAAGGCGGGCGTCGCCCAGCATGCCGCGCAGGCGGCGTTCCAGGCCCGCGATCGGGACCAGATTCTGCGGGGCTCGCGGGTCCTTGTAGGCCGACGACGCGAAGCGGGGCAACGTCGCGCCGGACAGGTGGGCCAGCTCGATCGCCTGATCCGGGGCCAGATCCGGGGAGCACTCGATCCGGACGATCCCGGCCCACGGCGCGCCGGTCGCCCCGGGCAGCCGCAGGTACCACGACCAACCGGGCCAGCGGGTGCCGAGGGCGAAGACGGGAGTGCGCTGGCCTGACCGCAACGAGGTGACGATCGTGGTCAGCGACGGGGGCAGGTACTGCTTCTGTTGGGTCTTAACATAGCCGATCGTGCGGGGCAACTGCCGCCGGTTGCGCAGCGGGCCGTCCACGACCAGCAGATCCGCTCCGTCCGAGCCGTGATCGCGGGCGGCCGCCGAGACCTCGATCTCCAACGCGGTCAGCGGACCCTGCACGGCGCCGGGCAGTTTGCTGGCCTCCCCGGTGCCGCCGATCCGGTGGATGTCGTAGCGCACCGAACCGGCCTGCACCCCCTCGGCGGACGGGCTCGCGGTGAACAGGCCGCGACCGACGTGGGCGCCGGCCAGCTCGGCGACGCCGCGCCGCAGGTCGCACCGGACCACCCCGGCGGCGTACGAGGCGGCCAGCACCGCGTACGACTGGCCGTCGTCCTCTGCCGTCCACAGGCCCGCGTCATTGCGGCGCACGCCGTCGACGAGCAGCACCACGTCGGGGCAGCGGATCCCGGCCGGGACGTCGATCGGGGCCCACTGCTCGGCCGGCACCTCCACATCCGTGTCGACCTGGGCGCTGCTGGCCGAGGCGGGGCCGTCGCCGTCGCCGCTGCCCTCGAAGGACGAGCCGTAGGCGGGATCCCAGGCGTCCACGAACATGCGAGTCACAGGCCGACCCTTTCCACATACGCCGTACGCGCGTCCTTGTGCACCTCGAACCGGACCGGCACCCGGTCGGCCAGCGCGTGCACGTGGGTGACCACACCGACCATCCGGTCGCCCCGGGCGGCCAGGTTTTCCAGGGTCGCCGCCACCACGTCCAACGTCGCCGCGTCCAGCGAGCCGAACCCCTCGTCCAGCACGATGGACTCCAGGCTGGCCGCGGTGGTGGACATGCCGGCCAGTTGCTCCGAGAGGGCCAGCGCCAGGGCCAGGGAGGCTTGGAAGGTCTCACCGCCGGAGAGGGTCCGCACCGCCCGGCGCAGCCCGGCGTCGTGGTGGTCGACGACGAAGAACTCGCCCTTGTCGTGGACCAGGTCGTACTGGCCGCCGGTCAGCTCGCGCAGGATCCGTGAGGCGCCGCCGACCAGCAGGTCCAGCGCCTCCTCGAGCAGCCAGCGCTCGAAGTTGTTCGCGCGCAGGTGACCGGCCAGCGCCTTCGCCACCCGGCTCTGGCGGACCAGCCCGGCGCGCTGCTCGACGAAACCGCGGGCCTGCTCCCGCCGGTCCACCAGGCCCTGCCACGCCGACTCGGCGCGCGTGGCGGCGACCGCGGCGGCCCGGATCACCTCCGCGTCGCCCTGCACCTGCCGGTCGGCCGGAGCGCTCAGACCCGTGCCGGTGAAGAGGGCCGCGATCGCGTCGTACGCCCGCTTGGTGTCCTCGTGCGCGGCCGCGACCGCCGCCTCCGCCGCGCCACGGGCCTGCTCGCGCCGCTGGCGCTGGTCGCCCGCCCAGCCGGTCAGGGCCGCCCAGGCCGCGGCCAGATCCGCCCGGTCGGCCGGCGGCGGGGCGAAGCGGGCCACCGCGTCACGGGTCTGGTCGAAGTCCCGCCAGGCGGACCGCTGCTTCTCCTCGGCCGCGGCGACCGCGGAGTGCGCTCGCCGCACTGCCTCCCGGGACAGACGGACCGCGGCGCCCGCCTCCTCTAGGCGCTTCTGCAGCAGGGTCAGCTCGGCGAGGCGGCCCTGCAGCGCCGCCGCGCCCGGCGAGGCGGCGACCGCGGCGCGCACCTCGGCGAGCCGGTTCAGATGGTGCTCCTGCTGGAGCCGCTTGCGTTCGAGATTGCTCTCCAGCTTGCGGGCGACCGCGTCCCGCTGCTTGAACGCCGCGGCGGCCACCTCCGCCGCCGCGCGGGCCGCCTTCCCGGTCGCTTCGGCCGCCTGCACCGCCGAGCCCGCGGGCACCGGCGGGACGACCGCGACATCCTGCTCGCACACCGGGCACGGCGTGCCGGCCACCAGGTGTGACCGCAGCGCCACCGCCCGGTCCAGCCGCTGGGCCTCGGTGTAGTCGAGCCGGGCCTGTTCGAGTAACTGCTCGGCCCCGGAGGCCGCCGCGCGGGCCAGCTCGACCGCCGCCGCCGCGTCCTGGTGTTCCACCTCGGCCACGGACACCTCGCCGGCGAACCACTCGGCCTGGCCGGTGAGCCGCTCGACCTCGATGTGCCGGTCGAGCATCAGCTTGAGCGAGCTCTGGTCGCCGGCGTTGGCCAGCTCGCCGCGCACCTTCTCCTCGCACTCCTCGGCCGCCCGCACGCCGTCGGCGGCCGCGATCTCAGCGGCCCGGGCGGCACCGGCGGCCGCGGCGACCCGGGCGCTGCCGGCCGGCGGGCGCACCGCGACGAGGGCTTCGAGCTCCGCGTCGATGGTGTCCCGGGCCGCGGCGGCCTCGGTCTCGCGGGCCCGGGTGGCACGCAGACCGGGCACCGCCGCCTCGACCGCGGCGGCCAGCTCGCGCATGGCGGCGACCCGTACCGCGGCGGCCTCGACCGCGTCGTCGTCGGCGTCGGCCAGCCCGGCCAGCATCTGGTCGACCGCGGCCAGCTTGGCCTCGGCGGTCGCGCCCCGGGCGGCGGCGTGGGCCTGCACCTCCTCGTAGACGTGCAGGCCGAGCAGGTTGACCAGGATCTGCTGCCGGGTGGCCGGGCGGGCGTGCAGGAAGTCGGCGAACTGGCCCTGCGGCAGCACCACGCAGCTGGTGAACTGCTCGTACGGCAGGCCGACCGCCTCGATGATCGCCTGGTCCATCTCGGCCGGGGTGCCGGCGAGTACTTCGCCCAGGTCGTCCAGGCTCATCCCAGTGTCGAGCCGGGTCGCGTCGAAGCCCGGCGGCATCAGCTGCAGGGCGGCGCCGGCGGTCTTCACATTGCCCCGGCCGTCGCGGCGCACCACCCGGGTCGCCACGTAGCGGGAGCCGGCCGACTCGAAGACCAGCCGGACCCGGGCCTCGCTCGCCGAGGGCGCCAGCGCGTTGACGATGCCGCGGCTGCCGCCCCAGCGCGGGACGGTGCCGTAGAGGGCGAAGCAGATGCCGTCGAGGACGGTCGACTTGCCCGAGCCGGTCGGCCCGACCAGGGCGAAGTAGTCGGCGTCGGTGAAGTCGACCGTGGTCTCGTCCCGGAAGACGGTGAACCCGGCCATGTCCAGCCGCAGGGGTCTCATGCCGCGGCCCCGCTTCGCTCGGCCGCGCACAGGACCAGGGTGCTGAGCCGCCGGCGTTCGCTGCGCTCGCTCATCTGGTGCTGCTCACCTCGTCGTACAGCTCGTCGAACAGCTCGCGGACGCCGTCCTCGGTCACCCCGCGGTTGTCGAGGTAGTCACCGAACAGCTCGCGCGGCGAGCGGCCGGCCCGTTGCGCCATCCGCTCGCCGGACCTGTCGGGCACCATCTCGGGGTCGATCCGCACCTCGAGCGCGTCGGGCAGCAGCTCCTGCACGTCCTCGCGCAGGCCGACCCGGGGCGTCTCCCGGACGTAGACGCGCAGCCAGGCGTCGGGAACGTTGACCGTTGCCAGCTGCTCAAGGGTGCCGCGGACCGTGCGCAGCGTACGGGCGGCCGTGACCGGGACGTCGCGGACCCGGGCGGCCTTGTCCGCGCTCACGTCGACGATCGCCACCGAGCTGACGTTCTCCTCCTCGCCGAAGTCGATGGCGAGCGGGCTGCCGCAGTAGCGCACCGGGCAGGGGCCGATCACCGACTGCGAGCGGTGCAGGTGGCCCAGGGCGACATAGTGCGCATTCGGCGGGAAGACGGTGGCGGGCACCGCATAGCCGAGCACGGTGTGCGCCTCGCGTTCGCCGCCGCCGGTGCTCGCGCCGACCACGGTCAGGTGCGCGGTCAGCAGGTTGACCGTGCCCGGCTCGGTGAAACCCTCGCTGAGCTTGGCGATCAGCCGGGCGATGTGGTCGGCGTAGGTCTGGCTGGCCTCGGCGGCGGTCAGCTCGTACATCTCCGCGGCCCGGATAGCATAGCGCTGGGAGAGGAAGGGCAACGCGACGAGCTGCCACGTCTCCCCCGCCGCGGTGCTGCCGGCGATGATCAGATCGGCCGGCTTGTCGCTGACCGAGCCGCGCAGCTCGATGCCGGCCGCGTCGGCCCAGGGGCGCAGCGCGTCCAGGGCGGCACCGTTGTCGTGGTTGCCGCCGATCGCGACGACCCGCGCACCGGTCCGGCGCAGGGCCGAGAGTGCCCTGGTCACCAGCTTGGTCGCGGTGGGCGAGGGCGCCGCGGTGTCGTACAGGTCGCCGGCCAGGATGATCAGGTCCGGCTGCTCCGCCGTGGCGATCTCGATGATCTGGGCGAGAACGGCGGTGTGCTCCTTCTCGCGGTCGCGTCCCTTCAGGACTTTCCCGACGTGCCAGTCAGAAGTGTGCAGGATACGCATCGGGGAACCTTAGAACGGAATCTCGTCATCCGACGAGCCGCGGCTCCCGACGACGGTGAACGGGTCGGCGCCCTGCACGATCGAGCGCATCGAGTCGGCCGGCGGCGGGCCGGACTCCGACTTGCGGGTCGCCCAGGCCGGGAACGGGAACTCGACGCAGAGCGGAACCGGGATGTCGGGCTGGTTGACGAACATCGTCCCCGGCCGGGCCAGCAGGGCACGCTGACGCATCGCGGGTGGCAGGAAGCCGTACTCGGGGCGGGAGGCCTCGGCCGGGTCGAGGCGGCCGACCACCCGGATCGCGGAATTCGTCACGATCCGCCGTTCCACCTCGCTGGCGGTCTGCTGGGCGCCGATCAGGATCACCCCGAGGGAACGGCCGCGCTCGGCGATGTCGAGCAGCACCTCCTTGATCGGGGACGACCCCTCGCGGGGTGCGTACTTGTTCAGCTCGTCGAGGACGACGAAGAGCAGCGGGCGTCCGGTGCCGGCCTTCTCCTTCTCCTCGAACTCCGTCTTCAGGGTCACGCCGACCACGAAACGCTGCGCGCGGTCCGGCAGATTGTGCAGGTCGACGACGGTGACCTGGGCGCTCTCGGCCGTCTTGATCTGGTGCGGGCGGCGCTGGGCCAGATCGCCGCGGATCAGCCGGGCCAGGTCGCGCTTGCTGCTGATCAGCCGCCGGGCGAACGCGTTGACCGTGCCCATGTTGACCGCGCTGCCGGCCCAGGTGGACCGGGTGTCGTCGTCGGTGAGCTGGTCGACGATGTGGTCGACCAGGTCGCCGTACGACCCGAGGCGACGGCCGTCGACGCTGACGCCGCCCTCGGCCGGCACCGCATACCGGGCGAGGTGGGCGGCGACGGAGTGCACGACCATCGTGTACTGCTGGCGTTCATCGTCGGCGTCGGCGAACACGTAGGGCAGCAGGCGCTTCTCGCAGAACTCCGCAAGGGTCCAGTAGAAGCTGTCCACACCGGTCAGACGGCTGGCCACGTCGGGCGCGCCGGACGAGTCGCCGGCCCGGGGCGGGGCGTAGACCCGCACGTCCGGGAACGGAGTGGCCGGCAGCTCCAGCAGCTTGTAGGCCGCACGGGTCGGCTCGTCGAGCTTGATGTTGGGGTGGTCCAGGAAGAGCAGATCCTCGCCCTTGACGTTGAAGATCAGGGCCCGCGCGTTCGGCCCGTCGGCGCCGAGCTGGCCGGACCGGAAGACCGCATAGAGCAGGAACGTGGCGAAGCTGGTCTTGGTCGCCACGCCCGAGATGCCGGAGATCGAGATGTGGGCGCCGCGGGTGCCGTCGAGGAAGTCGGCGTTGAGGAAGACGGGCACGCCGTCGCGGCCGACACCCATCGGGACGCGGCGTTCCATCCGGTCGAAGTGCAATGCCGCGTCCCGGGCCGCGCCGGTCGCCCGGTGCACGACCGCGCCGGGCGACGGCGGCACGTAGAGCTCCGGATCGACGCGGGTGGTGGTGATCTCGGCCGCCTCCTGGACCAGGGCCGGCAGCGTGCCCTCGGCGATCGCGAAGACGTCCGAGTCGAACTGGGCGCCCTCGTGCCGGGCGCGCACCTGGGTGACCACCCCGGCGATCGTCACCGCCTCGCGGTCCGGCAGCTCCCGCCTGGTCATCACCACGTCGTCGAGCTGCAGGTAGTTACCCGGGGTCACGGCCGTCCAGAACTGCAGCGGGGTGGCGTCAGCGGTACCCAGCACCCGGCCGACGGGGGAAGAATCGTCAGACACGCCGATCATGTTGCACCAGCCGTACGACAGAACACGGACGGCACGTCGGTTGGCACGCGTTATCCACAACTTCTAGTGGTCGTCCACAGGGTTGTCCACAAGAAGTGGGTGTGACTTCCGGGACATGGCAGAGTGGCGGCGTGCCCGACCCGCAGACCCGGCGACTCGTCGCCCCCGACGGCTACCACTTCGCCGGCTCGGTGCGTTCCCTGCTGGTGCGCGGCGGCGACCGGACGGGCAGGCTCGCCGACCGGCAGTTCTGGCTCGCCCTGCGGACGCCCGGCGGGCCGGCCACCCTGCACCTGGCCCGCGACGGCGCCGGGTTGCTCGCGACCGGGCACGGGCCGGGCGCGCCGTGGGTGCTCGATCGGGCCGACGCGATCGCCGGGCTGCGCGACGACGTGACCGGCTTCGCCGCGCTGGCCGAGGCCCATCCGCTAGTCCGCCGGCTGGCCCGGACCTTACCCGGGCTGCGCTTCCCGGCCACCGGGCAGATCTTCCCGCGCCTGCTGCTGGCGATCCTGGAGCAGAAGGTCACCGGCCAGGAGGCGCACCGGGCGTACCGGCAGCTGATCCGGCACTTCGGGGAGCCGGCGCCGGGGCCGGCCGAGTTGCTGCTGCCACCCGATCCGGAGGCGGTCGCGGCGACGGCGTACTGGACTTTTCACCCGTTCGGGGTCGAGCAGAAGAGAGCGCAGACGATCCTGCGGGCGGCGGTCGCGGCCCGCCGGCTCGAGCAGTGCGCCGACAGCGCGGCGGCGACCCGCCGGCTGACCGCGATCCCGGGCATCGGGCCGTGGACGGCGGCCGAGGTGGTCCGCACGGCGTACGGGGACGCCGACGCGGTCAGTGTCGGCGACTATCACATCCCCAACACGGTGGCCTGGGCGCTGGCCGGGGAGCCGCGCGGCACCGACGAACGGATGCTCGAGTTGCTGGAGCCGTTCCGCGGGCACCGGGGGCGGGTGTGCGAGCTGCTGGTGGCGGGCGGGATCGGGGCCCCCCGGTTCGGGCCACGGATGCCGATCCGATCCTTCGCGCGGTTCTGACCGCGCTGCGCCGCTTGAGCCGGCCGTGCTTCTCGCCGGGTCTGTGTGCGTACGAAAATGCGGGGTTTGCTGGGTTCTTCCGCCTGCCGTCGGGCGGCGGTGAGGTTGTGTCGATAGCGTGGGCCACTCTTCGGTCGAACCTCGGATGGGCGTGACGAATGGGTGGCGTAGGCGGCGAGGTCGTCCTCGTGCTCGTGCTGGTGCTGATCAACGCGGCCTTCGCCGGCAGCGAGATGGCGCTGGTGCAGCTGCGGGACAGCCAGGTGCAGCGGCTGGAACGCGCGTCGCGGCGCGGCCGGGTGCTGGCGCGGCTCACCCGCGACCCGAACCGGTTCCTGGCCACCATCCAGATCGGCATCACGCTGGCCGGCTTCCTCGCCTCGGCCGCCGCGGCCGTCTCACTGTCGAAGCCGCTGGTCAAGCCGCTGAGCTTTCTCGGCGCGGCCGCCGAGCCGACCTCGATCCTGCTGGTCACCATCGCGCTGACCTTCGTCACGCTGGTGATCGGCGAGCTGGCGCCGAAAAGAATCGCGATGCAGCGTACGGAAGGTTGGGCCCTGGTGGTGGCCCGCCCGCTGGACGTGCTCTCGGTGATCTCCCGCCCGGCGGTCTGGCTGCTCGGCGTGGCGACCAATGTGGTGGTGCGGCTGGCCGGCAGCGACCCGCACGCGCAACGCGAAGAGGTCAGCACCGAGGAGATCCGCGACATGGTCGCCGCCCAGCAGGAGTTCTCGGCGGAACAGCGGACGATCATCAGCGGCGCCTTCGAGATCGCCGACCGGATCCTGCGCGAGATCCTGGTCCCCCGCCGCGATGTGCTGACCCTGGCCCAGGGCTGCTCGGCGCACGACGCGCTGCGCCAGTTGATCGCGGGCGCCCACTCCCGCGCGCCGGTGGTCGGCCCGGCCGGCCTGGACGACGTCATCGGCGTCGTGCACCTGCGCGACCTGATCGACGCGACCGGCCCGGTCGACGCGCTGGCCAAGCAGTGCCTCTTCCTGCCCGAGACCCTGCGCGTGTCCGACGCGATGCTGCAACTGCGGCTGGAACGCCAGCAGCTGGCCCTGGTGGTCGACGAACGCGGCGCGATCGACGGCATCGTGACCATGGAGGATCTGGTCGAGGAGATCGTCGGCGAGATCTACGACGAAACAGACCGCGACGTGGAGGCGGTCGTACACGAAGCGGACGGCGCGCAGCTGATGCCGGGCTCGTTCCCGATCCACGACCTGCCAGACATCGGCTTCGAAGCGGACAGCTCCGACGAGGGCGACTACACGACGATCGCCGGAATGGTGCTGGCGGCGCTGGGACACATCCCGACGGCGCCGGGCGAGGTGGTCACGCTGCGGCAGTTCACGGTCGAGGTGGTCGAGGTAACCGGGCGAGCGATCACCCAGGTGCGGCTGCGAGCCGTTCCCGCCCGACCGATCGAGGACTAGGGCTGAGGCCGGATCGGTCGCGGCGACTGCGGGAACCGCGAACTGAGTAGATCCGCGCGGGATCGGGTAGTGCTGACGTCATGCGCCCACCCCGGAAGATCGCCGTCGTCGCCCACACCCGCAAGACGCTGGGCGGTGGCCTCGACGAGTTGCGCCGTCTGATCACCGACAACGACATCGACGAGCTGCTCTGGGCCGAAGTGCCGAAGAGCCGCAAGGCCCCGAAACACGTTGCCAAGGCGCTCAAGGCGGGCGCCGACGTGGTGCTCGTCTGGGGCGGCGACGGCATGGTCCAACGGTCGGTCGACGTGCTGGCCAAGGCCGGTTCGAAGGTCCCGCTGGCGATCCTGCCGGCCGGCACCGGCAATCTGCTGGCCACCAACCTCGGTGTCCCGATCGATCTGTTGGAAGCCGTCGAGCTGGCCTTCCACGGTCGCCGCAAGCGGATCGACCTGGGCCGGGTCAACGGCGAGTACTTCGGCGTGATGGCCGGTGTCGGCTTCGACGGCGCGATGATCCAGGATGCGGACCGCAAGCTGAAGGACCGGCTGGGCAAGCTCGCGTACGTCTGGACCGGCCTGCGCCACGTGAACGGTGCGAAGCCCCGGGCCCGGGTTCGGATCGACGGTGTGCCGTGGTTCGACGACGAGGCCAGTTGCGTGCTGGTCGGGAACGTGGGCACGATCACCGGCGGCATCCACGCCTTCGACGACGCGCGGCCCGACGACGGCTGGCTGGACGTCGGCGTGGCGACAGCTCAGGGGGCGGCGGAGTGGGCCCGGGCGCTGGGCACGATGGCGGTTGGGCGCTCCGACCACTCCCCGTTCGTCCGGATGACCCGGGCCCGCCGGATCGACGTCAAGCTGCGCTCGACATTGGAGTACGAGCTGGACGGCGGCGCGCGCCTCCCCGCGAAACGCCTGACGATCCGGGTCGCCCCGAAAGCCGTCACGATCTGCGTGCCGGGCACGTAACCCGGCGGCTGCGTCGCAACGACTAGGCGATCGCCTGCCACCAGCCGTCGACCGACGGCGGGTTGTCGACGTCGACGCGCTCGCCCGGGCGCGGGACCGCCAGCGACACGTCGCGGGCCTTCGCCTCGCTCCAGGTGCGGTCGGCCGGCTCGGACCAGTCGTGCAGCGCCAGGTTGAAGGTCGCCCAGTGCACCGGGACCATCAGGCCGCCGCGGACGTCGACGTGGGTGGCCACCCCGTCCTCGGGCACCATGTGGATGTCGGGCCAGGCGTCGCCGTACGCGCCGACCTGCACCAGCGTCACGTCGAACGGGCCGTGCTCGGCGCCGATCCGCGCGAAGCCGGGGAAGTAGCCGGTGTCGCCGCTGTAGAACGCGTTGCGGGTCGGACCGGCGATCACCCACGACGACCACAGCGTCTCGTCCCGGCTCAAGCCCCGGCCGGAGAAGTGCCGGGCCGCCGTGGCGATGAACTCGATGCCGGCGACCGTGCTGCGCTCGTCCCAGTCCAGCTCGATGATCCGGGTCGCCGGTACCCCCCAGCGCTCCAGGTGGGCGCCGACGCCGAGCGGCACCAGGAACGGCGCCGCCTGCAGATCGACCAGGTTGCGGATGGTCGCCATGTCGAGGTGGTCGTAGTGGTCGTGCGAGATCAGGATCGCGTCGATCGGCGGCAGTTCGCGCAGCGCGACCGGCGGCTCGTGCAGGCGTTTCGGGCCGGTCAGGTGGGATGGCGAGCACCGTTCGCTCCAGACCGGGTCGATCAGGACGCGCCGGCCCTCGATCTCGATCAGCGCCGACGAGTGGCCGTACCAGGTGACGTAGAGACCGTCGCCGCCGGTTTCCGGGGTCATCAGCGGGATCGGGGCGTGCGGGTGCCGGCGGTCGCGGTCGGTCAGGACGGCCGCGAGCAGTTTGGGCGCCGAAGCCGCGCCGATCATGACGCTCGGCAGGGTGTTGCGGAACTTGCCGTCGCTGAACTGCGGTGACCGCCCGTAGCGTGCGCCGCGCTCGCCCTCGGCCTTGGCGCCGATCTTGCGCGAGCCGATCTGCAGTGGCACGTCCCGGGCGATCCAGGCCAGCGCTCCGGCGAGCCCCAGCGCGACCAGCGGTCCCTTACGCTTCGCCATGCGTGGCATCCTCCCGTTGGCGTTTCGTGACCACCAGTGTCACCGGCTACCGGCCGTCTGCGCCACCGGCGTGCTGAGGATCTGCTCAGGAAGCCGCGGTATGACACACTGCCAGCCGTGACCGTCGACACTCTGCAGACCCAGGCCCAACTGATCGTGCGTCAGCGGATGCGACTCATGGTCAACCAGTATGAGATCCACGCCGTCTCCCCGGACGGCCGGGAGGCAGGTGTGCTCGCCTTCGCCCAGCAGAAGCGGATGGCGTTCAAGGAGCAGGTGACCCTGTACACCGACGACTCCAGGACCACGCCCGTGCTGGGGTTCAAGGCCCGCCAGGTGCTCGACCTGGGCGCCACGTACGACGTGACCGACGCCGCCGGCACGCCGATCGGGGTGTTCCGGAAGAACTTCAAGGAGTCGCTGCTGCGCTCGACGTGGCACCTGCAGCAGCCCGGTTACGCGGAGATGACCGGCCGGGAGGCGAGCCTGCCCGTGGCGGTGCTGCGCCGGTTCGTCGATTCGCTGTCCTGGCTGCCGTACCACTTCGAGTTCCTGATCGGCGACCGCCCGGCGTTCTCGGTGGTCAAGAAGTGGGGCATCCGCGACCGGTACCTGGTGACGATCACCGACCCGGCCCTGGACCGCAGGCTGGTCGTCGCGATGGCCGTGGCCCTGGACGCCCTGCAGGCCCGGTAGCCGGCTGGATGGGTGGTTGCGCTCGCAGCGCAAACCTTGATGACTTCCTTTGCAACGGTGTAATCATGTAATCAGCACACCGATGGAGGTTCCCATGCGATTCCGTCCTGCCCCTCCGGGGGCCCGCACCGAGCCACCGCCCGCCGACGATGCCGGCGCCTGGGTCACCGGCGCCGTTCCCGACGGCTGGTTCACCGAGCCGCCGCAGGTGGTCATCGACCGCGACGAGATCATCATCTGGGGCCGGCTCGCCGTCCCCGAGCTGGCCGCCGACGCCACCGCCGCCGACCAGGCCGCCGCCGCGACCGGCCGGATCCACCAGTTCCGCGAGGACACCCGCGAGGCCCGGATCCGCGTCGCGCACCAGGTCGAGCACCGCTACCAGCGCAAAGTCGCCTGGGGCCTGCACTGCGGCGACGTCAGCGAGCTCTTCACCCATCTGTCCGCACCGGTGATGACCCGACTGCGCCAGCCGGAGCGCCAGGTTCTCGACACCCTGGTCGACGCCGGTGTCGCCCGGTCCCGCTCGGAGGCGCTGGCCTGGTGCGTCAAGCTGGTCGGCGAACACACCACCGACTGGCTGGCCGACCTGCGCGCGGCGATGACCACGGTCGACGAACTCCGCCGCCAGGGCCCGACCACGGTCTGAGCCGCAACACCGCCCGGTCCGGGCCCCGCCAGCGGGCCCGCCCGGTCCACCTGAGGCTGGCCGGGGATCCGGCCACCGGGCTGACCTGGTTGGCCGGACCTCTCGTTCACCGGAAAGAAGTTGATCTTCTGCAGGGCCGGACAGCCGCGATGCGAGCGAGGAAGATGGTCCAATGGACCTGCCGATCAATCCGCCCGTCAAGCCGATGCTGGCCAAGCCGGTCGCCGACGTCCCGCCGGGCCTGATCTACGAGCCGAAGTGGGACGGTTTCCGGTCGATCATCTTCCGGGACGGTGCCGAGGTCGAGATCGGCAGCCGCAACGAGAAGCCGATGACCCGGTACTTCCCCGAGGTCGTCGAGGCGGTGCTGGCCAACTTCCCGCAGCGGGCGGTGATCGACGGCGAGATCATCGTGGCCGACACGACCCGCAACATGCTCGATTTCGAGGCCCTGCAGCAGCGCATCCACCCGGCGGCGAGCCGGGTCACGCTGCTCGCCGGGCAGACCCCGGCCAGTTTCGTGGCCTTCGACCTGCTGGCGATCGGCGACGAGGATCTGACCGGGCGGCCGTTCGCCGAGCGCCGGGCCCGCCTGGAGGAGGCGCTGGCCGGCGCGAAACCCCCGGTGTACGTGACGCCGGCGACCAGCGATCTGCAGACCGGCCGGCGCTGGTTCGCCGAGTTCGAGGGCGCTGGGCTGGACGGGCTGATCGCCAAGAGCGCCGACCTGACCTACCAGCCCGACAAGCGGGTGATGACCAAGATCAAGCACAAGCGGACCGCGGACTGCGTGGTCGCCGGCTACCGGGTGCACAAGTCGGCCGACAACCGGATCGGCTCGCTGCTGCTCGGCCTGTACGACGAACGGGAGGTGCTGGTGTCGGTGGGCGTGATCGGGTCGTTCCCGATGACCGTGCGCGCGGAGCTCTTCACCGAGATGCAGGAGTTGGTCACCACATTCGAGGGGCACCCGTGGAATTGGGCCGCCCACGAGCAGGGCGAACGCACCCCGCGCAAGAACGAGGTGAGCCGGTGGAACAACGGCAAGGACCTGTCCTTCGTCCCGTTGCGCCCGGAACGGGTGGTCGAGGTGCGCTACGACTACATGGAAGGCATCCGTTTCCGGCACACCGCCCAGTTCGAGCGCTGGCGCCCCGACCGCGACCCCCGCAGCTGCAGCTACCTGCAGCTCGAACGCCCGGTCTCGTTCGATCTGGCCGAGGTGCTGACCA
Source organism: Actinoplanes sp. (assembly GCA_032160305.1). Lineage (GTDB taxonomy): Bacteria > Actinomycetota > Actinomycetes > Mycobacteriales > Micromonosporaceae > Actinoplanes. Next base: position 23,403 of record JAVHVY010000412.1, read on the forward strand.
GCCGTTGACCGCGTCGATCAGCCGGGGCGCGTAGCCTCGTGCCCGGAAACCCGCCAAGACCCGGAAGGTCACGCCTCGTGCCGCGTCGCTCCCGCCTGGTTGTCGCCCTGCTCGCCACCGTCGTCCTCACGATGACCGGCTGCACGCTGCCGGTCTTCGCGCCCAACGACTCCGGCCTCTCGGCGCCCGGGGCGAACGCCAGCCAGGCCCCGGCCGCCGCCGGCAGCGCCGCGACGTGGAGGCCGTGCCCCGACGTGCCGAGGAATCTGGTCGGCCGCGGCGCCACCGGGATGACGTACGAGTGCGCCGCGGTGGCGGTCCCGCGTAACTGGGACGCCCCGGTGCCAGGCCAGGAGTACCAGGTCGCGATGATCCGGATCCGGTCGGCTTCGCAGCGCGACCGGATCGGCTCGCTGCTGATCAACCCGGGCGGTCCCGGCGCCTCGGGCATCGACACGGCCGTCTACCTGTCCTTCGGCGCGGCGCTGGGCGGCCTACCGACGACGGTCACCGACCACTTCGACATCGTCGGCTTCGACCCGCGCGGGGTCGGCCGGTCGTCGCCGGTCACCTGCATCAGCAACGCGGATCAGGACGCCAGCTTCGCCGCGCCGCCCGACCCGACCGGCGCCGACTTCGACGACCTGGTCGCGCTGAACAAGAAGGTCGCGGCCGGCTGCGCGGCCAAGTACGGCGATCAGCTGCCGCTCTTCGCCACCAAGCAGGCGGCCAAGGACATGGACGCGATCCGGGCCGCCGTCGGCGACGCGAAGATGAGCTACCTCGGCTTCTCCTACGGCACCCTGCTCGGGGCCACCTACGCGCAGCTCTTCCCGCAGAACATCCGGGCCCTGGTGCTGGACGGCGCGATCGACCCGACGCAGAGCTTCGTGGACAGCTCCGAGGAGCAGGCCAAGGGCTTCGAACGCGCCTTCAGTAACTTCACGAGCTGGTGCAAGGCCAACGGATCGACCTGCCCGATCAGTGCCGACCCCCGAGGCGCGGTCACCGACGCGCTGGCGAAGGCGAAGGCCTCCCCGGTACAGAATTCCGACGGCCGGGAGGCCACCGCGGGCTGGATCTTCGTCGGGTTGATCTCGTCGCTGTACACGGAGTCGGGCTGGCAGGCACTCGCCAAGGCGATCGACTCCCTGCAGGGCGGCAGCGCCCAGGGCATCTTTCAGCTCGCCGACCAGTACGCCGACCGCAAGGCGAACGGCAGCTACTCCAACCTCTTCGACGCCAACCTGATGGTGAACTGCGCCGACGCTGCCAACGTCCCGTCCATCGACCGGATCAAGCAGTTGCAGGTCGAGTGGCGAAGGAAGTATCCGCTCTTCGGGGCGGCGCTGGCGGTCGGCATGATGCCGTGCGTCTTCTGGCCGGGTCAGCACGATCCCTACCCGCACGCGGCCGCCGTCGGCGCCCCGCCGATCGTGGTCGTCGGCACCACCGGCGACCCGGCCACTCCGTACGAGAACACCGCGCGGCTGGCCTCGATGCTCGGGGTCGGGCACGTGCTGACCTGGGAGGGCGAGGGCCACACCGCCTATCCGAGCACGTCCTGCATCGTCAAAGCGGTGGACAGCTATCTCATCGATCTGACGGTGCCGAAGGCGGGACTGCACTGTCCGGCGAAGTGATGCCGGCACGTTCGGCCGGTTCCGTCAGCAGAGCCTCGGCTTCAGCGCGACCCACGAGGCCATGAGGCTGAGCCTCTAGTCTCGCGGCCGGTCCCGGTCCTTCGAGGGTTGTACGCGCTTCGGCTCGCCCGGCATTTTCGGGTGGTCGGGCGGGTAGGGCAGATCACCGGCGCCGGCCTTCTCGTCGCGGGCCGACCACTCGAGCAGCTGGTCCAGCGAGTGGGCCACGTCGTCGATGGCCGCGTGCGGGTCGCCGATCCCGGCGAAGCGCTTTGGCATCGTCCGCAGGTCGAAGTCGTCCGGTTCGATCTCGGTCAGCTCGGCCCAGGTGACCGGGGCGGAGACCGTGGCCCGGGCGTTCGCGCGCAGGGAGTAGGCGCAGGCGATCGTCCGGTCCCGGGCCATCTGGTTGTAGTCGAGGAAGACCCGGGTGCCGCGCTCTTCCTTCCACCAGGCCGTGGTGATCCGGTCGGGGCTGCGCCGCTCCACCTCCCGGGCCAGGGCGATCGCCGCTCGGCGCACCTGGACGAAGGACCACTGCGGCTGGATCCGTACGTAGATGTGCACGCCCCGGCCGCCGGAGGTCTTCGGGAAGCCGACCCAGCCCAGGTCGTCGAGCACCTCGTGCACCACGCCGGCCGTGCGCACCACGTCGGCGAAGTCGGTGCCCGGTTGCGGGTCGAGGTCGACGCGCAGCTCGTCCGGCTGATCCACCGCCGACCGGCGGACCGGCCACGGGTGGAAGACGACGGTGCCCATCTGGGCGGCCCAGGCCACGTGTGCGAGGTCCGCGGGGCAGAGCTCGGCGGCCGTACGCCCGCTCGGGAAGCTGATCTCGGCGGTCTGCACCCAGGGCGGGACGCCACGGGTGGCAATCCGCTTCTGGAAGAACATCTCCCCCTCGATGCCGTCGGGGAAGCGTTGCAGCGTCGTCGGACGGTCCCGCAGCGCGCGCATGATCCCGTCGCCGACGGCCAGGTAGTACTCGAAGATGTCGCGCTTGGTGTAGCCACCACGCGGGAAGCAGACCTTGTCCGGGCTGCTCAGCCGCACCTGGTGACCGGCGATCTCGAACTCTTCGGCCGGGGCTTTACTCGGAGCCATGCTCAGACCTTAAGCCTCGACGGGGCCGCGGGCCGCCCGGAGATCCGGACGACCCGCGCTCGCGGCGAGATGGTGCGCTCAGGCGGTGCGCCGCCGCCGGGCGAACCAGAGGGCGAAGCCGCCGGCCGCGACGAGCAGGGCGCCTGCGGCGACCGTGCTGGCACTGGGTGCGCCGGTTACCGGCAGCGTGTGGGCCGGGCTGACCCCGTAGCTCGTACCGCTCGGGCTCGGCGACACGGTGGTCGGGCTGACGCCGGTCGGCGGGACCGTATCGGTGTAGCCGGTCGGCGTCGTCGTGGACGGCGTGGTGGGCGGCACGGTGTGCACGGTGGGCGTCGTCGTCGTCGCCAGCACCGTGGGCGGCGTGGTGGTCGGGCTCGTGTTGCCGTAACCCTGGTGGCCCCGGACGTGCCCGGGGGTCGTGCTGTCCGGGCCCGCGCCGGCTCCGGTGTTGCCCGGATTCTGCGCATCGGCTCCGTAGCCGGTCTTGCAGGCGGCGGCGGTGCCGGCACAGGGCGAGCTGGCGACGACTGGCTGCGCGGCGCGGGCGACCGAGACGTCGGCACTCGCCGGTGTCCCGCCGAAGGCGAGCGCGGCGA
>JAVHVY010000451.1:0-2916 GCA_032160305.1 Actinoplanes sp.
GACATGCTCGAGCTGACTTTCGACGCGCTCGTCGCCCCGGCGGAGACGCCCGGCTCCGCTTGGCGGTCGCTGACGTACGCCCTGCTCGAGGGTGCCTCCGACGCGTTGGAGATCTCCCGCGACGACATCGACGGAGTGCTCCACCGCCGCGGCGGCCGCCCCGGAATTGTGCTGTTCGACGTGGTACCCGGCGGTGCCGGCCACGCCATGCAGATCGCCACCCGCCTCGATCGGGTGTTCACCGCCGCGCTGAAGCGCGCCGGTGGCTGCGACTGCGGACCCGAGACCGCGTGCTACGGCTGCCTGCGCAATTTCCGCAACCAGCGGTACCACGACGAGCTGAGCCGCGGTGCCGCCCTCGGCATCCTGGAGGCCGTCGGCGGGCTGGTCGTGACGACCCCCTGATCCACCAGACCGCAGCCTGTTCGCACCCAGGGGAAACCCGCGTCGGCTACCACGCCCGTTCATGGTTCCCATATGTCGATCACGGAGCAGACCACGCTACGTCGCGTCACGACGGAGGAGCTGCTCCAGCTGCGAGAGGTGAGGTGGAGGCAGCAGGCCCGCAGCGTCTCTCTCGCCGCCGAGTTGGATGTCAAGGACGCACATGCCGCGCAGGTCGCGCAGGCGCTCGGCGCCTACCATCGCCGGACGCGAGGCACGCGCTCCGGGGATGCCATGTTCACCCGGTGGCCGGCGTGCGTGGTGCTGGCGATGACCGGCGTGGCGGCGAGTCGCTACGTCAAGGGCACCTTCTGGCCGGCCTTCGCTGAAGCCATCGGCTGCACGAACGACCCGGACATGCAGAAGTACTGGGGCGTCGGCTTTCAGACGGCGCTGCGGCAACTCGGCTTGGAACCGTTCGACGACGTGGCTCTCCGCCACGTCGGCCCGGTTCTTATGCACACCGGGGTGCCCACGTATTGCTTCGCGGATCTCCTGCGCCTGCTCGTGTCCCGGGTGCGGCTCGACCCCGAACTGGACGCCGAGTCGTTCCTCACCTGGGCCACCGCGCAGCAGGCCCGGATGCAGACCCTCGACAAGCCGGTCCGCCGGTTCCTCACCCGGGGTACCGACTTCGCCCTCGACTTCATCGACCGCTGCCTGGAGCTCATCGACTGCCTCGGCAACCGGGATGCGGATGTAAGCCAGGTGGCCCTGCCATCCCGATTGACAGACCGTGCGGCCGAGCTCGCGCGGGACGGCCAACTGACCGTCGGTCACGGTGGCGGCGACCGGGGCCGGCGAACCCGCGTGGAGCGCCCGCGCATCGGACTGGACCCCTGGGGCCGCGGCGTCGAAGTGATACTGCCCAGTGTCGGCGACGCCATCGAGGGCTCCGCCGTATGGGAGGTGGTCGCCGACGGAGTCGCCGCGACCGTGCGCAGCCGTTCCGTCTGGTCGGGCGTTGCCGAGGCCGCACCGGAAACAAGCTTCACCATCGGACGGCCCACGCGCACCGTCGTGGTGAGCCTCCTCGGTGCGCCTCACCAGAGCGAATTCCAGCTGATCAACGCCGACGCGCCCTGGCTCACCTTCAGCAGCACCGGTCGGCTCATCCCGTCGCACGCAGCCCTGCCGCCCGACCCGATCTGGGTGCTCTACCCCGACAACCAGAAGATTGCGACGGACAAGCCGCTTCGGGTTATCGAGGAGGGCCGGGTGCCCAGCGGTTGGAGCGGCTGGCGTCTGGAACTCATCTCGCTCGTTGACGCCACCTGGCTGCAGCTCACCGACAACCCGACGAGCCGAAGGGCCGTCCGCGGATTCACCCGACCGAGGATCGAAACCGGGCCGCCGGTCGACGGCATCGACACGCCGTACGGATCCCGGGTCTTCGCCGCTCTGCCGCAGGTGTGGCTGCCGAGCCGGCCCGGCACCGAGACCGAGTGGCGCATCACCGTCCGCACGGCCTCAGCCCGAGATGTCATCCAGCACAGGGTCCTGCGCAGCACCGGCGAAGTAACCGTGACCGACCTGTGGGAGACACTACCGAGGCCGATCCTCGGCGCCTTCTCCATCACAGTCGCCGGTCCGCTCGGCTACGGCGTCGACCGCACCGTCTTCGTGGCCGAAGGTCTACAGTCCAGCTTCCAACCGCCCGTGCGACTCCTGACCCGCCACGGGCTGAGCCCCGCCTCGGCCACCATCATCGGGCCGGTGGGTGCCACCGCCGAGCCTTCGCGGCTCAGCCTCACACCCCAGGAGACCGCGAAGGTCATCGAGTACCGCACCGCTGCGGAGACCGAGCCCCTGCTGGTCAGGCCGCCACACCTGCGGGTGTCGTACGAGGTCATCGACGACGTGCCCCACTGGCGGCCCCGCCCGCTGTCGCTCATCGCCGACGAGCTGCGAGAAGCGCCCGGCGTGGTCGCAGTGCAGCTACCCCCCGGCACGGTGTCACCGCGCGCCCAACTTGTCGTCGACGAGGCGTGCGTCCAGGAACTGATCGTCACCCGAAGTGGTGACGACAGCGTCTGCCGGCTACACGTCGGCCAGCTCAGCGACACCCTCGCGGCGCACCCGTTGGCGCACCTTGTCCTCATCTGCGGCGACCTGGCGATGCCGGTCGCCACCATCCGGCCGCGCAGACTCGCCGACCAGGTGAGCCTCGACGGCGACGCGCTGGTTCTGCTCAATCCGGCACCGGTACCCCGGCTGAACGCTGCGGTGTACCTGACCCGGGCACCGTGGCGGGCGCCGCTGGTGTTGCCCGCGCAGGGCGACCGGGTGCCGCTGCCGACCTCCCTCACCGACGCCGGTCCCCTCCTCGTGTCGCTGTCGGTGCCCGACAGCGAGTGGGTGGTCACGGAACAGCCGCGGTGGCCGAAGCGATACCAGACGATCGGCGGCGACGGTTACCTTCGCGATGGCTCCCCTGACGAAGCCGCGCTGTCGCGATACCTCGCCGGCGAA
>JAVHVY010000452.1:0-3787 GCA_032160305.1 Actinoplanes sp.
CCGCCGCCACGCCGAGCAGCAGCCCGAGCGGCTTGTACGCGATCTTCTGCAGCTTGCTCACCGGCGCCTCCCCCGGACGATCAGGATCACGCCGACCACGACGACCATCCCGGCCAGCACGACGGCCAGCGGGACCGGGTTACGCCGGACCTGCGCACCGGCCTCGTGCGCCCGGTCGCCAGCCTGGGTGGCGCCACCGCGGGCCCCGGCTGCCACGGTACGGACCGCCTCGGTCGCCTTGCCGGTGGCCCCGGCCACCTGCGCCCTCACCTTGGCCTTGGTCTGCTCGACCTGCTCCTTGGCCCGGGCCTTGACGTCCGCCTTGGCGGCCAGCGCCTGGACGGTCTCGCCCAGCTCGGCCCGGGTCTGCTTGATCTCCGCACGCAACGCCGCCACATCGGGCTTGCCCCCCGCAGCGGAGCCGTTCTTCTCACTCACGCCTTGCCCCTGTCCTTGACTGCCTGCTTGACCTCGTCGACATCGGCCTTGACGCTCGCCACGGCCTCGGTCGGCTCGGGGGGCACGGCCTTGGTTATCTGCCACTTGCCGAGCAACGCCAGGATGCCGGCCATGGCGAACAGGGCGACGGTGACGATCAGCGCGGCGAGCCACAGCGGCAGAAACAGGTCGAGCACGATGATCAGCGTCGCGACCATCGCCCCCACGCCGTACATGGCGAGCACGCCGCCGCCGCCGAAGAGTCCCACACCGACGCCCGCGTGCTTACCTTTTTCGGTCAGTTCGGCCTTGGCCAGCGCGATCTCGTCGCGCACGAGACGGGTGATCTGCTCGCTCGCACGCTGCACCAACTCCGAGGTGGACTGGTCGGCAGCCGGACGCACCGGGCTGCCGTTCAGGACATCGGCCATGGAGTCCTCCTTTCCCTGTGACGATGTATGCCCTGCCCGCCCGGAAGTCAATCCTTGTCCCGCACGACCAGCCCCGGGAGTGGTCAGACCTTGCGGTACTTCGCCTGGGAGAAGCAGTACACCCCGAAGGCGGCGATCCCGAGCGCGACCAGGCCGAGCAGCCACGGCCCGTAGGGCTGCGCGGCCAGGGCCTTCAGCGCGCTGTCCAGGCCACGGGCCTTTTTCGCGTTGTACGTCACCGCGGCGACGACGACCAGAAGACCCGCGATCGCGTACGCGACGCCCTTGGCCGAGTAGCCCGCGACGCCGAGCCGGCGGGTGGCCTTGCGCACCGTCGGGCTCATCTGCTGGATGTTGAGATGCCTCTCGAACGTCTTCGTGACGCCGTAGATCAGCAGGCCGACGCCGACCCCGATCACGACCAGCCCGATCAGGCCGACCAGCCAACGCCCGCCGGTCGCGTCCATCAGGGTGGAGGCGCCCTTCTGCTGCTGGTCGCCCTGGGAGGCGTTGGCGCCGGTGACCACCTGGACGCCGGTCCAGGCGAAGGACAGGTAGATGATCGCGCGGATGCCCGAGATCACCCGCTCGGCGACGGCTTGCCGGTCCTGCTCGCCGCTCTCGCCGATGGCCGCCTCGAAGGCCTGCCAGACGGCCAGCGCGACCATCCCGACCACGACGATGATCACCAGCGTCCTGCCGAACGGCTTGCTGGCCAGACTCCGCAGGGCGCCGGACTGGTCGTTCTCGCCGCCAGACCTGCCGACGGCCAGCTGCACCGCCAGCCACGCGAAGAGCAGATGGATGAGGCCGTAACCGATAAAGCCGCCGCGGGCGAGGTACTCCAGCGGCTTGCTGTCGGCAGCCCGTGAGGCGGTGGACCGTACGTGCGACGTGGCTGACATGGTCGCAGATTGACCGGTGCCGGCCATTCTCAAACCTGGCCGCCGTCCCCTCCAGCTGTGCTAACGCGCCCGCCTAGGCTGAAGCCATGGACGTCCAGGTGCAGGACCACCCCGATCGGCGCCGCTTCGAGATCGTCGTCGACGGCGAAGGGGCCGGGATGGCCGCCTACCGGCTGCGCGACGGCGTCGTGGTGGTCACCCACAGCGAGATCGACCCGCGGTTCCGGGGCCGGGGCCTGGCCGGCGAGCTGGCCCGGCAGACCCTGGACACGATCCGGGAACGCGGCGGGCAGGTCGTGCCGCTGTGCCCGTTCTTCGCCAGGTACGTCGCGGAGCACCGCGAGTACGACGACATCGTCGTCGAGTAGTCAGGCCGCCATCGGCTGCGGGGCGGGCACTCCGACGCCGGCGATGACCTCGGCCGCCGCCTGGCCGCACGAGCGGGTGGCGCCGTAGGTGGCGATGTGCACGCCGCCGCTGACCGCGACTGGAACGCCCATCTCGACCACGATCGCGTCCGGACGCACGGCCAGGGTGCGGCGCAGTGCGTCGGCGATCCACGAGTGTCGGTGCGCGTCGCGGACCACGAGTACCAGTGGGCGGTCCGCGGCCCCGGCCAGCACCGCGGCGGCCGGATCGCTGAGCCCGGCCAGATCCTCCGCGGCGAGCCGCAGCCGGGTGGTGCCGTGCAGCAGGCCGCCCAGCGGCTCGCCGACGCCCCACGGTGTCTCGGCGCCGATCGCGATGTTGCGCGGTGGGGCGAATTCGACCACGTGCGGGGCGCGGATCAGCGGCAGCTCGGGGGCGTCCGGGCCGACGGTGACCTTGACCGCGCGCCGGGCGGCGGCCATCCCGACCGCGGAGATCAGGGCGACCTCGCGGCGGCCGGGCTGGTCGGCGAGGGCCCGGGCGCCGATCGCGGTCTGCGTGCGTACGGTCCAGTCGGCCAGCCGCTGCACCCGCTCGGCGGCGTCGCGCAGCCGGGCCTCGGTCAGCTCACCGGCCCGCACGGCGGCCACGATCGCGTCCCGCAGCCGGATCGCGGTGTGCTCGTCGGCGTGGTCGCCGCCGACACAGATCGCGTCGGCCCCGGCGACCAGCGCCCGGACGGTGGCGCCTTCGAGCCCGAAGGACCGGCGTACGCCATGCATCTCGATGCCGTCGGTGACGATCAGCCCCTGGAAGCCCAGCTCCGCGCGCAGCAGTCCGGTCAGGATCCGCTTGCTCAGGGTGGCCGGCAGCTCCGGGTCGTACGCCGGGACCAGCAGGTGACCGGTCATCACCGACTGCACCCCGGCGGCGACGGCGGCCTGGAACGGGATCAGCTCGCACACCTCGAGCTCGGCGCGGCTGCGGTCGATCAGCGGCACCGCCTGATGCGAGTCCACACTGGTGTCGCCGTGTCCGGGGAAATGCTTGGCGCAGGCGGCGACGCCGGCCCGCTGCAGACCGCTGATCCAGCTCGCCCCGTGCCGCGCGACCAGCTCCGGGTCGGCGCCGAAGGCCCGTACGCCGATGATCGGGTTGTCGGAGTTGCTGTTGACGTCCGTGTCCGGGGCATAGTCCAGGGTGATGCCGGCGTGGGCCAGGTCCAGGCCCAGGTCGTGGGCGACGGCCTCGGTCAGCGCGGTGTCGTCGATCGCGCCCAGGGCCAGGTTGCCCGGCCGGGAGCTGCCGTGCCGCGACTCGAAGCGGGTGACGTCACCGGCCTCCTCGTCGATGGCCACGATGACGTCGGAGCGCTCGGCCCGCAGTTGCGCGGTGAGGGTGGCGACCTGCGCCGGAGACTCGACGTTGCGCGCGAAAAGCGCGACCCCGCCCAGGCCCTCGGCCAGGAAACGGCGCACCCAGTCGGGCACTGTGGTGCCGACAAACCCGGGCTGCAGAACCGTGGCGGCAAGTCGCGATAAGTCGCCATGCTTCGGCATTAGTCCCCGTACCTCCGGTGACGATCAACGCACGCTCGGTGAGCGCTGCCCCTCCAGATCAACCGACAACCGTCATGGGCGCGGC
>JAVHVY010000459.1:0-5006 GCA_032160305.1 Actinoplanes sp.
GGCCCTCGGCGAGCTGGACGCCGAACTCTTCGTCGTCGTCGAACAGGACATGTACCCGGTCGACTTCGGCCTCCCGCTGCCGATCGCCACGCGCACCCGGCAGTACCTGAACTCCGTCGGTCTGTACTCGACCTCTGCACGGGACTGACGGCCGTACCGACGACCCACACCCCTCATCCCCCTATTCGCTGAGGAGAAGAACCCGTGACGATGCGTCGAACGCGAGGTGCCCGGCTGCTCGCAGTGGCAGCGGTGCTGGCGCTCTCGCTCACCGCCTGCAGCAGCGGCGGCAAGGCCAAGACCGACGACACCAGCACCAGCGGCGGCAACGCGGCCGGCAGTTCCGGCTACACGATTGCGATGATCACCCACGAGACGCCGGGCGACACGTTCTGGGACAAGATCAAGGCCGGCGCGAAGCAGGCGGCCAAGGACACCGGGGTGACGCTGAAGTACTCCAACAACCCGGACGCCACCAAGCAGGCGACCCTGATCCAGAATGCCGTCGACTCCAAGGTGAACGGCATCGCCACCACCCTGGTGACGCCCGCAGCCCTGGCCGGTGCGGTGAAGGCGGCCAGCGATGCGAAGATCCCGGTCGTCGGCTTCAACTCCGGCATCGATCAGTACCAGCAGCTCGGCGCGCTGATGTACTTCGGCTCGGACGAGAACGTGGCCGGCACGGCGGCCGGCAAGCGGATCGGTGCCGAGGGCGCCAAGCACCCGCTCTGCGTGATCCAGCAGGCCGGCTCGGTCGCCCTCGAGGCCCGCTGCGCCGGTGTCAAGAGCTCGGTGCCGGGCACGGAGAACATCCAGGTGAACGGTGCCGACGATGCGTCGGTCACGTCGACGCTGCAGGCCAAGCTCGCGCAGGACAAGTCGATCGACTACATCGTCACCCTCGGCGCCCCGCAGGCGATCGACTCCCTGCTGGCGATCGCCGCCGCGGGCAGCTCGGCAAAGGTGGTCACCTTCGACCTGAACCAGGAAGCGGCCACGGACATTCAGAGCGGCAAGATCGAGTTCTCCGTCGACCAGCAGCCCTATGTCCAGGGCTACATGGCCGTCACCTCGCTCTACCTCTACCTCAAGAACGGCAACGACATCGGTGGCGGCAAGGCCGTCCTGACCGGCCCGTCCTTCGTGGACAAGACCAACATCGACAAGATCGTCCCGTTCACCAAGAACAACACGCGCTAGCCCTCGAACGGGCGGGGCTGCCGGCTCATGGCGGGCGGCCCCGCCGGATAGCAGTGATCGGAGTTTCAGCCATGAGTCAAACCATCGCGGAGGCGCCCGCCCCGGCCCCTTCCGAACCCTCCAACCGGATCACACTCGGCTGGTCCAACCGCATCCTGGCCCGTCCCGAGGTGGGCGCCCTGGTCGCCGCGATCATCATCTTCATCTTCTTCCTGGTCGCCGCGCCCGCGTTCCGTTCCCCCGAGTCCTTCTTCACGGTGCTCTACCAGTCCTCGACGATCGGCATCGTCGCGGTCGGCGTCGGCATGCTGATGATCGGCGGCGAGTTCGACCTGTCCGCCGGCGTCATCACCACCACCGCCGGCCTGGTCAACTCGATGTTCTGCTGGTATTTCGGTGTCAACCTCTGGGTCGGCGCTTTCCTGTCGCTGATCTTCTGCCTCGCCATCGGCTTCCTCAACGGCTACCTGGTGATGCGGACCGGCATCCCCAGCTTCCTGATCACCCTGGGCACGTTCTTCGTGCTGCAGGGCGCCAACCTGGGCGTCACCAAGCTGGTCACCGGCTCGGTGTCCAGCAGCGACATCAGCCAGATCCAGGGCTACGACTCGCTGGGCAAGATCTTCGCGTCCAGTTTCAAGATCGGCCCGGTGACGGTGTGGGGCACGGTGATCTGGTGGTTCCTGTTCGTGGCCATCGCGGCCTGGATCCTCACCCGTACCCGTACCGGCAACTGGATCTACGCCGTCGGCGGCAACCCGGACAGCGCCCGCGCGGTCGGCGTTCCCCTGGTCAAGTCCAAGATCGGCCTGTTCATGACGGTCTCGTTCACGGGCTGGTTCATCGGCATGCACCTGCTCTACCGCTTCAACACCCTGCAGGCCGGCAACGGCGTCGGCAACGAATTCCTCTACATCATCGCGGCGGTCGTCGGCGGCACGCTGCTGACCGGCGGCTTCGGCAACGCGATCGGCGTCGCGATCGGCGCCTTCATCTTCGGCATGACCAGCCTGGGCATCGTCTATGCCGGCTGGGACCCGAACTGGTTCAAGGCGTTCCTCGGCATCATGCTGCTACTCGCCGTCCTGGTGAACCTCTACGTCAAGAGGCTCTCCACCACCAGGAAGGTGGGTTAGGCATGAACGACCGCACCGAGCGGCACACGGCCGCGCCGGCCCGGGGCCTCGCACGCGAGGGCCAGGACTGCATGCGAAAGGTAGGCACAGTCTCATGACCGACACCCTGGCCCAGCACGCCGACAGCCACCTGCAGAAGGGTGAGCCGCTGATCGAGATGACCGAGATCGGTAAGAGCTACGGGGCGATCCGTGCGCTGCGCGGCATCAACCTGCGGGTCAACGCCGGCGAGGTCACCTGCGTGCTCGGCGACAACGGCGCAGGCAAGTCCACCCTCATCAAGATCATGTCCGGTTTGCACCCGCACAACGAGGGCAGCCTCAAGGTCGACGGCAAGAACCTCAGCTTCTCGTCCCCGCGCGAGGCCCTGGACCACGGCATCGCCACCGTGTATCAGGACCTGGCCGTGGTGTCGCTGATGGAGGTCTGGCGCAACTTCTTCCTCGGCTCCGAGATGCGCTCGGTTGCGTTCCCGCTCGCCCCGATGAAGATCAAGCAGATGAAGCGCATCGCCGACGAGGAACTGCGCAAGATGGGCATCGTGGTCAAGGACATCGACCAGCCCATCGGCACGCTGTCGGGCGGTCAGCGCCAGTGTGTGGCGATCGCCCGGGCCGTCTACTTCGGCGCCCGGGTGCTCATCCTGGACGAGCCGACCGCGGCCCTCGGCGTCAAGCAGTCCGGCGTGGTCCTCAAGTACACGGCGGCCGCCCGCGACGCCGGCCTCGGCGTCGTCTTCATCACCCACAACCCGCACCACGCCTACCTGGTCGGGGACCACTTCATCATCCTGAAACTGGGCAGCACGGTGCTGGACAAGAAGCGTTCCGAGGTCGGGCTCGACGAGCTGACCACCCAGATGGCCGGCGGCGACGAGCTGGCCGAACTCTCCCACGAACTGGGTCGGTGAGCATGCTCAAGGCGGGAGTCATCGGGACCGGGATGATCGGCCAGGACCACATCCGGCGGATGTCCAGGGTCCTGTCCGGGGTGCGGGTCACCGCGGTCACGGACGTCGACGCGGACACCGCCCGCACCGTGGCCGAGCCGATCGGGGCGGCCGTGCACGCCACCGGCGAGGATCTGATCACCGACACCGAGGTCGACGCCGTGGTCGTCTGCTCGTGGGGTCCCACCCACGAGCAGTACGTCCTCGCCTCGATCGCGGCCGGCAAGCCGGTCTTCTGCGAGAAGCCGCTCGCCACCACCCAGGAGGCGTGCCTGCGGATCGTGGAGGCGGAGGTGGCGCACGGCGGCCGGCTGGTCCAGGTCGGCTACATGCGCCGCTACGACGCCGCGTACCGGGCGCTGAAGAAGGTGGTCGACAGCGGGGCGATCGGCGCCCCACTGATGATGCACTGCGCGCACCGCAACCCGAGCGTGCCCGCGTACTACGTGCAGGAAAGCGCGATCGTCGACACCGCGGTGCACGAGATCGACATGGTGCGCTGGATGTTCGGCGAGGAGATCAGGGCCGCCCGGGTGCTGATCCCGCGCAAGAGCGCCAACGGCGGCGACCTACAGGACCCGCTGCTGTTCATCCTGGAGATGGACAGCGGCATCCTGGTCGACGTCGAGATCTCGGTGAACATCCGCTACGGCTACGACATCCGCGGTGAGATCGTCGGCGAGGAGGGCACGGCCGCGTTGGGCGAGCTCAGCCCGGTTTCGGTACGCCGTTCCGCCCGCCTCGAAACCCCGGTGCCGGCCGACTGGCGGGAGCGGTTCATCCTCGCCTACGACGTCGAGTTCCAGGAATGGATCGACTCGATCGCTGCCGGCGGCGCCCCGCTCGGGCCGAACGCCTGGGACGGTTACGCGGCGGCGGTCGTCTCCGACGCCGGGATCGAGGCGTTGCACGGCGGTAGCCGGGTCGAGGTGCACCTCGCCGAGCAGCCCAAGCTCTACCAGAGGACGGGATCGTGAAGATCGCCCTCGATCCGTACATGCTGCGCGGGGTGCCGCTGCTGGAACTGCCCAGACTCGTGTCCGACCTGGGCTACCGCTACCTCGAGCTGTCGCCGCGCGACGACTTCCTGCCGTTCTTCCGGCACCCGCGGGTGGACCGGGCGACCGTCGCCGCGTTTCGCCGTGAGCTGGCCGCCGCCGAGGTCGAGGTCGCCTCGGTGCTGCCGCTCTACCGGTGGTCGGGTCCGGACTCCGACGTCCGGCAGGCGGCGGTGCGGTACTGGAAACGGGCCATCGAGATCACCGTCGATCTGGGTGTGACCGTGATGAACTCCGAGTTCAACGGGCGGCCCGAGGCCGCCGCCCAGAGTGAGGCCCAGTTCTGGCGGTCGATGGAGGAGCTGCTGCCGATCTTCGAACGCGAAGGCGTACGGCTGGTACTCGAACCGCACCCGGACGACTTCGTCGAGGACGGCATCGACGGCGTCAACCTGGTCCGGGGCATCGACTCCGAGCTGGTCTCGTTCCTTTACTGCGCCCCGCACACGTTCCACCAGGGCGGCGACATCGCGGCGGTGATGAAGCACGCGGGGCCACTGCTGACCCAGGTGCACATCGCCGACTCGTACGACTTCCGCGGGTCGTCCGGGTTGCGCTACATCGTCAACCCGCCCGGCTCGGCCGCCCGGATCCACCAGCACCTCGACATCGGTCAAGGTGAGGTCGACTGGGACGTCTTCTTCCGTACGCTGGCCGAGGTCG
>JAVHVY010000175.1:0-24380 GCA_032160305.1 Actinoplanes sp.
CAGCGCGAGCCGGCCGCCCTGATCGACGTGCTCCGCGCCGCGCAGTCCGAGGTCGAGCACTACACGCGCATCGAGTTCGGCATGATCGACCGGGACATCGAGGTGTCGGCGCACGCCGTCAACGACATGGTCCACCTGGTCGCCGAGCTGTTCGACAACGCGACCGCCTTCTCGCCGCCCAACTCGACCGTCCTGGTCGAGGCCCGGCGGTTGGGCGACAGCGCGATCCTCTCGGTCGAGGACCGCGGCATCGGCATCAGCCGCGAGCAGCTGCGCGACCTCAACGAGCGGCTCGCCAACCCGCCCATGGTGGACGTGGCCGTCTCCCGGATGATGGGCCTCGTCGTGGTCGCCCGGCTGGCCAACCGGCACGGCGTGTCGGTCGAGCTGCGCCAAGCGCAGACCGAGCGGGGCACCGTCGCCGACGTCGGTCTGCCGATGGGCGTCCTGGTCCTGCACGGCGCCGCCGGCCGGCTGCATCCCGGCTCGACCACGTTCGGGGGCGGCGGCATCCAGCAGCAGCACCAGCCGCCGCCGCAGCAGCGTTCACCGTTCGCCGAGCCGCTGGCCCTGGAGAGCGGCAACGGCAGCTACCCGACCGGCCGCCCCTTCGACCCGAACCCGCCGATGCCGCACGGCGGCATGCTCGGCACCAGCGGCGGGCGTTCCGTCCCGGCCTGGTCCGACCTGACCGGCGCGCCGTCCAACGGCTTCGGAAACGGCTCCAACGGCAGCTACAACGGCATGAACGGCGGCGCGAACGGCTTCCGCGGTCCGCGCGGCAACGAGCCGATGCCGCCGATCCCGCAGAGCCCGAGCCCGCAGGGCTTCGCCGGCGACGGCCTGCCACAGCGCCGCAGCAACGAGGGCCAGCGCCCCGACAGCACCGACACGGGCGGTTTCACCATCCCGCGCCAGCTGCCCGCGAGCCCAGAACACCAGGGCCGGCCGCCGTTCATTCCGCCGGTGTCGGCTCCGCCGGTGCCGCCGGTCTCCGCGCCGCCGGTCCAGTCCTACCCGCCGTACGGCAGCGGTCGCCCGGTCTCGTCGCCGCCCGTTTCCGGCCCGCCGATCCCGGCGTCGAATCCCGCTCCGCCCGCACCCCCGGCCTGGCCGCCGGTCGCCGCCGACCACACCGGTGGCATCCCGGTCGTCCCGGAGCGCTTGACCGCGTCGCTCGACATGACCGCGGAGATCCCCCGCCTGCGGGGCGAACGGTTCCCCACCGGCGCGCAGCCGCGGATCACCCCGCAGTCGGCCCCGCCGGCCCAGGACCGTCCGCGGACCGTCGCCGAACGTTCGGCCGCTGCCGCTGCCGCCGCCCACGAGGCGGCGGCTCAGCAGGCGGCAGCCGCCCAGGCGACCGCCGCCCAGCAGATCGCCGCCGCGCAGGCGGCGGCGCGTCAGCGCCAGTCCGACGGCAACGCGCAGTACGCCGACGAGACGATGGAGCTGCCGATCTTCCGGGAGCTCGAGTCGGCCTGGTTCACGACGGCCAACGCGGCGAGCATCGCTCCCGCGTCGACCGCGCCGACCCCGTCCGCCGCTCCCGCCCCGGCGCCCGCCGCCGAACCGGTCAGCACCGCGAACGACCTGATCACGACCCAGCGGTTCTCCACCGCTGAGCCGACCGCCCGGCCGGTGACGGTGCCTCAGCAGGCCACCTCGCCGGAGTCCCCGAGCACGGACCGCAGCTGGGATGTCTCCCGCGAACGGGACACGGCCTCGGTCGGCGCCGCCAGCGGCGCCTCCAACGGCGGCAACCCGTGGCAGACCGCGGCCGACGAAGGCTGGCAGGCCGCGCGGGCGGCCTCCGAGATCCCCGTCGAGACCACCACGACCGCCGGCCTGCCGAAGCGCACGCCGATGGCCCAACTCGTCCCCGGCGGAGTCGACCGGGGCGGTAACTCCGTTCAACGCCGTACCCCTGAGGCGGTTCGCGGGCTACTCTCCGCGTATCACCGTGGAGTGCAGCGCGGCCGCCAATCGACCAGCCCGGAGGAAACTTCGGGCGGGCAGCAGTCTGGCAAGGAGCATGAGGCATGACATCAACGCAGGATCTCGGTTGGCTGCTGGCCAACTTTGCCGACCGCGTCCCGGGGGTCGCACACGCGATCGCGGTGTCCGCCGACGGTCTGCTTCTCGCGTCCTCGCGGGATCTTCCGCGTGACCGTGCCGACCAGCTGGCGGCCATCGCCTCCGGCCTGGTCAGCCTGACCCAGGGCGCCGCACGTTGCTTCGAGGGCGGGGCTGTGCTGCAGACCGTCGTCGAGATGGACAACGGATTCCTGTTCCTGATGTCGATCTCCGACGGCTCCTCGTTCGCGGTGCTCGCGGCGCGCAGCTGTGACGTCGGACAGGTCGGCTACGAGATGGCTCTGCTGGTCGACCGGGTCGGCGAGGCGCTGACCCCGGCGCCGCGGAGCGCGGCCGGGATGCTCGGCTGAGCGGATAGGCATCCCGGAAGACGGGTGACTGTCCAAAATATGAATAACAAGAGACACTTCTAGGGGCCGAGGGATGAGGTGAGCGGTGACGATGCCCGAACGCGATGAGCCGACCGGCGCACTGGTCAGACCGTACGCCGTGACCCGCGGCCGGACCCGGCCGAAGCTGGAGATAGCGCTCGAAGCGCTGGTAGAGACAACTATCCGTGGCCGCGGAACCGGAACCGGTCGCGGCGGCGGTAACGAACATCACTACATTGCGGCGATGTGTGACGGCGGCAGAGTTCAGTCGCTGGCCGAGATCGCCGCGCGCATGCAACTGCCGCTCGGTGTAGCACGGGTGATCGTCGCCGACATGGCCACCGACGGTCTGGTGGCGGTCTACGAGCCGACGTCGCTGGAGGATGAGACCGATGCGGTGGGCACGGAATTGCTGGAGAGGGTGCTGAGTGGACTACGCAGGCTCTGACATGGCGCACCGCCCCGCTGCGGGGCGCGTGACATCGGCGAAGATTGTCATCGCCGGCGGTTTCGGCGTCGGCAAGACGACGCTGGTGGGATCGGTCTCCGAGATCACCCCGCTGACCACCGAGGCGATCATGACCTCCGCCGGTGTGGGTGTCGACGACAACCGGCAGGTGCCGGGGAAGACGACGACCACCGTGGCGATGGACTTCGGCCGGATCAGCATCGACCGGGACCTGATCCTCTACCTGTTCGGCACACCGGGCCAGACCCGTTTCTGGTTCATGTGGGACGAATTGGTGCGAGGGGCTATCGGTGCCGTGGTCATGGTCGACACGCGACGGCTGGCCGACTGCTTCGCCGCGATCGACTTCTTCGAGCACCGCCGCCTGCCCTACCTGGTGGCGATCAACTGCTTCGACGGCATGCAGTATCACAACGCGCAGGACGTCCGGGACGCGCTCGCGATCTCGAGCGACGTCCCGGTCGTGAGCTGCGACGCCCGCAACCGCGAGTCGACCAAGAACGTGTTGATCTCGCTGGTCGAGTATGTGCTGACGATGCGCCGTTCGCGCGCGGTAGCACCCGCCTGACACGGCGCAGAAGTCCCGTTCCGAGGCGTTGGAGCGGGACTTCTGCATGCGCAATACCGCCTATCCTCGACGGACACCTGCCGGCGCGGCCCGTGCTGCCCGCTCCGCCGCTGCCCGCGGCCCGTGCTGCCCGCTCCGCTCGCCGAACGCTCTTGCGGGGCTGCCGCGCACGACGTTCCCGCGCTCCGCGCGCTACTCCCGCAGGCGGAACCGGGGCTACGGACTCCCCGGGCGTCGGTCAGCTGCTGCGGTAGCCCGCGCTGTCGTTGTCGTACGGCTCGCTGCCCTGGCCGGCCTCGCGACTGAAGTCCCAGCCGCCGGCTGCCTCGCGGCCCGGTCGACCGCCGATCGCATACCCGCCGATCTCCTGGCCGCGGCGCCAGCCCCGGAAGTAGCCGGTGGTGTGGGCCGCGATGCTGGCGGCGTCCCGGACGATCCGCAGTGGTCGCTCTTCGCGCAGCGGGCTGCCGGGCACCAGGTTGGCCTGGGGTACCCGCTTCGGCAGGCCGGCCGACGTCGCGGCGGCAACGGACGGGCTGGCCGCCTTCTCCGCGGCCCGCCAGCCGGTGTCGGCCGGATTGGCCCAGTCCATCTCGGGGGCCTCGTCGTCGTGACCGGTGAACCAGGCTGACTGGGCCGCCGCGAAGATCAGCAGATCGCCGTCGCCCTCGTCCGGCGCCGGCGGCGGGGTGCTGCGGTCGAGTGCCGTCAGAGTCGTGCTGGTGGTCCGCCGCGGCATGGCCGAGCGGCCGTTACGGCGGTCGCCGTCGACCAGGCGCAGCGGCGGCGGCTCGGACAGGCCGGCCATGTCGCCGCGGCCGGCCATATCGTTGCGGCTGGCCATGTCGCTGCGGCTGGCCATGTCGCTGCGGCGGCCGAGGGAGCTGTCCAGCTGCGGTTCGACCAGGCGCAGCGCGGGCGGCTCCTTGGGCAGGTCGTCGGACTGCCACGGCGGGCGGACCCGGCCGTCGGGCGGCGAGCTGGTGCCGGTCGCGGGTCGGTCGTCGCTGTTGACCAGCGGCCAGTTGGCCCGGGAACCCGGCTCGGCGGCCGGCTGCTCGGGCCGCTGCTCGGGCCGCGGGGTGGGCCGTGGGGCGGGCATGAGCAGCGAATAGTCGGTCGCGCCGTTCGCCGTGGGCTGGCCGTTCGCAGTGGGCTGGCCGTTGCGGGTGCTCGGCCGGGGCGGGATGACGGCGCGCTGGCGCTCGGCACGGGCACTGCTCATCGCCGCGTTGGTCAGCGTCGGCCGGAACGGCTGGCCCGCGTCGGCCGGCGGCACCGGGCGGGAGCCGGGCACGATCGGCGTCATGCCGGGCGGGGGCGGCGGCACGGAGACCGGCCGGTTGCCCGGGGTGCCGTTGCGGCTCGGCAGAGAGGCGGCTGGGGCGACCGGCGGCGGCGTGATCGGGCGGGGCGCCAGCGGCGGCGGCATCATCGGCTCGGGCGCGACCGGCGGCGTGGTCATCGGACGGGGCATGACCGGCGGGCTGCCGGCCGTGGCGGGCTCGGGCCGGGCCCGGCGGCCGATCTGGGCGCCGCCGTCGCCGGGCTGGGTCGGCCGGGTGCCGGCGTCGGTGGGCCGGACTGGCTGTTCGGCGACGGGCTCCGCGGCCCGGCGGGCGCCGGCGGTGCGCCGGCCGGTGCCGAACCCCTCGGCCTGCGGGGTGGCCCGGGCGGTCAGCGTGCCGATCAGGGCCTCGCACGCCGCGTCGCCGGAGCGGACGGCCCCGATGGCGTGCCGCACCGTGTCGGCGGCAGCCGTGGAGAGCGACTTGTTGACCCCGCCGCGGCGGGGGGATTCGCTGATCGCCACGACCAGGGCGGTGACGGCGGCGACGACCTGGTCCTCGGTGCCGGCGCCGGCACGGGTCAGCTCGCCGGCGACCTCCTCGGCGATCGCCTCCGAGTCGTGGCCGCGGACGGTCAGCCGGCCGGGCTCGGGCAGCGCGTCGAGGACGGCCAGGGCGAGCGGGTGCGCCGGGTCCGGGTACGCCCGCAGGGCGGCCGGGTACAGCTCTCGAAGCACCTCGCGCAGGGCCGTCGCGGCGGCGTGCCGGCCGTTCAGCATCGCCACGTGGGCGGCGAGGACGGGCTTGTAGCTGACCAGCTCGCGCGGCGTCGGCAGGGTGCCGGCGTCGAGGGCGCCGGCCTGTAGGGCGCGGGCCAGGCCGACCGCGCGGCGGGCCGCGTGCGCGGCGTTGATCTCCTCGGGGGAGTCGTCGTCGGCGAACCGCTCGGCGAAGTCGTCGGCGGTGTCGTCGTCGGCGAAGACCAGCGGACGCCCGGCAGCGGTCAGCAGCGACGTGACCATGTGGTCGTCGCTGTCGGCGGCGAACGCGGCGTCGGCGAATCCGCTCGTCCGTTCCACGAGCAGGCGTCCCAGCCGGGCATAGCCCGCCGGGTCGTCGCCGAGCTCGTGGACTCCGAGCAGCCGTCCCGTGTCGTCCACCACGGCGATGGTCAGTTCGGAACCGGCCGCAGCCGACCGGACCGCTCCATCAGCCGACGCCAGACCGCAGTACACGCGCACGAGTGCCACGGCGTGGTCCTCCTCCCCGGGACTGCTGTCGTTAACCAAGCACTGATGCTCCCTGCTGAGGGGTCAGTCGCGCCAGTCCACAGCGGCAGAGATCTTGCCGATAATCGAGCGCCAACCCAAGCTTGCCTGTTGTGCCCCGATTTTCCGGAGCCGGCGGCGGCCGAAGAACCCGCCCATTCCGCCATCTGCCGCGGATCGCAGCGACTCGTCCAGGTCGTCCAGCGGTGAGCCCGGGGACAGGGCCAGGATCACCGGCTTGAGCTGGAGTGCATGGCCCAGATCCCGGGCGACCTCGCCGGCGGCGATGAGCAGCGGCAGATCCCAGGTGTCGTGCCCGCCGCGCAGGTTTTCCACCACGAGGTCGAGCTCGTAGCGGTCGTCCGGCAACGGGTCGATGTCCGACGACTCTACCCGGTCGGCGACGGTTGCCCAGCTGTCCAATTGGGCGAGATCGTGCGGGGCACCCGAACGAATGAAGGAGACCAGCGACTCGGGGCTCTTGAAGGTGAGCAGGCGTCCACGGTGGGTGAGGAACATCGGCACCTCCTCGTCGTCCACCTCTTCTTCCTTCTCGTTCTCCGCGTCGGCGAAGTCGGCCGCGTCGGGCTCCTGGGCGGTGTCCCCGGCGTCCTTGTTGCCGTCTTTCGGGTCGGCGTCGCCCTCGGCCAGCAGGGCCGCGAACTCCTCGTCGACAATGACCTCCTCCTCGGCCATGCGCGCGTCGGCGGCGCGTTGGCGGGCGTCGAAGGGGTCGTCCTCGTCGGTCTCCAGCTCCGTGGGGGTGAAGGTGGAGGACATCCGATACGCCCGCAGGGTCAGACCGACACCGCCGGGCAGCGCGATCTCGACCGGGGTGATCCGCGCCTCGTCCCACAGCTCACGCCCGTGCGTGCCCTGCTCCTCCGCAACGGAGTCGGAGTCGGCCTCGAAATCCGGTGCGGTTTCCTCCTCGGCAACGGCGGAGGGCTCCTCGGCCGACTCGGCAACCGCCCTGGGCTCCTCGGCCGACGGCTCTTCGGCCTGGGGCCGGTTCGGCGACTGGCGGGCCACGATGACCTCCGGTGTGGTTCGGGCCCTGTAGGGCGGGTCACTCTGCGCACAACACCCTAGTAGGCCTTCCTGGGCGAAGACCGGCCGGGCGCTCAGTAGCCTTTCGGATGCCAGACGGTCTTGGTCTCCAGCAGGGCGGTCATCGGCCGCAGGCCGGGGTCGGCGGTGAAGTCGACCGGCCCAGTCGATGGCCGCAGCACCCGTTTGAGGGTGCCGGCGGCACTTCTTTCGAGCTCTGTGGCCAGGTCAGGGTCGTCCACCCCGGTCAGGTCGAGTGCGTTGACGTCGTCGTGCGAGGCGAGCCAGGGCGCGGTCTCCGCCGGATCGCCGGTGAGAATGTTCACGACTCCGCCGGGCAGGTCGCAGGTCGCCAGCACCTCGGCGAGCGTGATCGCGGCCTGCGGACCGGGTGCGAGCACGACCACCGTGTTACCGGTCACGATCGCCGGGGCGATCACACTGACCAGGCCGAGCAGGGAGGCCGGGGCGACGACGCCGACGACTCCGGTGGGCTCGGGGGCGGAGAGGTTGAAGAAGGGACCCGCCACCGGGTTGGCGGCGCCGGTCACCTGGGCGATCTTGTCGGCCCAGCCCGCATACCAGACCAGCCGGTCGGTGGCGGCGTCCACCTCCGCGGCCGGTACGCCCAGCGCGGGGAACTCCCTGCGCCGGCCGTCGAGCATCTCGGCGGCCCGGTAGAGGATCTGCCCCCGGTTGTACGCGGTCGCCCCGGCCCACCTGGGCTGGGCCTTACGGGCCGCGGTGACCGCGTCCCGGACGTCCTTGCGGGAGGCGCGGGCCACGTTGTCGCCGTCCACCAGACAGGTCCGTCCCGACTCGGAGCGCGGGAACGCGCCACCGATATAGAGCTTGTAGGTCTTGCGTACGGAAAGCCGGCCCGCAGCCGTTGACTTAGGCAAGGTAAGCCTCCAGGCCGTGCCGGCCGCCTTCCCGGCCGTAGCCGGATTCTTTGTATCCGCCGAACGGCGAGGTCGGGTCGAACATGTTGAACGTGTTGGCCCACACCACGCCGGCCCGCAGCTTGTCCGCGACCGCGAGGATCCGCGACCCCTTCTCGCTCCAGATGCCCGCCGACAGCCCGTACGGGGTGTTGTTGGCCTTTTCGACGGCCTCGTCGGGCGTGCGGAAGGTAAGTACGGACAGCACCGGGCCGAAGATCTCCTCGCGGGCGATCCGGTGCGCCTGGGTCACACCGGTGAAGATCGTCGGCACGAACCAGTAGCCCCGCGTCGGCAGCTCGCAGGCCGGCGACCAGCGCTCGGCGCCCTGCGACTCGCCGATTTCCGACAGAGCCGAAATGCGGGCCAGCTGCTCCGCGGAGTTGATCGCGCCGACGTCCGTGTTCTTGTCCAGCGGGTCACCGACGCGCAGGGTGGCCATCCGCCGCTTCAGCGCGGTGATGACCACGTCGACGACGGACTCCTGAACGAGCAGCCGCGACCCGGCGCAGCAGACGTGTCCCTGGTTGAAGAAGATGCCGTTGACGATGCCCTCGACGGCCTGGTCGATCGGCGCGTCGTCGAAGACGATGTTGGCCGCTTTGCCGCCCAGCTCCAGGCTGAGCCGCTTGCGGCTGCCGGCCACCGACCGGGCGATCTGCCGGCCCACCTCGGTCGAGCCGGTGAAGGCCACCTTGTCGACATCCGGGTGCTCGACCAGCAGGCGGCCGGTCTCGCCGGCGCCGGTGACGATGTTGACCACGCCCGGCGGCAGCTCGGCCTGCCGGCAGATGTCGGCGAAGAACAGCGCGGAGAGCGGGGTCGTCTCGGCCGGCTTGAGTACCACCGTGTTGCCCGTCGCCAGGGCCGGCGCGATCTTCCAGGCCAGCATCAGCAACGGGAAATTCCACGGGATGACCTGGCCGGCCACGCCGAGTGGGGTGCTGCCGAAGCCCGCATAGGCCAGCTTGTCGGCCCAGCCCGCATAGTAGAAGAAGTGCGCGGCCACCAGCGGCAGGTCGACGTCGCGCGACTCCCGGATCGGTTTGCCGTTGTCCAGCGACTCCAGCACCGCCAGCTCGCGGGAGCGCTCCTGGATGATCCGGGCGATCCGGAAGAGGTACTTGGCGCGTTCGGCTCCGGGCCGGGCGGACCAGGGGCCGAACGCGCGGCGGGCGGCGGCCACGGCCCGGTCGACGTCCTCCGCGCCGGCGTCCGCGACCTCGGCGAGAACCTCCTCGGTGGCCGGGTTG
Source organism: Actinoplanes sp. (assembly GCA_032160305.1). GTDB lineage: Bacteria > Actinomycetota > Actinomycetes > Mycobacteriales > Micromonosporaceae > Actinoplanes. The sequence continues at coordinate 9,307 of JAVHVY010000175.1, forward strand.
ACCGTCTTGAAGGCGCCGCCGTTCTTGGCGGGCTCGAACGACCCGTCGATGAACAGCCCGTAGGACGGGGCGATGTCGACGACCGATCGGGACTCGGGCGCCGGTGCGTACTCGAATGCGGGCATCGGTATCAGTCCAGCGTGAAGTAGTCCGGGCCGGCGTAGTGGCCGGTCGTGAGCTTGGTGCGCTGCATCAGCAGGTCGTTCAGCAGCGAGGAGGCGCCGAACCGGAACCAGTCCGGGTCGAGCCAGTCGTCGCCGGCCGTCTCGTTGATGAGTACCAGGTATTTGATCGCGTCCTTGGTCGTCCGGATGCCGCCGGCCGGTTTGACGCCGACCTGGCGGCCGGTGCGCTCGCGGAAGTCACGGACCGCCTCGAGCATCAGCAGGGTCACCGGCAGGGTGGCCGCGACCGGCACCTTACCCGTGGAAGTCTTGATGAAATCCGCCCCGGCCAGCATCGCCAGCCAGGACGCCCGGCGCACGTTGTCATAGGTGCCTAGCTCGCCGGTCTCCAGGATGACCTTGAGGTGGGCCGGTCCGGCGGCCTCCTTGACGGCGACGATCTCCGCGCAGACGCCGGTGTAGTCGCCGGCGAGGAACGCGCCCCGGCTGATCACCATGTCGATCTCGTCGGCGCCGGCGGCCACCGCGTCGCGAGTGTCGGCCAGCTTCACGTCGAGCGGCGCCTGACCGGACGGAAAGGCGGTCGCCACGCTGGCCAGGTGCACGCCGGAGCCCCGCAGCACCTCGTACGCGAACGGGACCATGGCCGGGTAGACGCAGACGGCGGCGACCGCCGGGCAGCTTGGATCGGCCGGGTCCGGCCGCAGCGCCTTGGCGGCCAACGCGCGGACCTTGCCCGGGGTGTCGGCGCCCTCGAGCGTGGTCAGGTCGACCATCCGGATCGCCAGGTCGATCGCGGTCGCTTTCGCCGTCGTCTTGATCGAGCGGGTGCCGAGGGCGGCCGCCCGCGCCTCGATGCCGACCTTGTCGACGCCGGGCAGGCCATGCAGGAACGACCGCAGATCGGCGGACGGGAGCAGCGTCGCAGTCATGACCGGGATTCTACGCGGCCGGCCGACAGTTGATCTTGGATTGCTTCGGTAGGTTGATCGTTGTGGACGTACTCGTCGTTGATCACCCGCTGGCCCAGTCCCGACTCACCGCGATGCGCGACACGCAGAGCGACAATGCCGCCTTCCGCGCCGCGCTGCACGAGCTGACCACCATGCTCGTGTACGAGGCCGTGCGCTCGTTCCCGACCGAGGCGTTCCCGGTGCTCACCCCGGTCGCACCGGCCGAGGGCACCCGGCTGGCCAATCCGCCGCTGATCGTGCCGGTGCTGCGGGCCGGCCTGGGCATGTCCGACGCCGCGCTGGCACTGCTGCCGGAGTCGTCGATGGGCTTCGTCGGCCTGGCCCGCGACGAGGAGACCTTCGAGCCGAGGGCGTACCTGGAGTCGCTGCCCGGCGACCTGTCCGGCCTGCCGGTGCTGGTGCTCGACCCGATGCTGGCCACCGGTGGCTCGCTGCTGCACTGCTGCCGGCTGCTGGTCGACCGGGGCTGCACCGAGGTGATCGTCTGCTGCGTGCTGGCCGCGCCGGAGGGTATCGCCCGGCTCGCCGACTCCGGCCTGCCGCTGCGCCTGATCACCGCGTCGATCGACGAGGGCCTCAACGAGAAGGCCTACATAGTGCCGGGCCTGGGCGACGCCGGCGACCGGCAATTCGGCGGTATGCCCCGTTTCTAGGAGTCACCCGCACCGTGTCGGGTGACTCGTCGGTGAATCGGGCGGGCGGAGCCGGCGTGTCGCCCGGTGCTAGGCTGTCGGCTCCCCTCATGTCTTCCGTACGGAACGGTCTGCGCATATATATGCCGAACTTCATCTCCGTCGTGGTGCCCGCCTGGGGCGTCCAGGGTTACCTCGGCGAGTGTCTCGATTCCCTGCTGCGCCACCAGGACAGCGACGCCGAGGTGATCGGGGTCGATGATGCCGCCGCGGATCACAGCGGGGTCATCCTCGACGAGCGCGCCGCGATCGATCCCCGGCTGACCGTCGTGCACCTGGGCGTCAACGTCGGCCCCGGCCGCGCCCGCAACGCCGGGTTGGAGCGGGCCACCGGTGAGTACGTGTGGTTCGTGGACGGTGACGACCGGATCGTGCCCGGCTCGCTGAGTGCCATCGAGGCTGAGCTGCGCGAGTCCCGGCCGGACGTCCTGCTCGTCGGCACCGCCCGCGAGCGCTGGAACAGGTCGGTCAGCCCGTGGCGCAGCCCGAGATCCGCGGTCGCCGGCGCCGAGGCGCTCACCGCCTGGCCCCCGTCGCTCGGTGGTCTGCTCGTGCGCCGGCAGTTCCTCGTCGACTCCGGCATCACCTTCCGCGACGGCTGGTACGAGGACATCGCCTTCGCGTACGCGGTGCTGGCCGCCGCCGCGACGACCGCGACCTTCGCGCCGGCCTGTCACATCCGCCGGCTCGACCGGGAGCGCTCGATCCGCGGCACCCGCTCGGCCCGGCACGCCGACGCCGTCGCCCAGTGGGACTACGCGCTGAGCCTGCCCGCGCTAGCCGAGTCGACCCCGAAACTGCGCCGCCGGGCCCTGGACCGGGCGGTCATCGAGCTGCTGAAGATCATGGAGGACGGAAAGCGCGTCCCCGCCGAGGCCCGCCGCCCGTTCTTCAGCAAGATCTCGGCACTGCTCACCAAGCATGAGCAGGGCGCGGCCGGGCGCCCCGGCGGAGTCGGCGGCCTGCGCCTCACCCTGATCGCCAACGACTCGTACGGTGCCTATCGGGTCCTGCGCGGCGGCCGCGACCTGATCGGCGGCGTGCTCACCCAGCTCCGCGCGGCGCCCGCCACCACGCGGGCCAAGCTGCGCAAACGCGGCCTGCGGCGGTACTACCGCTGGCAGCTGACCCGGCCGATCGAGCAGAATCTCGCGGTTTACGCCGCCTACTGGTATCGCGGGTACGCCTGCAACCCGGCCGCCATCTACGAGAAGGCCAAGGAGCTGACCCCGGGCGTCCGGGGAGTCTGGGTGGTCAAGCCCGGCGGCCAGAAATCGCTGCCCAAGGGCGTCGACTACGTGGTCAACGGCAGCCGCGCCTACTTCAAGGCGATCGCCACCGCGCGCTACCTGATCAACAACGCCACCTTCCCGCCCGAGGTGGTCAAGCGTGCCGGCGCGGTGCACGTGCAGACCCACCACGGCACGCCGCTGAAGACGATGGGCCTCGACCAGCCCCGGTTCCCCGCCTCGCTGAAGGGCTTCGACGCCGAGCGACTGCGTCGTAACCTCGCGAAATGGGACTTCAGCATCACCGCCAACCGGCACACCACGCTGCTCTGGGACCGGCAGTTCCCGATCACGGGCGAGACGCTGGAGACCGGCTACCCGCGCAACGACCGGCTCGCCCGGGCCACCGCGGCCGACGTCGAGGCGGCCCGCGCCGAGCTCGGCATCCAGCCGGGCGAACGAGTCGTCGTCTACGCACCGACCCATCGCGAGTGGCACGCCACCTTCACCCCGGTGCTGGATGTCGACGCGCTGGCCGAGGCGCTCGGCCCGCAGACCCGCATCCTGCTGCGCGGACACTACTTCTACGGTTCGATCGGCTTCCCGCCCCGGCACCCGCGGGTCACCGACGTCTCGTCGTTCCCGTCGGTCGAGACCCTGTATCTGACCGCCGACGTGCTGATCACCGACTTCTCGTCGCTGATGTTCGACTATGCGGTGCTGGACAAGCCGCTGGTGATCTTCGCCCCGGACTGGGAGATCTACCAGGCCGTCCGTGGCGTCACCTTCGACCTGGCGGCCGAGCCGCCCGGGGTCTTCGCGCGCACCTTCGACGAGCTGGTCGGGGCGTTCCGCAGCGGCGCGGTCAGCGACGAGGCCTCGACGGTGGCCCGCGCCCGCTTCCGGGAGAAGTTCTGCTCCCTTGAGGACGGCCACGCCGCCGAACGGGTGGTGCGCCGGGTCTTCCTCAGCGAGCAGCCGACCGTGCCCACCGGCCGGAAGGTCACCGCCGATGCCTGAGCTCGTGCCCGGCCTGGTCAGTGTCATCGTCCCGGTCTACAACGTCGAGGCCTACCTGCTCGACTGCCTCGACTCGATCCGCAGCCAGACCTACCGCGAGCTGCAGGTGATCCTGGTCGACGACGGCTCGACCGACGGCAGCGTCGCCATCGCCGAGGAGTTCGTTGCGGCCGACGACCGTTTCCAGCTCGTCCGCCAGGCGAACGCGGGCCTGAGCGCGGCCCGCAACACCGGCATTCCGTACGCGACGGGCGAGTTCATCGCGTTCGTCGACAGCGACGACGTGCTGGCGGCCTTCGCCTACGAGCTGATGGTCCGGGCGGTCCGCACGACGGGCAGCGATTTCGTCAGCGGCGGCGTGCACCGGCTGCGGTCGCACGGCCACAAGTGGGGCTACCCGCACGCCGAGGTCTTCAAGATCACTCAGCTCCGGACGCACGTCACCCGGGACACCCTGCTGCTGCGCGACCGCACGATCTGGAACAAGCTCTTCAAGCGTACTTTCTGGGACAAGCACGAGTTCACCTTCCCGGTCGGGCGGCTCTTCGAGGACGCGCCGGTCACCATCCCGGCGCACGCGCTGGCCGAGCACGTCTCCCTTCTGGACGTGCCGGTCTACTTCTGGCGGGTCCGCGAGGGCGCCCAGCCGTCGATCACCCAGTCCGACCACGACAGCCGCAACATCGTCGACCGGTTCCACTCGGTCGACCTGGTCCGCCGGTCCCTGCTCGCCCATGGCCACCATGAGCTGCTGCGGGTCTACCAGGAAATGGCGATCTGGGACAAACTCAGCAACTTCCTGCAGTTCCTGCCGAACGCCTCGGAGGACTACCGCCGGGTCGTGCTGGGGCTGGCTAACACGTACCTCGACGAGGTCGGCGATGAGGTGCTCGACCGGCTGCCACCGTCCTTCGCGGCGCAATGGCGGCTGATCCGCGAAGGACGCACCGACGACCTGATCGCGCTGATCACCGCGAGCGTCAAGGCGCCCGAGCCGGTACCGCCGGAGACCGTCGAAGGGTTGAAGGCGGCCGCCCGGCACGTCGGCTGGGGTGCGGACGGCGGGCTCGTCCTGAGCGGTTACGCCTTCGTGGCGGGTACCGGGGCGTCCCGGCGCTGGAGCACGGCCCGCAAGCTGTGGCTGCGCCGCAACGGCAGTCGCCGGCCGGTGCTGCTGCGTACCCGGACGATCCGGGACCCGCGGGCCGGGGATAGCACCAGCGAGAACGAGTGGTCCGGCTTCACGACCGCGATCGATCTGCCGTCACTGCGGGTGCACGGGGCGTGGAAGTCGTGCACCTGGCAGATCGCCGTGGCGGTCACCGGCGGGATCAGCGTCAAGCACGGCAAGCTGGCCGCCGACGAGGAGACCCTGACCGTGCCCGAACGCCGCCGGGTCGCCCCGGGTACCTGGGTGGTGCCGACCGTCGTCCGGGGCCAGCTGCGGGTGCAGGTGCAGCGTCCGCCGGCGTACATCGAGAGGATCCGGCCGGTCGGCACCGGGGCCGAGCTGACCGGGGTGATCCTCGGCCGGGTGGGCGGGAACCCGAAGGTGCACCTTGTGCAGGCCAAGGGCGTGCTCCACCGGTCGCTGCCGCTGACGGTGGAGAAGCGGGCCGAGGGCGGCTCCCGGTTCACCGTCCAGCTGCCGCTGGCCGAGCTTGGCCTCGACGACCACACCCAGAATCACACCCGGGGCCTGCACATGTCCCGGATGACCGTGAACCTGGAGGCCGGCGGCGAACCGCTGGTGCACCTGGTCGCCGACCACGGCTGCGAGCAGGTCCGGGTGCAGGCGGGCACGGACGAGGTATACACCCACATGTCCCGCGCGGGCTACCTGTGGATCGGCACTCGGCCGGCCGGGCCGGTGGTCACCTCCGCGCAGTGGCAGCCCGACGGCGCCCTGCTGCTGCGCGGCGACAGTCCGACCCCGCTGGACGGCGACCTGGTGTTGCGCCGCCGCGGCGTACGCAAGGACGTCTATGTCCCACTGCACTCCACCGAGTCGGGCTGGCAGGTGCGGCTCGACCCCCGCGCCGTGCCCGGTCTCGGCGGCGAACGCTCGTTGAGCAGCGGCGCATGGGACATCGCGTTCCACCCGGCCGGGGTGGCCCATGACCTGATCCCGCCGCTGGGGGTGACCACCGCGACCCTGCGCGCACTGCCACTGCGGACCGAACTGCACGGCGTCCACTACACGCTGGCGGAGGTCAGCCGGGAGCGGATGGTGCTGCGGGTCGGCGAGGAGGTGCCGCCGAGCCAGAGCAGCCCGGAGGCGCAGGAAGCGTTGCGGAAACGCTACTTCGGGGCGAGCCGGCCGGCCCTGCGCGACACCGTGCTCTTCGACGCCGCCCCGGCCGGCCGCTATCTGGACGATCCGGCCGCCGTGCTGGCCGAGCTGCGGTCGCGCCCGCAGGCTCCGCCGGCGTTGTGGACGGCCCCGCTGGGCCAGATTGTGCCGGCCGGTGCGGAGCGGATCGCCCCGCTCACCGAGCAGTGGTACGAGGCCCTCGCGACCAGCCGCTGGGTCGTCACGAACGACGACCTCCCGCTCTTCTTCCGGCGACACCCCGATCAGGTGGTGGTCCGCATCGCCGGGGGCTGGCCGGTCAAGAAGTTCGGCGCGGCGGCGCTCAACCTGCCGGGCGAGGCCGGGATCCGCGCCCGGCTGGCGACCGAGGCGGCCAACCTGAGCGCCGTCGTCTCGCCGCAGGCCTCCGCCACCCCGCTGCTTCGGGCCGCTCTGGGCTTCGACGGTCCGGTCCTGGAGTTCGGCCGCCCGGCCGACGATCTGCTGGTCAAGGCGGACCGGGAGAGCACCCGGGCCGAGGTACTGCGGCAGCTGGGGCTGCCCGCCGCGAGCCGGCTGGTGCTGTACGCGCCGACCAGGCGCCCGATCGACGAACTGAAACGCGGCTGGAGCAACCCGGGCCGCATCCTCGACCTGCCGGCTGTCGCGGCGGCGCTGCCGAGCGACCACGTACTCCTGGTGCGCAGCCACCCGGCACTGGCCGACGAGGTCGTCGGCATGGCCTCGGGCATCGTGGACGTCTCGTCCTACCCCGGGGTGACCGAGTTGCTGCTGGCGGCGGATGTGCTGATAACCGACTATTCGGCGCTGCTGCCGGACTATGCCGCGCTCGGCCGGCCGATCCTGCTCTTCGTCCCCGACCTGGCGCTGGTCGAAGAGTCGCCGGGCCTGAACGTCGACCTGGCGACCACAGCCCCCGGCCCGTTGCTGCGCACCTTCGAAGAGGTGACCGCGGCGGTCCGCGACCTGCCGGGCGTCTTTGTCGAGCATGAGCAGGCTGCGAAGGTGTTTGCGGGCAGCCACGGCGCCCGCGGCGACGGCCGCGCGGCTGCCCGCCTGGTCGATTGGCTCCGTCTCGGCGACTAACGCCGGTTCCGGGGCTGAACTGACCGTCCCGGGGTCACCGGCCGCCCACCGCCCGGACCAGAACGCGGGTGATCACCGGCGGCAACAGGTCCCGCGCGATCGATCGGGGTGACGTCCAGCGCGCCGGCACCGCTCTGCGGCGCGCCGGAGCGGCCGCGGGATGCAGCGGCGGCAGCACCGGCAGCGGCGGCTCGCCCCACCGGGAGACCCGGACGATCGTGTGCCCGAGAACGTTCTGCTGCTCCGCTAGGTGCCGGTGGAAGCCCCGCAGCCAGGCGACGAGCTCCTCCTGGACCGTCCCGGGATTGCCCCAGGTGGCGTAGAACTTGTTGCCGGTGACGCAGATCGGCTTCAGGCCGCCGTTCGCCACCGCGTTCCACACCGCCGCCGCCACCCCGGGCGTGTGCTCCGAACGGAAGTCGTCCAAGACCACCAGGCCGTCGGGGCGCAGCAGCGACCGGGCGCTCTCGATGTCGACCCGTACGTGCTGCCACAGGTGTGAGGCGTCGATGTGCACGAAGCGGCAGGATCCGGCCGCAACGTGGTCGGTGATCCGGTCCGTGGTGGACTGGATGATCGTCGGCAGCTCCGGATGGAAGCTCAGATAATTGCGTTCGAACGCGGTCCGGGTCAGGTTCGAATAGGACCATTTATTCTCTGATCTGTTCTTTTCGTCGACGCCTTCCTCGCTCGCTGAATCGAAGAGGTCGCAGACAGTGAACTTCTCGCCGGCGCGTAGATGGGCGCCAATGAGGATTGTGCTCTTGCCCAGGTAGCTTCCGAGCTCTACCAGGTCGCCGGGGGGTTCGACGCGTTCCTGCCGGTCCAGCAGCCAGGTCAGCACTGCCTGATCCTTGGGATAGAACCAGCCTTTGACGGCATCCAGCGACTCCGGTGGATGCCACGTGTCAGAAGTCTTCATGGTGAAACTGTACATTCCCGCCGTAGGGCTGTTGACGGCTATCTATTCGAGTCGACGCTGGGTGGAAACTTCCTCCGCGTCGGGTGGGACGGGCTTTACCGGGGCCACTATGTTTGCTTCCATGACCTCCATCGCGCTCGCTGAGGAACTGCTCCTCCTCGCGTACGACGACCAGACCGGCAAGGCGACCGGCTCCCGTATCGGGCTGGACCTCGGCATGGCCGCGGCAGTGCTGGTCGACCTCGCGCTGAAGGGCCGGATCGTGTACATCAGCGGCAACCTGATCGTCGTCAACCCCGCGCCGGTGGGTGATCCGATCGAGGACGCCGTGCTCGCCAAGGCGGCGGCCGACGACCCGCACACCCCGGCCCAGTGGCTGCAGCGACTGCGGCACGGCCTGCGCGCCCGGGTCCTCGAGGATCTGGTGGCCCGCGGCGTCGTCCGCGACGTCGACGAGACCCAGCTTGAGTACATCCACGTGCACCGCTACCCGACGACCGACCCGGCGTACGAGGCCGAGATCCGCAAGCGGCTGGCCGAGGCACTGATCACCGAAGGGGCGCCGGACGAGCGGACGGCCGCGCTGTGCACGCTGCTCACCGCGATCCGGATGGAGCCCACGTTGCGGCTGCCGCCCGCTGAGGCGGCCCGGGCCCACGGCCGCCTCGAGCAGATCGCCAACGGCGCCGGTTTCGCCGGCGGTGCGAATCTGGAGGACTCGATCGTCCGGCCCAGCGTCGCCCTGGTCGTCGCCACCCTGGCCAAGGCCATCCAAGCCGCCCTGGGCACCCCGAAGACCTGATCGGCGTCCCGCCGCCGCTGAGCCGCGCTATCGAGGCCGCCCTGGGCCTGATCCGTGTGCGGCGCCCGGTTTGCGAGGGAGGCCGCTGTGTGGCCACTCAGCGGCCTGGCAGGCCGAGTGCGGCGGCGATCTCGGTGCGCAGGGTCGTGATCGCGGCGTCAGCCCGGGTCCGGGCGGCGGTCGGGTCACCGTCGGTCACCGGCACGATCCGCTCCAGGTACGCCTTGAGCTTCGGCTCGGTGCCGGACGGCCGGATCACCACCCGTACCGTGGCGGTGTGCAGGGTCAGCACGTCCGCGCCGGGCAGCCGGTCCTTGATCTCGGTCACCGGCTCGCCGAGCAGGGCGGCCGGCGGATCCGCCCGGATCCGGCCCATCGCCCGGGCGATCTCGGTCAGGTCGTCCATCCGGGCCGACAGCTGCGCGGTGCGGTGCACGCCGAACTCCGCGTCCAACTCGTCCAGCCGGTCCTGAACGGTCCTGCCCTCGGCCTTCAGGGCGGCGGCCAGCTCGGCGACCAGCAGGGCGGCCGTGATGCCGTCCTTGTCGCGGACCAGCCCGGGCGCCACGCAGTAGCCGAGCGCCTCCTCGTAGCCGTACGCGAGCTCCTCGGCGCCGCGCACGATCCACTTGAAACCGGTGAGTGTCTCCGTGTACGGGACATTCCGGGCGGCGCACAGGGCCTGGAGCATGGTCGAGGACACGATCGTCGTCGCGTACGTGCCGGGGGTGCCGCGGCGGATCAGCTGGTCGGCCAGCAGGACGCCCAGCTGGTCGCCGGTCAGCGGCAGCCATGAGCCGGCGCCGGCCGGGATGGCGACGGCGCACCGGTCGGCGTCCGGATCGTTGGCGATCGCCAGATCCGCCCCGGTCCCGGCGGCCAGCGCCAGCAGCAGATCCATCGCGCCCGGCTCCTCGGGGTTGGGGAACGGGACGGTCGGAAACGCCGGATTCGGCTCGGCCTGCTCGCTGACCACCCGCACCGTACGGAAACCGGCCCGGTCGAAGGCCTCGGCGGCGACCGCCCCGCCCACCCCGTGCAGCGGCGTGTACGCGATGGTCAGCTCCCGCGGCCCGCCGCCGAGCACGCCGACCGCCGCGTCCACGTACCCGGAGACGATTCCGTCGTCGAGGACCGTGCCGGGCTCGCCCAGCGGGACCGACGCGATCGACGGCACCGCCTGGATGGCGGCCTCGATCTCGGCGTCGGCCGGTGGCACGATCTGGGCGCCGGTGCCGCGCGCCCCACCCAGGGCCGCCCCCAGGTAGACCTTGTAGCCGTTGTCCTGTGGCGGGTTGTGGCTGGCGGTGACCATCACCCCGGCGACCGCGCCGAGTGACCGCACGGCGTACGCCAGCACCGGCGTCGGCAGCGGCCCGGGCAGCAGCAGCGCCTCGCGGCCCGCGCCGGTGGCGATCCGGGCGGTCTGCCGGGCGAAGTCGAGCGAGCCGTACCGGGCGTCGTAGCCGATCACCAGGGGGCCCGGCGTACCCTGCGCGGCCAGCCAGCCGATCAGCCCGGCGGCGGCCCGGCTGACGACGGCCAGGTTCATCCCGTTCGGGCCGGCCCGTAGCCGCCCGCGCAGCCCGGCCGTGCCGAAGGTCAGCGTCCCGGCGAACCGGGCGGCCAGCTCAGCACGGCTGCGGGGCAGCGCGTCGAGCATCGCCCGCAGCTCGGCCCGGGCGACCGGGTCCGGATCGTCGGCGAGCCACGCTTCAGCCCGTGCCTGCAGGTCGTCAACCGATGGGGGCGTCACCAGCGATTGATATCACGCCCGGACGCCCGCGGCCGGACTAGGACACCTTGTACGACGCGATCATCTCGTCGAAGATCGGCTTGCTGTCCGGGAACTGCTCCTCGCTGCTGGTCAGGAAGAACGAGTACGCCTTCCGGTCGGCGATGATCGCGCCCCACAGGCCGTGCCGCGCCGTCGACCCGCTGCCGCACTGGTATTCCAGCACCGCGCCGTCCTGGCCGGAGATCGTGGTCGTGGTCAGGTTGACCCGCTGGTACGAATTCGGGCAGCTGGTGTTGTTGTTCTTGAGGCCCTTCTCGGCGATCTTGAGGAAGCTCGACGGCGAGCCGTTCGACTTTTCGACCAGGATCCGCACCTTGTGCTTGCTGTCCTGCGGGTCGACGTAGTCCACCCAGATCCCGCCCGCGTTGTGCCGCCACGCCTTGGGCACCTTCACCGTGATGCCGCGATCGTTGTAGACCTGGGTTCCGAACGAGGCGGCCACCGCGGTCGCCGAGGTGGACCCGGCCTGCGGCTCGGCCCCGCCGCCGCCCCCGCCCAGGGAGAAGACGAGCACCAGCACCACGGCCACCGCGAGGGCGCAGCCACCCGCGGCGAGCTGCTTGGTGCGCGGCCAGCCCTTGACCGCCTCGATCCCATGCCCGGTGCCGTCCTTGACCGTACGCATCAGGGCGTCGATGGTGATCTTGGAGCTGCCGCCGCCGCTGCCGTGCACCGTGCCGGGCAGTGGCTCGCGGGCGGCGCGGGCGCCGTTCCACGCCGCGCGTGGCGGGATGACGCTGGTCGCTTCGCTCTCGTCGTCCGGCTGGGCCGCCGGCGGCAGGACGCTCGTCCGATCGCGGTCCGCCGGCTGCGGCGGCATGAAGCCGGCCATCGTGGCGGTCAGCGGGTCGTCCTCCTTGGCCCGCCGGCGTCCGGGACGGCTCGGCGGGTCCTGCTGGATCTTCGCCAGGTGGCCGCTGAGCGACTGGCCGGGCGCGAGCATGGCCCGGCCGCCGATCTGGCCGCCCCGTTTCGGCGGGGCGGCCGGCGAGGTCGGGATCGTCTGGGTGGCCGCCGCGGGCGGGCGCTGGCTCGGGACCACCGAGTACGGGTCGGTCATCATGTGCGGCGGGGCCTTGCTGGCCAGCGGGCCGGCCAGCTGTTGGCGCAGCATCGTGCGGGCGGTCGGCACGTCGAAACGGCGGGCCGGGTCCTTCTCGAGCAGGCCCATCAGCACCGGGGTGAGCGAGCCGGCCCGCTGCACCGGGGCAGGCGGGTCCTCGACGACCGCGTGCATGGTCTCGATCGGGTCGCCCTTGTCGAACGGCGGCCGGCCCTCGATGGCCGTGTAGAGGGTCACGCCGAGCGAGAAGAGGTCGCTGGGCGGTCCGAAGTCGCTGCCCATCGCCCGCTCGGGGGAGATGAAGTGCGGCGAGCCGAGTACCATGCCCGGAGTGGTCAGCTGCACGTCGGTGGGCATCCGGGCGACCCCGAAGTCGGTCAGCACGCAGCGGCCGTCCGAGCAGATCAGCACGTTCGCCGGCTTCACGTCGCGGTGCAGGACGCCGTGCGCGTGCGCCACCTCGAGCGCGCCGAGCAGGGCGATGCCGATCTTCGCCACCACGCGGGGGGCGACGGGGCCGTCCTCGATCACCATGTCGGCGAGGCTGCGGGCGTCCAGCAGCTCCATCACGATCCAGGGGCGGTCGTTCTCGTGCACGACGTCGTAGACCTGGACCACGGCCGGGTGCTGCAGCGCGGCGGCGGCCCGTGCCTCGCGCATGGTCCGCTCGTACATCGAGTCACGGTCGCTCGGTGCGAGGCCCGCCGGGAGGATGACCTCTTTGATAGCCACATCGCGGCGCAGCAGCGTGTCGGCCGCGCGCCAGACCGTGCCCATGCCGCCGTGGCCGACCGCGGCACGCAGCGTGTATCGACCGCCGATGAGCGTGCCCGGGGCTGCGCGTCCGCTGGTCGGAGCGGTGTAGCCACTGCTCCACGTCGGAATCTGAGTCACTGAGAATGCCACCGAGGGGGATATAGGGGGTCAGGACCAACCACATTATCTTGCCGGTACGAACCCCCTTTGTAAAAGTCGGGACGGCAGTATTCTCCGGAACGCAACGTTGGGTGACGCGACGTCTCCGGTGCGATCCGCCATAGGATTCCAGACGTGGACGCTGAATCCGGTTTCGAGATCAAGCCGCTGTACGAACCGGCCGAGCCGCCGCCGGAGATCGGCCGTCCGGGCGAGTTCCCGTACACCCGGGGCGTCTACCCGACGATGTACACGAAACGCCCATGGACCATGCGCCAGTACGCCGGTTTCGGCACCGCGACGGAGTCCAACGCCCGCTACCACCAGCTGCTCGCGGCCGGCACGATGGGCCTGTCGGTGGCCTTCGACCTGCCCACGCAGATGGGCTACGACTCCGACGAGGCGATCGCGCACGGTGAGGTCGGCAAGGTCGGCGTGGCGATCGACTCGATCGACGACATGCGACAGCTCTTCGCCGGCATCCCGCTGGACAAGGTGTCGACCTCGATGACGATCAACGCCCCCGGCGCGGTCCTGCTGCTGCTCTACCAGCTCGTCGCCGAGGAGCAGGGGGTGCCGGGCACGGCCCTGCAGGGCACGATCCAGAACGACATCCTGAAGGAGTACATCGCCCGCGGCACCTACATCTTCCCGCCGAAGCCGTCGCTGCGGCTGGTGGCGGACACGTTCGCCTACTGCCGCGCCGAGATCCCGAAATGGAACACCATCTCGATCTCCGGCTACCACATGGCCGAGGCCGGCGCGACGCCCGCGCAGGAAATCGCGTTCACCCTGGCCAACGGCATCGAGTACGTCCGGACGGCGATCGCCGCCGGCCTGGCCGTGGACGACTTCGCGCCCCGGCTGTCGTTCTTCTTCGTGGCCCGCACGACCCTGCTGGAGGAGATCGCCAAGTTCCGCGCGGCCCGCCGGATGTGGGCGCGGATCATGAGCGAGGACTTCGGCGCGAAAGATCCGAAATCGCTGATGCTGCGCTTCCACACCCAGACCGCCGGCGTCCAGCTCACCGCCCAGCAGCCCGAGGTCAACCTCGTCCGGGTCGCGGTCCAGGCGCTCGGCGCGATCGCCGGCGGCACCCAGTCACTGCACACCAATGCGTACGACGAAGCCATCGCCCTGCCCACCCCGAAGTCGGCCCGGCTGGCCCTGCGGACCCAGCAGGTGCTCGCCTACGAGAGCGGGCTGACCGGCACCGTCGACCCGTTCGCCGGCTCGTACGCGATCGAGGCGCTGACCGATGAGGTCGAGGCGGCGGCGACGGCCCTGATCGAGCAGGTCTTCTCGTACGGCTCGGCGGTCGACGCGATCGAGCAGGGCTTCCAGAAAGGCGAGATCGAGAGGTCGGCGTACCGGATCGCCAACGAGATCGACGGTGCCGACCGGGTGGTCGTGGGCGTGAACCGCTTCACGATCGACGAGGAGGAGAAGTACGAGCCGCTGCGGGTCGACCCGGCCATCGAGTCCGGGCAGGCCGCGCGGCTGCGGGAGCTGCGCCGCAGCCGCGACTCGGCCGCGGTCGAGGTGGCGCTGGCCGAGCTGCGCAAGGCCGCCGAGGGCACCGACAACGTGCTGCCGCCCATGCGCGAGGCCTTGCGGCGGCGTGCCACCGTCGGAGAGGTCTGTCACACCTTGCGCGGGGTGTGGGGCGTGTACCACCCGGTGGAACGCTTCTGACCCGGGTAAGGGATTCCCGATGACGTTGCACAGCGTCACCACAACCGGTCTAAGCTGTCGCGCGTTGCCGAGACCGTACAAACTCCTTCGAGACCGATAGAGATTTCGACGTGACCAGCTCTCTGACGGTGCCGGGAGGCACCCAGCAGGCGGCTTTCCCGGGCCCGCCGCCCGGCGCCGAGCCCCTGCCCGGCCAGCTCGACCGCTGGCTGGCCTCGCACGGGGCCGAACTGGTGTCGATCCGCCGGCACCTGCACGCGCACCCGGAGCCCTCCCGTTCGGAGTTCGAGACGTCCGCGCTGGTGGCCCGCGAGCTGGCGGTCGCCGGTCTCGCCCCGCAGGTGCTGCCCCGCGGCAACGGCGTCATCTGCGACATCGGCACCGGCGACCGGGTGATCGCCTTCCGCGCCGACCTGGACGCACTGCCGCTGCAGGACAC
>JAVHVY010000186.1:0-10267 GCA_032160305.1 Actinoplanes sp.
CGCCCGCTGGCTACGCAACGTCGAACCGGAGATGTACCACCACCAGGGCCGGCACTACTACTGGCACCAGCTCGCTAAATTCGCCACCTACCAGCCGCCCGCCGACGCACCCTCCGGCAGTCCGCAATGGCACCGCGGCCAGTGGGTGCCACGGCCCACCCCGCCGACGATGCCCCGGCTGGGCAACAGCGATAGGCCGCGTGATGGCCACCCAGGTACCGCGCGGGCCGTCCGGCACGGCTGACCAGCCCAACTTCCGCAACGACGCCAAGCTGACCGGTTTGGAGATCTGGCTCAACGGCACCGACGCCGAACTCGACGCCGCGATCATCGCGCTGAACGACGCGGGACGGCTGCTCTGGCGCTCGACCCGCCGCCGGCTAAACGGCACCGGCGACCAGGGCCGCCACAGCGTCTACCTGCGCCTGGCAATCGCCACCGAGGTGCGACCGGCGCCCCAGCGGGACACCGCAGGCGCGGACCTGATCAACCTCGACGCCATGCGCCAAGCCCACGCGTCCGCCTGACATTCATCCGAACCTGAACGGAGGCACCTGGCGTGGACACCATGGGGTGAAATCCGCGGCTCGTCTGGGGGTGGCTGCCACTTGGGAAGCCTGCGGCAGGAAAGATGGGTCCGCGGACTGTCAACCAGTACAAATGTTCGACATGATGATGTGAGATCTGATGATGAAGGGGGTTGGTCATGGCGGATCGCAGCGCGATTGAATGGACCGAAGCCACCTGGAATCCGACCACCGGCTGTGACCGGATTTCGGCCGGTTGCGATAACTGTTACGCCCTCACGCTGTCGAAGCGGCTCAAGGCGATGGGAGCGGCGAAATATCAATCCGATGGGGACCCGCGCACATCCGGCCCGGGATTCGGTGTGGCCATCCACGAGGCGGATCTGACGCTGCCTCTACGGTGGCGCCAACCTCGGGTGGTCTTCGTCAATTCGATGAGTGACCTGTTCCACGCACGGGTACCGCTGGAATTCGTGCAGCGGGTCTTCGCGGTGATGGCGGCCACGCCGCAGCACACCTATCAGATCCTGACTAAACGGGCGAGCCGGCTCGCCAAGGTGGCGCCGCAACTGGCGTGGCCGGCGAACGTGTGGATGGGCGTCAGTGTGGAGGATCTCAGCCAGGCGCATCGGGTTGACGCGCTGCGGTCGGTGCCGGCGGCCGTTCGGTTCGTGTCGGCTGAGCCGCTGCTGGGTCGTCTGAGCGGCCTCGACCTGTCCGGCATGGACTGGCTGATCGCGGGCGGAGAATCCGGTCCGCGGGCACGGGCGCCGCAGGCCGGGTGGATCCGGTCACTGCGCGACGACTGCCTAGAAGCTGACGTCGCGTTCTTTTTCAAGCAGTGGGGCGGACGGACACCAAAAACCGGTGGCCGGGTGCTCGACGGGCGGACGTGGGATCAGATGCCGACTCCGGATCCGGGCCGTGTCGAGCTGGCGGCCTGCGGCTGAGCGGCTACGGCAGGGTGTAGGGCTCGTGCGGCGGCTCGGGCTGGTAGACCGCGCCCGCGTCGACCTTGACCATGTCCGGTGCGACGTCGAACAAGCTCTGCACCCCGTTTGTCTCCTGCCGGACTTCACGGCGCCGCATCACCGCCCAGCGGCGCATCGCTTCGTGCCGGCCCAGAGCCCTGCCGTACGCATCGCGCATGATCTTGTCTCCGGCGAAGTGATCGGTAGCAAAGATCATGTCGTACAGATCCTGGCCGTTGGTGTTCTTCATGGTGAACCCGTACGTGTGCTGATAGCCGAGCCCGGTTTCCAAGCGCCAGCGCATGAGGTTGACCCACTCGGCGCGCGCCTGCGCTGCACTGAGCAGGTTGCGGCGCCGGGCCGTCGCGATCGGAATCCATTGCTCATTGCCGATCATGTCGGTGATCGTGTCGCCGTAGCTGGCGTTCATCGCCTCGGCATGTAGGCCCAGTCCGCGCGGGTACAGACCCGTGGCGAACAGGATCCACATCTCCGCTTTCGTCTTGCCTCGCCGGAAGCGGCTTATCTGTTCCAACGTTGACCAGCGTACTTCCGAGTCGAACTGGTCGATGAACGCGAACGTCGGTGCCCAGTCGACCCGTAACCGCCGCAGGTCGGCGAAGGCCTGCGACACCGTGATGTTGCAGTCTCCCGGGTAGACCTCGATTCCGGGCCGGCCTGGATACGCCCGCCGTACCGCGTCTTCCAGGTCGCGGGCGTGGCTGCCGATCTCAAACAGGCATACCCGGGTGAACGGCGGCCGAGCCTGCAACGCGCGGTGCACGCTGCCCAAAATCGGTTCGTTCGTTTCCCGGCTGATGTTCTCCGGCCAGCCCGCGAATAGGTCCAGGTAGATGCGCTCGTCGAGTGAGTTCGACGCGGTGGCGAACGCCTGGAGGTAGTCGCCGAGGATCTGCAACTTGTGCTGGGTCCACCAACCCCACGGCTTCGGCGCCATCAATCACCTCACGTATCGACGTGGCTACGTATTGCAATCGCCACGCTATGTGACGCCGACCGCGCAGTAAACCCTGCGCTGCACCTCAATCAGGTCCACAGCGGGGCGCCTTTCCCACCCCAATCCGATCAGCAAGGAGAACATCCACAGTGGCTAACGACACCACAATCACGGTCGTCGGGAACCTGACCGACGCACCCGAGCTGCGCTTCACCCCGTCGGGGGCAGCCGTAGCGAACTTCCGGATCGCCTCCACCCCCCGCTTCTTCGACCGCACCGCAGGGGAATGGAAGGACGGCGACCCGCTGTTCCTGACCTGCAACCTATGGCGTGACCCGGCAGAGAACGCCGCCGAGTCCCTGGCACGAGGAACGCGGGTCATCGTGACCGGGCGACTGCGGCAACGCTCATATGAGACCCGCGAGGGTGAGAAACGCACCGTCATGGAACTGGAGGTCGACGAGATCGGCCCATCCCTGCGGTACGCCCGGACCAAGGTCATGCGGATGACCCGTACCACCGCCCCCGGCACCATCCCGGGCACTGCCTCCGGCGGCACTGAGCCGGCGCCGCGCAGCGGAACCGACGCCGACCCGTGGTCGACCCCCGCCGCCTCGGCCGCGGGTGGGCGTACGTCGTTCGACGACGAACCGCCGTTCTAGCAGGCCGTGACCCCGGCCTGTGGTCACTGGATCGGTGGCGAGGCCCGGACCTGCCTCACCACCGATTCAGTACGGCCCTACCTGACCGGGCCGCGCTGCCCGGCACACACCCCGGCCGCGCTCACCGCAGCCCCGGAACCATCATCGATCCCGCTGGGAGCAACCATGCCCGACCCTGCCCCGATGCTGGCCGCCGCGCTCACGCTGGCCGGCGAGGGATACCCCGTGTTCTTCCTCGGCCGCACCAAACGACCGGTCGCCAACTGCCGCGCCTGCCCCAAAGCGGAAACCGACCCCGGCCACGACCCGCAAACCTGCCCCTGCCTGACCTGCCACGGGTTCTACGCCGCCACCACCGACCCCGGCCGCATCCACGCCATGCACCAGGCGGTGCCGACCGGCATGCTCGCCGTACGCACCGGCCAGCCCGCCGACCTGGCCGTCATCGACGTCGATCCCCGCAACGGCGGCCGGGTCCTGACCGACCTCATGCCGGCCACCCGGTGCGTACGGACCGGCTCCGGCGGTTGGCACCTGTACTACCGCCACCCCGGCGGCATCCTCGCCAAGAACCTCGACAAGCACGGGCACCCCGGCATCGACATCAAAGCCGACGGCGGGTACGTCGTGGCCCCGCCCTCGATCCACCCCGGCACCCGGGAACCGTACAGGCGCGTCGGAACCCGGCCGGCCATCGAGATGCCCTCGCCGCTGATCGAGCTGTGCCGGCCAGTCGAACGGCACGACGTCCCGGCAGCCACCACCACCCAGCTCACCCGCGGGCGGGGCATCTCGAACCCCACCGCCCTGCTGCAAGCACTCCTCGACTCCGTGGCCGACGCCAAGGAAGGTGCCCGCCGCACCACCCTCTACGGCGCCGCCCGAGGCGTGGCCCGCATGGTCGCCGCCGGAGCACTCACCACCGACAACGCCTACCACGCGCTCTACGCCGCCGGAGTAGCCGCGCAGCAAACCCACCGCGACATCCACGCCGCCATCACCGGCGGGTTCCGAGCGGAATCCGTTGCCACAGAAGGGATTGCCGCATGAACACGGTCCGCGCACCCCTGCTGCTACTTGGCACGCACCAGCCCGGATGGCTCGGCAAGGCCGGGGTGCCGCTGTTCGTCTCCGACACCCGGCTACGGGTCTACAAGACCCTGCCGATCGCCATCCGCCCCTGGGCGTGCGACTCCGGCGGCTTCACCGAGATCCAGAAGTTCGGCCAGTGGACGATCGGGCCACACGAGTACGTGGCCCGGCTCCGCCGGTACCGCGACGAGATCGGCTCCCTGCGGTGGGCGGCGCCGCAGGACTGGTTGTTGTGCGAACCGATCGTCATCAATGGTGGGCAGGTCGGGCCAATCCGGTTCGCCGGCACCCACCTCACGGTGGCCGAGCATCAGCGGCGCACCGTGTTCAACTTCGCGCAACTGCGCGAGCTGGCCCCCGAACTGCCGATCGTGCCGGTGGTGCAGGGCTGGGAACCCGACGACTACCTCAGGTGCGTCGACCTGTACGACCGGCTGATCGGCTACGACCTGACCACCGTGCCGCTGGTCGGGGTCGGCTCGGTCTGTCGACGGCAAGGCACCCACCAAGCCGGCCGGATCCTGCGCGCCCTGCACACCCGAGGCGTGCGTCGGCTACACGGCTTCGGGTTCAAAACCCTCGGGCTGATCGCCCACGGACACCTGCTCACCTCGGCAGACAGCCTTGCGTGGTCAGACGTGGCCCGCAAGCTACGCCGCCCGGCCCTGTCGCAATGCGCCGCCGCCGGGCGGCACAAGAACTGCGCCAACTGCCTGGCCTACGCCCTGCATTGGCGCACCCGCGTACTGAGCGCCGCAGCTGCGCGACGCACCGATGCCGCCCTGTTCGACCTGGAGGCCGCAGCATGATCGAGCCCCGCCGCCACGACGACGCCCCGAAAATCGCCCAACACGCCTGGCACGGACCGCTCGGAGAAGCAGCAGCGCGTATCGCGCCGTCCACCGAAGCCGACCCCGTAGCCGTCCTCGCCACCGTGCTGGCCCTGTTCGGAGCCATGGCCGGCGACGGCCCGTTCGTCCGCGTCGGCGGGGCACCCCACACACCCCGAATCTGGCCGCTGATCATCGGCAAAACCGGCAGCGGACGCAAAGGCACCTCCTGGCACGAAGCCCGCACCATCGCCACCACCTGGGGCGACTACGCCGACACCTACCTCGGTACGTGCGTCGCCGCCGGGCTCGCCTCCGGCGAAGGACTCATCGCCGCCCTCGCCGACAACGACGACAACACCAGCGGCATCCCCGCCGGGCGCCTGACCATCATCGAATCCGAGTTCGCCCGCGTCCTGACCGCCGCCAAACGCGAAGGCTCCACCCTCGGCCCCGTCCTGCGGCAACTGTGGGACGAAGGCTCCGCCGCCACCCTCACCAAACAAGCCGTCCGCGTCGACGGCGCCCACCCCGCGGTCATTGCCCACGTCACCCCCCGCGAACTACGGCTCCGGATGGCCGAATCAGACCTCGCCGGCGGCACCATCAACCGATTCCTGCCCATCTTCAGCGAACGCCCCCACCTACTCGCCCACGAACCACCCCGCCCCGACCTCACCAACCTCGGCACCACCGTCGCCGCGAGGCTGCGGCAAGCCCGCGACCGCACCGAAATCAGCCGGGAAACCGCCACCGACCACCTATGGACCGAGGCATACGCCGCCCTCGCAGAAGACGAACCCGACGGACCACTCGGCTCCGTCCTCGCCCGCGGCCCCGCCTACGTCATGCGCCTCGCCCTGGTCTACGCCCTCGCCGACGGCTGCGCCTCGATCGCCGCCGAACACCTGCTGGCCGCCCTCGCCGTCTGGGACTACGCCGCCCAAACCGCCCGGATCCTGTTCGCCGACACCGTGATCAAAACCAACCGAGACAAGCTCGCCGCGTTCATCCGCGCCGCCCCCGACGGACGCACCCGCACCGAGATCACCACCAAATGCTTCAGCGGCAACATCACCGGCACCGATATCGACACCCTCATCGCTGAACTCACCAACGCCGGACTCGCAGAAGTGATTGCCGCCAAGCCCGCACGCGGCAAGCCCACCACCGTATGCCGGTGGACCGGGCCGACCACCCACCAATCCATCCTCACCGGACTACTCGCCAAACGAACTTACGAACTTACGAACTTACCCACCTGAACAGGCAAAACACCCGACACCCAGTTACGAACTCAACGAAATTGCTCCGCTCCCTCCCCATCAGACAGTGGAGCAACTTCGTAAGTTCGTAAACACGTCACCCATGAAACCGCAGGCCAGACGCGTAACTTCGTAAGTTCGTAAGTACCACCACACGTAGCCGTCTTGGTCGCGGGGAGGCTCGATCAGTCCACAAATCTATTGACATACGTAAGTTCATGAATGCTAACTTCCGGGGGACATCGTCGACTTTCGCTCAACGGGGGTAGTGCCATGTATCGACCTTTCCGTTTTTGGCTGCGCAGTGCCCTGGTAGCGGCTACGGCCGTCGCCGTGGGGCTTGCTGCAACACCGATCACGGCCCAGGCCAGCCCGGCCCCGCCCGACCACAGCGGCCTCCCTCATAGCGTGCCGCAGCGTGGTCCCGCCATTCCGATGGCCCCTGCTGCTCCTGCAGCCCTCAACGGAACCGGAACCGTTGCATCTTGGGGTTCCAACGCTATGGGTCAGCTGGGCAACGGGACTACCTCTGATGCCAAGACACCGGTGCAGGTCAGTGGGCTGACCGCCGGTACGGCGGTGGCGTCTGGGCTCTATACGGGCTACGCAGTTAGGTCCGATGGCACCGCGTGGGCGTGGGGATACAACACCTATGGTGGGCTCGGGGACGGCACCACCACCGACCGTAGTACGCCAGTACGCGTCGGCACACTGACCAACGTGATCGCCGTTGCCGGCGCGTCCTTCACCGGCTACGCGCTGAAATCCGACGGCAATGTATGGGCGTGGGGAGACGGCGCTGACGGCGAACTGGGCAACGGCGGCACGGCGGACAAACACAGCCCGGTACGGGTCGGCACTTTGGCCGGCGTCACCGCGATCGCGGGGTCGGGCGAGGGCGGTTACGCACTGAAGTCCGACGGGACGGTTTGGGCCTGGGGCAACAACGCCAGCGGTCAGCTGGGTGACGGCACGACCACGTCTCGGCTCTCGCCGGTACAGGTCAAGAACTTGACCGGTGTGAGCGCGATCGCGGCAGCAAGCGGCAGCCAGACGGCGTACGCGATGAAGTCCAACGGCACAGTGTGGTCCTGGGGCGACAACTTCAAGGGCGAGCTCGGCAGCGGCTCCACCGCGGCGACCTCCACCACCGCCGTGCAGGTGAAGAGCCTGACCGGGGTGACAGCCATCGCGGGCAGTCTCGTGGACGGCTACGCCCTCAAGTCCGATGCCACGGCGTGGAGCTGGGGCGACAACACCTCCGGGCAGTTGGGGAACGGCTCGACGACCCAGAGCGCTGTCCCCGTTCAGATCAGCGGCCTGTCCGCGGTCACCGCGATCGCCGCGGGCGGCTACTCGGCCTACGCGACGCGTTCCGATGGCACCGCCCGTGCCTGGGGGGACAACAGCTTCGGCCAGCTGGGCAACGGCACCACGACCACTGCTAAGACACCGGTGACGGTTAGCACCCTCACCGCGGTGATCGCGATCGCGGCCACCTATGACAGCGCTTACGCGCTGTCCGGCGGCACTATCCCGGTCGCCGGCGCGGTGCCGGCCCGCCAAATCTCCGGAGCGGGCAATCCTTGCCTGCCGTGTCCCTTGATTCCCTCGGAGGGCGGCGACCCTGTGGACACCTCGTCCGGCGCATTCCAGGAGCGGTACACCGACTTCTCACTCGCCGGCCGAGGCCCCGGCCTTTCTTGGGCCCGATCGTATGACTCGGTGATGGCCGCTGACAACGGTCCGTTCGGCTACGGATGGCACGGCGGCTACGCGGCACATCTGGTGATCAGCGCGACCACGGGTGCCGTGACAGTAAGCCAGGAGAACGGTTCCGAAGTTGTCTTCACCAGCTCCGCCGGCACCTACACAGCGCCCGCTCGGGTCGAAGCAAAGCTCATCAAAAACCCCGACGGCACGTACACCTTCACCCGGCACGCCACGCAGATCCTGCGCTTCGACTCCGCCGGCTACCTCACCGCGATTGCCGACCTCAACGGCGAAACGACCGCCCTGACCTACAGCGGCGGATTGTTGTCTCAGGTGACCGACAGGGCCGGACGCGCGATCGCGGTCACCTTCACTGGCACCCACATCACGAAGGTTTCCGACCCGCTCCATCAGGCGTACAACTACGCGTACGACTCGGCGGGCAATCTCAGCACCGTGACTGCCCCTGACGGCGGCATCACGACGTTCACCTACGACACTGCTCACCGCATCACCTCGGTCCTGGACCCGGAGCAGCAAAGCGCGGTCACCAAACACCCGACTTCCAACGTCTTCGACGCCAAGGGTCGTGTCACCAGCCAGACCGACGCGCTGGGCCGGGTGACCGCCTTCGCCTACACCGGGGATCCATACAGCTCTGCCGGCGGCACCACCGTCGTGACCGACCCCGCCGGACACCAGAGCTCCGACACGTACCAATACGGCATCCTGGTCTCGAACGTCCGAGGCTTCGGCACCACCGCCGCGGTCACCACGTCCTACATCTACGACAAGACCACTCTGGGCCTGACCAAGACGACGATCACCGCCGCCGGCGACCCCAACAGCCACCAGAGCACCGCGGTCTACGATCCGCAGGGAAATCCCACGGCGCAGACCGACGGACTGAGCCGCGAGACCGATACCACGTACAACGCCTTCAACGAGCCCCTCACCAAGACGGCACCGAACCCGTCGGCGACCGGACCGGCCCGGATCACTACCACCTACACCTACGACGCCAAGGGCAACCTGCTGACCACCAGCCGCCCTCTCTACACCGCGGCAACGGCCTTCACCAACCAGACGGTGACCTACCAGCACGACGATCCCGCTCATCCGGGCGACGTGACCGGTGTGGTGAACGCACTGGGCAAGACCACGTCGACGACCTACGACAGTGCAGGTGACATCGCCACGGTGACCACTCCGGAGAACAGGATCACCGGCTACACGTACGACGCCGACGGGCACCGGATCACGACGACTGCCCCGCCGGGAGAGGTCAGCGGGGCCGACCCCGCCGCCTACACCACCACCTACGGCTACGACGCCAACGGACGACACACCTCGACCGGCGTCGCCGCGCCGGCCGGCCCCCAGATCACCAGCCAGGTCTACGACCTGGACGGCCGGGTCACCAGCAGCACCGACGCACTAAGCAGGACCAGCCACGACACCTGGGACTTGGCCAGCGAGCTAATCAAGAAGACCCAGCCCAACAACGACGCCCGTCAGACCACCTACTGGCCCGACGGCACGATCAAAACGCAGGCCGACGGCCTCCTCAAGATCACCTCGTACGGGGCCGACGCACTCGGCCGAGTCGCCAGCGTCACCGACCCGCTGAACCGCGTCACGAAGTACACCTACGACGCTGTCGGCGCAGTCCTGACCACCACCGACCCGCAGAATCAGGTGACCACCAACACGTACGACGGGGCCGAAGAGCTACTGACCACCACCTATTCCGATGGCGCCACGCCCAAGGTGACCCGCACCTACAACGCCGGCGGCCTCGCCGCCACGGTCGTGGACGCAAGCGGCACCACCACCTCGGGATACGACAGCCTCGGCCGGCTCACCAGCCAATCGAGGGCAGCACAGACCGTCGGGTACGGCTACGACCTGGCCGACCGGGTCACGGCCCTGACCTACCCCAACGGCAAGACCGTGACCCACGCATACGACAGAGACGGCTTGCTGACCGGGGTGACTGACTGGTTCAACGCCTCCAGCATGTACGGCTACGACAACGGTGGACGGCTCGCCGCCATGACCGCCCCGAACGGTGTCACGACAACGATCGGGCATGACGCCCCGGGACAGATCACCGGCATCACCCTGACCGACGGTCAGACAACGCTCGCCAGCATGAGCGACCAATGGGATGCGGCCGGGCAGTTGAGCGGCGAAACGTCAACCGGGCTCGGTCCCGACCGTAACTTCGGCTACGACCCGGACGGGCG
>JAVHVY010000336.1:0-4505 GCA_032160305.1 Actinoplanes sp.
CGCCCATCCTGCCCGAACCCTCACACCAGCCCCAACCACGCCGAGACCAGTCAGATCACGAATTCGCCAGCGGAGTCGATCGAGGCGAAGAAGTTGCGGTACGCGGTGTTCAGACCGGCCAGGGCCTGCTGCAACACCACGCTGGACACCTCACTCAGCCACGCCCGCTGCGGGGTGGCTTTCGCTTCGGTGATCAGGCGACGGGACAACTCCGCGTCCGAGACGTACTTCTCGCCGTTCTCGCGTGCCTGTTGGCGCAGGCACAGCGCATCGTTGAACACCACCCGCGCGCACCCGAACGACCGGGCCAGCGCGTGCTGCTGGCTCGGCGTCGGGTACGCCCGGAAGTTGTAACGAAGCTGCACCCGTACAGTGTACCATTGGTTTATGGTTGAACTCGATGGCATCCGCACTGGTAGACACTGTGTTTTTGCCCTGCATGCTCATTTGGTTTTCGTGACAAAGTTTCGGCACAGGGTGTTCGGTGACCGGCACCTCACCCGGATGGAAGAGATCATGCGGGTGGTGTGCGCCGACTTCGAGACCGAGCTGGTCGAGTTCAACGGGGAGAACAACCACGTCCACCTGCTCGTCAACTTCCCGCCCAAAGTGGCCCTGGCGAAGCTGGTCAACTCCCTCAAGGGCGTCTCGTCACGGCGGATGCGGCAGGAGTTCCCCGACCTCGCGCGCCATTACTACGAGACCAACAAGCTCTGGTCGGGATCGTACTTCGCGGGCTCCGTCGGCGGCGCACCGCTGACTGTCATGCATCAATACATCGAACAGCAAAACCGCCCAGCTTAAACCACAGGGCGAGCTCAGACCTTGGCGGCCCCTTCCAGCGCGGGCCTTCACCCCGCCCTAACTTTAGGACGGAGTCTGGCCCGCAACCCGGTAGCCAGGATAGTTGTACGACTCCAGGGAAACGTTGCCGCTACCGCCGTTCAGGGCCGATTGGGCGCAGAAGGTGGCGTCCTGCTGGAAGGTGGTCGTCCCGTCGCCGGCATCGATCCGCAGCCGGAAGCTCGAGTGCCGCAGGTACTTGCCCGGGTAGTTGACTGATTCGAAGGAGTAACAGCTACTTTCCGCCAGTCCGGTGCGAACGGTGAAAGTGCCGTCCTGCTTGGCGGCCGTCGAACTGCTCGCGGTGATCACGTCCGTGCGGGCCAGACTGTCCTGGTGCCGCAGGAAGCGGGTGTCGAAACCGACCGTGGTGACCTTGAAGGACCGGGCCGCGCCGGCGAAGGCCAGGGCCGGGCTCGCGGTGACAGCGAGACTGCCCGCCGAAGCGGCCAGCGCGGCGGCGGCGGTGGCGATGAGGCGTCGCCAGGGTCGTCGGGAGCGGGGATGTGTGATCACGTGCCCCTCCAAGGTGTGGGGAGACACATATTGACTTGGTTGAACATTGTAAAGCAAGTGGCGTCTGTCGATGTCTCGCGTGGTGCGCGGAACAGCGCGCGGCGGTGCCCAGCGACCCTGTTCGTGCTGCCAGGAGTGCTCGACACCGCCGCGGCGGAGGTGTTGCGGAAGAGTGTTACGGCAAGGCTCAGTAGGCGGCGCTGAGGTCCGTCCTGGCGTTACTCTCGTCGTAGGAGCGGTCCTGGATGATGATGTCCGACGGGATCGGCTCACCGTTGAAGAACTTGGTGGCGGTCTCGAAGGCGAGCGGGCCGAAACGCGGGTTGGACTCGATGACGCTGGAGAACCAGCCGTCGATGATGCCCTGGACAGCGCCCTTGGTGCCGTCGACGGAGACCAGCTTGACGTCGCCGGCCTTCTTGCCGGCACCCTTCAGCGCCACCTCGGCGCCCAGGGCCATCTCGTCGTTCTCGCCGTAGATGGCGTTGATGTCGGGGTGCGACTGCAGGAGCTGCTCGGTGACCTTCTGGCCGTCCTCGCGGGCGAAGTTACCGGTCTGCTCGAACGTGATCTTGATGTCCGGGGCGACCTTGGCGATCTCGTCCTTGAAGCCGCTGGTCCGCAGCGTGGTCACGTTGTTGCCCGGCGCGCCGAGCAGGATCGCGACGTTGCCCTTGTTGCCGAGGGCCTTGGCCATCGCGTCGGCCGCCCGCTTGCCCTGCTCGGCGAAGTCCGACCCGATGAAGGTCAGGTAGTTCGTGCAGGGGGTCGCGTTGATCTTGCGGTCGATCGTGATGATCGGGACCTTCTTGGCCGACGCCTTGGCGAAGACCGAGTCCCAGCCGTCCGAGTTCAGCGGGGCGATGACGAGCAGCTGCACGCCCGAGTCGATCATCTGCTCGACGTCGCTGATCTGCTTGTTGAACTGCGAGTTCGCGTTCGTCGCGGTGAGGCTGGTGATGCCCAGTTTCGCGGCCTCGGCCTTGATGGACTGGGTCTCGGCGATCCGGAACGGGTTCGCCTCCTTCTCCGACTGGGAGAAGCCGACCTTCGCGGTCTTGAGGTCGACCTTGGTGCCGCCGAACTGGGTCAGCGTGCACGTCGAGGTGCCCGTCGCGGGGGACTGTGCGACCTGGGCGCCGGCGGAGGCGTTCGCGGTGACGCCCGTGCTGTCTTCCGACTTCGCACAGGCACTGACGAGAATAAGGGCCGCCCCGAGGGTAGCGACCGCCAGCCGCCAGCGGCTGGACGTAGCGCTCATGACATGGGCTCCTTGATAGCGAGATGTGACATCAGGGGTTTACCGCCTGGAAACACATTCACGCACTATCAAACTTTATCTGTCAAGGTCGCTATCATAACCAATCAGAAACGAACGCCGGTCCGGCCTGGCCAGCGGCGCGACATAAGGGAATATCGACGCATACGGATTGCATCAGGGGAGTCAGTCGGGCGTGGCTTCGGCCCGGATCTCCGCGTACGCGGTGGCGATGTCCTCATCGGTCATCAGCACGGTCTCCTGCACGAACGAAGCGGTCAGCCGTACACTCGACGGCCCGTTAGGGTTGATCAGGACGTCTACGCCGTCGGTCAGCCGCAGCGCCAGCTCCGTCACATCAATGCGCGCCCAGTCCGGCGACTGCACCCGCTCGCGGTGCGGGCCGCTCGTGGTGACCACCGCGCACGGCACCCCCTCGGGCGACTTGACGATCAGCGGGCGGCCGTCACCGTTCAGCGCAAGATCGAACATCGAGTCCCGCAGGATCAACTGAAGCTGCTCCATCGGTACGTCGCCGCGCATCGCCAGTCGTAACAGCACATCGATCGGGTCCGACGGCGAACTCCCGTAGCGGGGGCGGTAGCCCGGGTTGCTCCGGAACAGGCCGACCACGCCGTGCTCGTCCACCGGCCACCGCCCGATGACCGCATCCACCGGCGGCCGACCAGCGTCTTCCGGCTTCTCCCACTCGGGATCGGTGAGCAGGAAATAGTCCGCCCTCGGACCGCCGGCAGTCGGGTCGGTCATCGGGCCCACTAGATGACCCAGACCGGCTCGGCCGGCAGATAGAGTGAGGCCATCGCCCGGTGCGCCGCCACCGTATCGACCTGCGGCATGGCGAAACCGACGGCCCGCATGTGGTCCAGCAGCTCGGGGTCCGGGCGCAGAGCATGCACCCGCAGGTAGTAGGACACCGTGTCGGTCCAGACCCAGCTGCCGTCGGTGAGGTAGTTCATCGGGACGATCCGGCCGCGTTGCGGGTCCACCACGTCCGGCATCCGCTCGGTGGTGGTCAGCAGCGGCCAGCCATCGTCCAGATAGCCCGCCGCGAGGTCGACCTCGGCACCGGACATCCGCGGGTGATGTGCGTCGAACTGCGGGCCCTCGTCGGCATCCGCCCGGTCGAAAACCCGGCTCAACCGCACGGTGGGCGCATCGTTGTCGGCCGTCCAGAGCAGGGCGGCAGCGCCCCTGGCCGTGCGCTGATACGGCGGCAGAGCAGATTCGGGGGAGTACACCTCGACCTGCGGGTCGGACTGTCCCCGCTCGGTCAGCACCTGCTGGATCTGAGCGGTCAGCGCGGCGAGTTCCGCGATCGGAACGTCCGCCTCGAGCAGATAGACCCGCGACGGCGGCACCGGAGGTGCGTAACGCCACGACCGAAACAGGGCGACCGCACCGGCGGTCAGCTCGGTCGCCTGCACCACGGCGCGGTCGACGTCATCCAGGCACGCCTGCACCCAGAGATCCGGTGCGGACGTCAGGTCGAGAACAGGGGGCACCTGCCCCTTGAACACCTCGGGGGCGGGCAGCGCGGCCTGGAAGCGGTACATCAGCCCCGGTAGTTGACCACTCTCATGCTGAGCGAGCAGCGGCAACCGCGGATTGTCCGGCACGATCCCGGCCAGCACCGCACGGTCGGCCGGCGACAACGGCAGGCGGCGGTCTGACACGACGTTCACGATCCCGGCAGCCACCTCGGGTTCCCGACCCGCCGCCAGATCGGCCCGCATTGCCGTGAGCGCCTCGGCTGGGGCATATCCCGCCACCAGGTGCAGTAACCCGTGCAGCTTGCCCACTCGACTCACCTCGGGCACGTCGGTCATCGGCGTTCATCCTCCTGCGTAGCACGGCTCCGGCATTACAC
>JAVHVY010000339.1:0-2693 GCA_032160305.1 Actinoplanes sp.
GTCGGCCTCGACCCGCTCGCCCTCCTGCTTGAGCCAGCGCGTGACGGTGCCCTCGGTGACGCTCTCACCCAGCCGCGGCATGGTGACCGATACCGGCATTGTCTTGAACTCCTTACGGCCTGCGGTAAGTGGATAAGCGGACGGTCAGGCGTGCGCGTGCAGCGGCTTGCCGGCCAGGGCCAGGTGCGCCTCGCCGAGCGCCTCACCCTGGGTCGGGTGCGCGTGGATCAGCTGGGCGACGTCTTCCGGGAACGCCTCCCAGTTGTAGATCAGTTGCGCCTCGTTGACCATCTCGCCGACCCGGGCACCGACCATGTGGACGCCGACCACCGGGCCGTCGTTCACCCGGACCAGCTTGACGAAGCCCTGGGTCTTGAGGATCTGGCTCTTGCCGTTGCCGCCGAGGTTGTAGTTGTAGGTGCTCACCTTGTCGGCGCCGTACTGCTCTTTGGCCTTGGCCTCGGTCAGGCCGACCGAGGCGACCTCGGGGTCGGAGTAGGTGACCCGGGGGATGCCGGCCTCGTCGATCACGGCCGGCTTCAGACCGGCGATCTCCTCGGCGACGAAGATGCCCTGCTGGAAGCCGCGGTGCGCCAGTTGCAGGCCGGGCACGATGTCGCCGACCGCGTAGATGGTGCCGACGCCGGTGTGCAGCCGCTCGTCGGTGA
The DNA here is from genome assembly GCA_032160305.1 of Actinoplanes sp. GTDB lineage: Bacteria > Actinomycetota > Actinomycetes > Mycobacteriales > Micromonosporaceae > Actinoplanes. The sequence goes on from JAVHVY010000339.1 coordinate 669, forward strand.
TCACGAAACCGCGGTCCAGGGTGACGCCGGCCTGCTCGTACCCCAGATCCTGGGTGGTCGGGCCGCGACCGACCGCGACCAGCAGGATCTCGGCCTCGACGGTCTCGCCGCCCTGCAGGGTGGCCTTGACGCCGTTCTCGGTGTGCTCGACCTTCTCGAACGGCTTGCCGAGCTTGAAGTTGATCTTGCGCTTGCGGAACGCCCGCTCGACCGCCTTGGAGACCTCTTCGTCCTCGGCCGCGACCAGCCGGGGCAGCGCCTCCAGGATGGTCACGTCGGCGCCGAAGGCCTTCCACACGCTGGCGAACTCCACGCCGATCACGCCACCGCCGAGCACGATCGCCGAGGACGGCACCCGGTCCAGCTTGAGCGCGTGCTCGCTGGCCAGCACCCGCTTGCCGTCGATCTCCAGGCCGGGCAGGGACCGCGAATACGAGCCGGTCGCGAGGATGACGTTGCGGCCGGTGACGCGCTCGCCGTTCACCTCGACCGCATCCCGCGCGACCAGCTTGCCGGCGCCGTTGTAGACGGTGATGTTGGGCTGCTTGAGCAGGCCCTGCAGGCCCTTGTACAGGCGGCTTACGACGCCGTCCTTGTAGGCGTTCACGCCGGCCATGTCGATGCCGATCAGGTCGGCCTTGACGCCGAACTGCTCGCTCTCGCGGGTCTGGTCGGCGATCTCCGCGGCGTGCAACAGCGCCTTGGTCGGGATGCAGCCCCGGTGCAGGCAGGTGCCGCCCAGCTCCGCCTTGTCGATCAGCGCGACCGACAGGTTGAGCTCGGCCGCCCGCAGGGCGGCCGCATACCCACCGCTGCCGGCGCCGAGGATCACGATGTCGAAGGTGTTCGGCTGGCTCACGTCAACTCCAAGGTCGCGTCGTTACCACGTGGGTCACACTATGGAAACGGTCACAAGTCTTCCCGGCCATCTTGTCACTTGCAGAGCGGGTCAATGCAGCCAGGTGCCCCGCGACATGCGGCCGGCAAGTACCCTTGCCGCAAATGACCCTGAGGAGTGACCGGTGGCGTGGTTCCGGCGGCGGAGCGAGCCGTCCCGATCGAGTGGACGCCCGGCGGATCGTGCCGATCTGGAGTATCTCGCGGAGTTCGTCCGCTCGCGGCGCGGTGTGGAAGGTTTCATCGAGCCGCGGACGACCGTGACCGAGACCACCCTGTTGCTCGTGGCACACGACGGGGAGTGGACCCGCCGGCGCGTCGACTCCCCCGAGGGCGCCCGCCGCTTCGCGCACTCGCTCACCCTGCCGATCTACGACGTCAAGCTGCTGGGCTATCCGCAGCGGATGCGCGACTACAACGCCCGGCAGAAGCGCCGCCCGGCGTAGCGCCGCCCGGCGTAGCGCCGCCCGACGTTGCGCCGCCCGACGTTGCGCCGCCCGACGTGGCGCCGGACGGCGTTCGGCAGGGCCGGCTCAGCCGTTCGCGGCCACGTCCTCGATCAGGGCCAGCAGCGTGCGCACCGGCACACCCGTGCCGCCCTTCGACCAGTGACCGGTCGGCTCACCCGGGTGATACGCGGGGCCGGCGATGTCGATGTGCGCCCACGGCATCCCCTCGGTCACGAACTCGCGCAGGAAGACGCCGCCCTGCAGCATGTGCCCGGCCCGGTCCATGCTCGCGTTCGTCTGGCTGATGTCGGCCACGTCCGAGTCCATGCCCTTGCGCACCTCGTCCGGCATCGGCATCGGCCAGGCCGGCTCGCCGACCAGGCTGCCGGCCGTCTTGACCCGCTCGCACGTCGCTGGGTCGCCCATCACGCCGGCGGTCCGCTTGCCGAGCGCGACCACCTGCCCGCCGGTCAGCGTCGAGGTCTCGAAGAGGTAGTCGGTGCCGTCGGCGCAGGCCCGGGCCATCCCGTCGGCCAGCACCATCCGGCCCTCGGCGTCGGTGTTGAGCACCTCGACCGTCCGGCCGCCGTAGTGGCGGATGACGTCGCCGGGGCGCTGCGCCGTACCGCTCGGCATGTTCTCCGACGCCGCGACGAGCGCGGTGACCGTGACCGGCAGG
>JAVHVY010000352.1:0-9621 GCA_032160305.1 Actinoplanes sp.
GACTCGGCGGACGACAGCGCCGCGAACACCGAGCGCGGGAACAGCCGGTCCAGCAGCAGAAACTCGGCGGCGTGCCGGTCGTCCAGCGCGCCCCGGTAGGTGCGCAGGAACGTCTCCCACGCGCCGCACGAACGCAGCAGGGTCAACCAGGACGGGATGCTGCCGCCGGCCAGCTCGTGGGTGCGCAGCAGCCGGGCGGTCATGTCGACCCGTTCGACGCTGCGACCGAGGACCAGGAAGAGCCAGCCCTCGTCGCGGCTCATCGTGGCGTCGGTCAGTCCGGCCATCACGGCGCAGCGTTCCCGGACCCAGCGGAAGAACGAGTGGACGCCCTGCTGCTCGACGCGACGCCGGGCGTTCTGCAGGCCGTGCCAGGTCGTGTTCAGGCACTCCCACATCTCCGAGGAGACCGTCTCGCGGGCGCCGCGGGCGTTCTCCCGGGCCGCGGCGAGCGCGCCGACCACCGAGCTGGGGTTGCGCTCATCGAGGCCGAGCAGGCCGGTCACCCGGGCCGCTGTGTACGGGCCGTCGACCTTCGGCATGCCCATCACGCGCAGCAGGGACTGGCAGGCCGCCTCCTCCTGGGTCCACGGGTCGGCGAGCATCCGCTGCAGGTGCACGTCGAGGATGCGGGCGGTGCTTTCGGCGCGCTCCACGTAGCGGCCGATCCAGTAGAGCGACTCGGCGATCCGGCTCAGCACCGCATACTCCCCTGTTGTTGTTGCTGTTGCTGTTCCTCGCCGCCGACCGCGCCGGGGCCGAGGTCGGGGCTGGAGGCCGCGGGCAGCGGCGCCGGCTCGGCCGTCAGGTCCGGTTCGTCGTACGGCACCGGGTCGGCGGCGTCGGCCAGCACCCAGGTGTCCTTCGACCCGCCGCCCTGGCTGGAGTTGACAACCAGGGCGCCCTCGGGCAGCGCGACCCGGGTCAGGCCGCCGGGCAGGACCCAGATCTTCTCGCCGTCGTTGACCGCGAACGGGCGCAGGTCGACGTGCCGGCCGCGCAGCCGGTTGCCGATCAGGGTGGGCACCATCGACAGCTTGACCTCGCGCTGGGCGATCCAGCCGCGCGGGTCGGCGACGATCTTCTCGCGGACGGCCTCGATCTCGTGGTCCATGGCCTGCGAGCCGATCACGATGCCGGCGCCGCCGGAGCCGTCGACCGGTTTGAGCACCAGTTCCCGCAGCCGGGGCAACACGTCGGCGAGCACGCCCGGGTCGTCCAGCCGGTACGTGTCGACGTTGGGCAGCAGCGGCTGCTCGTTGAGGTAGTACCGGATCAGATCCGGCACATACGTGTAGAGGAGCTTGTCGTCGGCGACGCCGTTGCCGACCGCGTTGGCGATCGTCACCCGGCCCGCGCGGGCCGCGTTCAGCAGGCCCGCCACCCCGATCACCGAATCGGCCCGGAAATGCACCGGGTCGAGGAAGTCGTCGTCGATCCGCCGGTAGATCACGTCCACCCGCTGCTCGCCGGCGGTCGTCCGCATCGCCACGTCGTTGCCGACGCAGACCAGGTCGCGGCCCTCGACCAGCTCGACGCCCATCTCCCGGGCGATCAGCGCGTGCTCGAAGTACGCCGAGTTGTAGACGCCCGGGCTGAGCACCACCACGGTCGGGTCGCTCACGCCGACCGGGGCGGCCGCGCGCAGCGCCCGCAGCAGCATCGCCGGGTACGACTCGACGGGCAGGATCCGGGTGGCCGCGAAGACCTCGGGGAGCACCTGGGCCATCGCCCGGCGGTTCTCCATCACGTAGCTGACGCCTGAGGGGATCCGGACGTTGTCCTCCAGGACCCGGAAGGTGCCCTGCTCGTCGCGGATCAGGTCGACCCCGGCGACATGGATGCGCACACCGTTCGGCGGGTTGATGCCGGCCGCCGCACGCAGGAAGTGTGAGCTGGTCGCGATGATCCGGCGCGGGACGACGCCGTCGGCCAGCACCTGTCCGGCGCCGTAGACGTCGGCCAGGAACGCCTCCAGCGCCCGGATCCGCTGGGCCACGCCGAGCTCGACGTCGCGCCACTCGGCCGCAGCGATGATCCGCGGGACGATGTCCAGTGGGAAGGGCCGCTCCACCCCCTTGAGGGCGAAGGTGATGCCCTGATCGAGGAATGCCCGTGCCAGCACCTCGGCGCGTACTCCCAGCTCAGCGCTGGACAACGGCTGGAGGGTCGCGTGCAGCGCCTCGTAGCTCTCGCGAGCCAACCCGAGTTCGCTGAACATCTCGTCCCAGCCGGGGCCGAGGCGGTACTCCTCGAATAGATCCGCCATGCGCTGAATCTAGGCGCCCGTCGTTGCGCACGGGTAACAGACGCAACAGGTGAGATCATGACGTAGCGTGTCCGGCATCACCGCTAGCCGCAGCTGAACAGGGAGCATCCTGAAACTCAGCACACTCACAGGGCGGATCGGGCAGAATGCCGTGAGCCCTAGAACCGCAAGGTGGCCGAGCCGATGACCGATTTGTTGACCGCGATGGCAACACCGGTCTGGGCCTACCTGGCGATCCTCGGTTTGTTGACCGTCGATGCGATGGTTCCGGTGGTGCCGGTCCAGGCCATCATGATCACCTCCGGCGCGCTCACCGTCTACGGCAATCTCAGCCTGCCGCTGGTCATCGCGACCGGGGCGCTGGGCATGTTCACCGGCGATTCACTCGCCTTCATCCTCGGTCGCACGGCCGGGCACGCAGGCGGGCACGCGGGCGGCAACTGGCTCAACGGCCGGCTCTCCGACCTGCGGCACCACTTCGCCCCGAAGAACGACGACGGCCCGTCGAAGGCCAAACGCGCGGCCGAACGCTTCACCCGCGGCCTGCGCCGCCCCGGCCCGCTGGTGCTGCTGCTGTGCCGCTTCGTCCCCGGCGGCCGGATGGCCGCCGGTTACCACGCCGGGCACACCGGTTACGCGATCAAGCTCTTCGTCGCCTACGACGGGGGCGCCGCGCTGGCCTGGGCCACCTACGGCGGCCTGGTCGGCCACCTTGGCGGCACCGCGATCACCCAGTCGGCCTGGCGGCTGCTCGCGGTCGCCGCCACCGCGGCGGTCATTTTCGGTACGGCCGGCTGGATCCTGGCCCTCTTCGGCGGCCGCAACGCCGTCGAGGAGGAGATCGCCATCGGGATCGACACGGAGATCGGGATCGAGTCGGAGGTCGCCACCGGGATCGAGCCGGACGTCGACCAGTCCCGCTGTTGACCGCCCGTCACTGCAGGTCATGCTGCATCAGCTGCCGGGCCGCCTCGGCGATCGAACCGGACAGCGACGGATAGATCGTGATGGTGTGGGCCAGTTGGTCCACAGTCAGGTTGTTCTCGATCGCCATGGTGATCGGCAGGATGAGCTCGCTGGCCTTCGGCGCGACCACGACACCGCCGACGATCTGGCCGGTGGCCGGGCGGCAGAAGAGCTTGACGAAGCCGTCGCGCAGGCCGGCCATCTTGGCCCGGGCGTTGCCGGTCAGCGGCAGCATCACCTGCCGGGCCGGTACCTTGCCGGCGTCCACATCGTTCTGCGAGACGCCGACCGTGGCCAGCTCGGGGTCGGTGAAGACGTTCGCCGAGACGGTACGCAGCCGCAGCGGGGCCACCGCCTCGCCCATCGCGTGCCAGACCGCGATCCGACCCTGCATGGCGGCGACGCTGGCCAGCGGCAGGACTCCGGTGCAGTCCCCGGCCGCGTAGACGCCGGGCACGTTGGTGCGGGAGACCCGGTCGACGCTGACGTAGCCGCCCGGGGCGACGTCGACGCCGTACTCACGCAGGCCCAGGTCGGCCGTGTTCGGCACCGCGCCGACGGCCATCAGGGCGTGTGAGCCGGCGACGACCCGGCCGCCGGCGAGGGTGACCTCGACGCCGTCGCCGGTATTGACCACCGAGTTCGCCCGGGACTGGTTCAGGATCGTCATGCCGCGCTCGCGGAAGACCCGCTCGATGGCCATGGCCGCGTCGGCGTCCTCGTGCGGCATCACCCGCTCCCGGCTGGATACCAGGGTCACCGTCACGCCCATGGCGAGGTAGGCGCTCGCGAACTCCGCCCCGGTCACGCCGGAGCCGATCACGATCAGATGCGAAGGCAGCACGGGCAGGTCGTACACCTGGCGCCAGTCGAGGATCCGCTCGCCGTCGGGCACGGCGGTGGGCAGCACCCGCGGGGTCGCGCCGGTGGCGATCAGAACGGTGGCGGCGTCGACGGAATACCCGGCCATGCCGGCCGGGGTGATCAGCACCTGATGGGTGTGACCGAGCGTGTCCTCACCCAGCCGGGCGCGGCCGGTGACGACATCCACTCCGGCCTTGATCAGCTTGGTCTGGATGTCGGCGGACTGAGCCAGCGCCAGCCTCTTGACCCGCTGGTTGACCGCCTCGGCATCGACGGTCACCGCGGCCAGACCGGCCGACCGGATCCCGAACTCCTCGTTGTGCCGATAGCCCGTCATCACCTCTGAGCTGGCGATGAAGGTCTTCGACGGGACGCAGTCGGAGAGCACACAGGCACCGCCCGCCCCGTCGGCCTCGACGAGCGTGACCTCCGCGTCGAGCTGCGCCGCTACCAGGGCGGCCTCGTACCCGCCCGGCCCGCCGCCGATGATCACGATCCGACTCACAGCGCTCCCACCTCCGACACCAGTGGTGCCAACTATGCCGACACGCACTCCTCGTATTCTCCCCCACCCCCGGCTACGACTATCGTCATCGCCGTGCGTCATTACGCCGCGTATGGCTCGAATCTGGACCCCGCCCGCATGCGGGCCTACTGTCCGCACTCCCCCATGGTCGCGGTGGGGTGGATCGAAGGGTGGCGCCTGACCTTCGCCGGGGAGGGCGACATGGGCTGGGAGGGCTCGGTGACCACGATCGTGGAGTCACCGGGCGACCGGGTCTTCGTCTCCGTCTACGACGTGCACCCGTGGGACGCGGCGCAGCTCGACGAGGTCGAGGGGGTCACGGCGGGGGCGTACCAGAAGGTGACCGTGCGGGTCTCCACGCTCGAGGGTGAGCTGAGCGCGTGGGTCTACGCCTTCGACGGCTACGAGGGCGGCATGCCGACCGCGTGGTACCTCTCCGAGATCGCGATCGCGGCGGAGAAGGCGGGCGCGCCGGACGACTACGTCGCCGCTCTGCGCCAGCGCCCGACCCGCACGGCCAAGCCGGAGATCTAAAACGCCCGCCGGCAGATGTTCGCCGCGTACCGCGGGGTGCCGCCTGGCGGAAACCGGATCACCGGCCGAGCTGGCGCCGCAACGACTCCAGCAGCCCCAGGAACTCGGCCCGCTCGGCGAGGCTGAGCTGCGCATACGCCTGTCCGGCCAGCGAGTCGGCGACCGACTCGGCCCACATCAGCCGGCGCACGATCGGCCCCTTCGGCGGGTACGGCGGCTGCCAGCCGAAGGCGACCGCTCCGGTCTCGCCCTCCGGACCCGCGATGATCGCCTGCAACGGGGTCAGCCCGCTGGCCCGTACGGCGACCACGTGCACGCCCATCAGGTGTTCGTGCAGCAACAGCAGGGCGACGGCGGCCAGCGCGCCCGGTGTCGTGTCCGGGATCGGCATCGCCCGCCACGCCGCGAACAGCGGCAGCCCGGCCGCGTCGACCGAGTCGTAGACCTTCTTGGCCAGGTCGTAGACGCGGGTCACCCGGCCGAAGCCGCCGAGCTGGTCGTTGCCCCAGCGGCACAGCTCGTGCAGGTGCCAGGTGGCGACCTCCAGCGGCTCGGTCGCCTTCGCCGCCGCCTCCCAGCCGTCGGCGACGGCGTCGGGCGCGATGAAGCCGATCGCCGCGGCGACCGTCTCGGGGCCGACCTCGCCGAGGGCGCCGGCCCGCGCGGACACGTGGTACGCCCACCCCGACAGGCCGAGCAGCCGCGCGCGGCGCAGCGTCTGGGGCGACTCGGCAAAGGCGCCGACGAGTCCCGCAAGTCCCGGCTTGGCGGTGGCGGCGGCCTGTTCGGGAGTCACGTGCCCGATTCTGCTCTACCTGACCGATTCTGGAAAACATTCTCTCAGTCCCCGGCGTCGGCCTGCAGATCCTCGAGGGCCGCTTGGACGTCCCCGACCCGGCGCCGGGCGGCGGCGGCCTCGCGTTCGGCGGTGCGTCGCGCCAGCTTGCGCCGGGCCACGTCGGCGACCGCCTCGGTGCGCCGGCGCTCCAGTTCGGCCAGCTCGGCGTCGATGTCCTCGACGGCGTGTCCCGCGTCACGTTCCGCGTCCTCGGTGCGCTCCAACTGCTCGTCGGCCCGTTTCTCGGCGGACTGGGCGGTCTTCAGGTCGCGGCGCAGCTCGCGCTCGCGTTCCTGGTGCTCGCGGCGGCGGCGCTCGGCGGCTGCGCTCTCCCGGGGGTGCTCCTCGACCTCCTGGTCGTCCGCTTCCGCCTCCTCGTCGTCGTCGTCGGCGGTGACCAGGCGCAGCCGGGGACGCGGGACCTCGCCGAAGCCCGTGTACGTGGCCGCGCGGATCAGCCGGCCGGAGCGGACCTGTTCGGCGATCTCCGGCTCGGCCAGCGCTGCGGTCAGGGTCGACTCGACCTCGCCGAGCGGCAGCTTGCCCGCGCTCAGGCCCGGGTCCTCCTCGACGGCCAGCGTGCGGGCGGCGGTGACCAGGGCAGCCACCACCTGGCGGCGCTGCTGGGACAGCTCGCGCAGCTGGTCGCCCTGCAGGCCGCGTTGCGCCTCGCGTAGGGCGGTGGACAGCTCGACCAGATTCTCGATCAGCTCGGGACGGCGCAGGGCGAGCAGGTTGACCAGCCAGGCGGCCACCGTCGGCTTGCGCAGGGCCGCGTACCGCTTGGCCGCGTCCTTGTCGCCGGAGGTGCGGGCCGCGGCGATCGCGGCGGCGCGGGCCGCCACGAAACCCTCGGGCTGGGCCTCGTAGAGGCTTCGGATCAGATCCTCGCTGACCGGCACGTCAGTTGATCGTCGTGCCGGGCGCCACGTGCGCGTAGTCGGTGCCGGACAGCCGTTCGAGGTGCCCGTCGCTGATCTTCGCTCCGGTCTGAGTGAGCAGGGCATCGTGCACGGCGTACGCCCGGCGGGGCTTGACCGCGCGGACGAAGTCGATCGACTCGGCCAGCCGCATCCAGGGCGCGTTCAGCGGGACGAAGAGCGTGTCGACCACCGCGCCCTCGGGGACGGTGAACGAGTCTCCCGGGTGGTAGAGGGAATCGTCGGCGTCGGCGATCAGATAGCCGAGATTCGCGATCCGGGGGATGTCCGGGTGGATCACGGCGTGCTCGCCGCCGAAGGCCGTGACCGCGAAACCGGCCGCGGAGAACCGCTCGCCCGGCGCCACCGCGACCGACACCTCGGTGAAAGCGGTCAGCGTGGGCAGGACATCGGCGTGGGCGAAGACCCGGATGCCGGGATTTTCGGCCAGGGCGTCGGCGAGCGCGTCGACGTCGAGGTGGTCGACGTGCTCGTGCGTGATCAAGACCGCGTCGGCCCCGGTCAGCGCCGCACGCTCCGAGAAACCACCCGGATCGACCACCAGAACAGATTCACCACTGTCTATCCGAAGACAGGAGTGGGTGTACTTCGTGATGCGCACGGGTTCCTCCGCTACCGAATCGTGACTCCGCACTCTGCAGTCTGCCGGAACCGGCGGACGTACGCCGCACGTCCGAGGGGGCAAGTCACACGGGGATCGGAGGAACCATGCGTGCTCCACGATATTTGCTTCTCACCGCACTGATCGCAGCGGTGACACTCACCGGCTGTAGTGATTCTTCGTCGTCAGACGATTCCGCCTCGTCAGGCATGGCCAACAAGGCCGCGGCACCCGCCGCGAGGCTGCCCGAGCAGCAGGCGGGTGGTGCCGGCCCGGCCCAGGACGGGGCGCCCCCGGGGGGTGCAGCCAAGGACGGGGCGGCCAAAGCGCCCGACCTGAACATCGACCAGCGCGCCATCATCTACACCGGGTCCATCACCGTACGGGTGAAAGACGTGAACGCGGCCGCGACCCAGGCCGCCGCGCTGGCCGCCGGGGTCGGCGGCTTCGTCGGCGGGGACGAACGGCACAGCGGGAACACGACCACCGGAGTCAACACCGCCTCAGTCATCCTGCGGGTGCCCGGCGACCGTTTCACCTCCGTGGTGCAGCAGCTGTCCGGGCTCGGCAAGGAAGAACAGCGGCAGACGAGCACGGAGGACGTCACCGTCGAGTCCATCGACCTGGACGCGCGGATCACCGTGCAGCAGGCCCGGGTGGACAGCGGGCGCAAGCTCCTGGCCCAGGCGAAGTCGCTGACCGACCTGGTGATGCTGGAGAAGGAGGTGGCCAGCCGAGAGTCCGATCTGGCCGCGCTACAGGCCAAGAAGCGCCGGCTGGCGGACCTGACCACGCTGTCCACCATCACTGCTGTCCTGCTCGGGCCGGAGGCAGTCGCCACGGTGCCGACCACGGAGTCGCCGGCCGGTTTCCTCAGCGGGCTGACCAAAGGCTGGCACTCGCTACTCGCCTCGCTGGCGGTGCTACTGACCGTGCTCGGCGCGCTGCTGCCGTGGCTGGTCGCGCTGGGTATCCCGGTCGGGATCGCGATCTATCTGGCCCGGCGCTACGGAAAGCAGACGGTCGGCACCGCGGCTCCGGCGACGGCCGGTGCGCCACTGCCGCAGCACCCGTCCCGCACGGTCGAGGGGCCGCCGTCAGCCTGATACCGCGCCGGCTCCGCCCGGTCACGGGGCGGGCGGAGCCACCCGGTCAGAACGCCCCGGTCGAGATGGCGGCCAGCGCGGTGTGCACCAGCACCCGGACGCCGTAGCCGATACAGCGTTCGTCCACGTCGAAGTTCGCCGTGTGCAGGTCGTAGTTCGTCTCCGCGCCGGGCGTGCCGGTGCCTAGGCGGATCATCGCGCCGGGGACGTTCTCCAGGTAGAAGGCGAAGTCCTCGCCGCCCATCGAGATCTCCGCCTCGACCACCCGGTCGGCGCCCAGGGCCGCCCCGGCCGCGCCGGCGATGATCGCCGACGCCATCCGGTCGTTGATCACCGGCGGGACACCCCGGATGTAGCGGACGTCCGCCTGTGCGCCGGTGGGCGCCACGACCTCGCGGATCAGCCTGGTGATCAGGTCGGGGGCACTACGCCAGGCCTCCCGGCTCAGGATCCGGACCGTGCCCCGGACGTCGCCCTCGGCCGGGATGGCGTTGAACGCCTGGCCCGCGTGCACGGCGCCCCAGACCAGCGAGACGCCCGCCCGCGGGTCGACCTGGCGTTCGAGCAGGCTGGGCACGTCCACGATGACCCGGCCGAGCGCGTACACCAGGTCGGCGGTGAGGTGCGGGCGCGCGGTGTGCCCGCCGGGGCCGGTCAGGGTCACCTCGACGGTGTCCGCCGCCGCGGTGAACGGCCCGGACCGCACTGCGACGAGTCCGGCCGGCAGTTGTGGGTAGCAGTGCAGCGCGTAGACCGCCGCCACGTCTGTGAGCGCGCCGGCCGCGATCATCCCGGGCGCACCGGAGGGGATCGCCTCCTCGGCCGGTTGGAAGATCAGCCGGACCCGGCCGGGCAGCTCACCCTGTTCCTGCAGCTGGGCCAGGGCCAGCCCGAGGCCGAGCAGTACCGTGGTGTGCACGTCGTGCCCGCAGGCGTGCGCCATGTTCGGGACCGTCGACCGGTACGGGACGTCCTT